>NZ_JBHVGL010000001.1:284723-608389 GCF_042800875.1 Kitasatospora sp. NPDC057595 | reverse complement strand
GCTAATTCCCCCCCCCCCTGGGCCGGGGCCCTCCCTGGGGGGCCGGGGTTGCCCCACTCGGGGGCCCGCGGGGCGGGGGTGGGGGGGCCGTGCCCGCCTAGGTGCTTTCGCAATCAGGATTTAAAGGCCCAACGCACGGACCGCCGTCAGATCCCGAGCGACTTCTTCACGAAGTCGACCTGGAGCAGCAGCAGGTTCTCCGCGACCTCCTCCTGCGGCGTCATGTGGGTGACGCCGGAGAGCGGCAGCACGGTGTGCGGGCGCCCGGCGGCGAGCAGCGCCGAGGACAGCCGCAGGGTGTGCGCGGCCACCACGTTGTCGTCGGCGAGCCCGTGGATGATCATCAGCGGGCGCTCCAGGCCGGCCGCGTAGCCGGTCAGCGAGTTGGCGTCGTACACCTCGGGGTGCTCGGCCGGGTGGCCCAGGTAGCGCTCGGTGTAGTGGGTGTCGTACAGCCGCCAGTCGGTGACCGGCGCGCCCGCGACCGCCGCGTGGAAGACGTCGGGGCGGCGCAGCACGGCGAGCGCGGCGAGGTAGCCGCCGTACGACCAGCCGCGGATGGCGACCCGGCCGAGGTCGAGCGGGAACTCCTCGGCGAGCGCCCGCAGCGCGTCGGCCTGGTCGTCCAGGGTGGCCCCGGCGAAGTCGTGGTGGATCGACTTCTCCCAGGCCGGCCCGCGCCCGGGGGTGCCGCGGCCGTCGGCGACGACGACCGCGAAGCCCTGGTCGGCGAACCACTGCGAGTTGAGGTGCGGGTTGTGGGCCTGGACGACGCGCTGGCCGTGCGGGCCGCCGTAGGGGTCCATCAGCACCGGCAGCAGGCCGTCCCGCCCGCGGTCGTAGCCGGTGGGCAGGAAGACCGCGGCGGGGATGCGCCGCTCGCCGGCGAAGCGGAACACCGGGCGGGCGGTGATCACCGGGGTCTCGGCGTACGAGGCGATCACGGCGACGTCGTCCACCACGACGCCCTCCGGCAGGTCCCGGGCGACCTGCACCAGGGTGCCGGGCAGGTCGGGCTCGGCGGTGGCCCGCACGGTGACGCCGGCCGCGTGCACGGCGGTGGTGACGGAGGTGAACGGGCGGCCGTTCGCGGACTCCCAGGAGAGCCGCTTGCCGTCGTGGCTGATCCGGCCGACGGCGACCCAGCCGGGCTCGGGGTCGGTCTCGGCGGCGCCGCCGGAGGCGGTGAAGAAGACCTCCTCGGCGGTGACCGCGAGCACCGAGCGCAGATGCAGGTCGGGCCCGGTGGCGGTGTGGTCGCCGATGACCAGCGACCGCGCGCCGGACTCGTCGGAGATCCGCACCAGCCGGCCGTCCGGGGTCCAGGCCGGGACGCCCTGGAACAGCTCCAGCCAGACGTCGTCGCGCTCCTCGTGCAGCACCTCGGTGGCGCCGGTGGCGACGTCCAGGCCGAGGGTCCGCTGGACGCGCTGGTCGCGGGACTGGACGAGCAGCAGCGGCACGCCGCCCTTCGACCAGTGCGCCCGGGCCAGGTAGGGGAAGGCCTCGCGGTCCCAGACGACCTCGGTGCGGGTGCCGTCCAGGCCGAACAGCCAGAGGCCGACCTCGGCGTCGGCGGTGCCGGCGGCCGGGTAGGCGACCTCGGCGGGCTCGCGGTCCGGGTTGGCCGGGTCGGCGATCCACCAGCGGTGGACCGGGGTGTCGTCGGCCCGCTCGACGAGCAGCCGATCGCCGTCCGGGGACCACCAGTGGCCGCGGTCGCGGCCCATCTCCTCCTGGGCGATGAACTCGGCCTGGCCCCACGTCACGTTCGGCCCGTCCGGCCGGGCGAGGGCGCGGTCGCCGGTGCCGTCGACCCGGATGAGCCGCAGCTCGCCGGAGGTGGTGGCGTACGCGACGTGGGTGCCGTCCGGGGAGGGGCGCGGGTCGAGCAGCGGGCCCTCGGCGGGCAGCTCGGTGGCGGTGCCGGCGACCAGGTCGGCGACGAACAGCCGGCCGGACAGGGCGAAGGCGGCGAGCCGGCCGGCGCCGTCCAGGGCGTAGCCGACGATGCCCGCCGAGCCCTCGCGGCTGCGCTCGCGGCGGGCCTTCTCGGCCGGGGAGAGGTCCTCCTCGCCGCCGCCGAGCAGCACGACCGGGTCGGCGGCGATCCGCTCCTCACCGGTGGCGGTGTCGAGGGTCCAGAGCAGGTTGGCGCGGCCGCTGCCCTTGGGGGTCCCCCCGGCCGAAGACTGGGGGAGCGAGCGCAGGAAGACGACCCGGGAGCCGTCGGGTGCGACGGAGAACGACCGGGGGGCGCCGACGGTGTAGCGCAGGGTGCGCGCGTACTGCCGCGGGAAGGTGTCCGCAGGGGTGGAGGTCATGGCACCAGACCCTACGACCCGGGGTGGGCGGATGGTGATCACTCGTTCGGAGCATCGGCCGCAAGTACGCCCGGACGGGCTCCGCACCCCCTCCGACCGGCCCATGCGCCCCACGAGTGCGACCGTGCCCCGGGGCATGCGGACTCACCCAGCGTCATGGAGACCTCACTCTTCGGGTATGACTGGTGCACGAGTGCTCGCCAGGCCCCGAGGAGTGTGAGCCGCCATGGCCCTGTCCATCTCCGCCGCCATGCTGATGCTGGTCATCGTGGTGGTGCTGATCCGCCGCTCCGGCCTGAAGCTCGCGCACGCGATCGTCTGCGCGCTGCTCGGCTTCTACCTGGCGTCCAGCTCCATCGCCCCCTCGATCAGCCAGGTCACCAGCAACCTCGCCGGAATGATCAACGGCCTGCGGCTCTGACCCGCCGCGTGCGGTCACCGGGCGGCGCGCCGGTCGTTAGGCTTCCTCCCATGACCGCCACTACCGGCCGCCGCCTGCTCCTGGTGCACGCGCACCCCGACGACGAGTCGATCAACAACGGCGCCACGATGGCCCGGTACGCCGCCGAGGGCGCCCAGGTGACCCTGGTGACCTGCACCCTCGGCGAGGGCGGCGAGGTGATCCCGCCGGAGCTGGCCCATCTGACGGCGGATCGGGAGGACCGGCTCGGCGCGTACCGGATCGGCGAGCTGACGGAGGCGATGGCCGCGCTCGGGGTCACCGACGTCCGCTTCCTCGGCGGCCCGGGCCGCTACCGCGACTCCGGGATGATGGGCGTGCCCGACAACGACGTGCCCGGCTGCTTCTGGCGGGCCGACGTGGACGAGGCGGCCGGCCGGCTGGTGGCCGTGGTCCGCGAGGTGCGCCCGCAGGTGCTGGTCACCTACGACGAGCACGGCGGCTACGGGCACCCCGACCACATCCAGGCGCACCGGGTCGCGACGCGCGCCCACGAGCTGGCCGCCGACCCGGCGTACCGGCCCGAGCTGGGTCCGGCCTGGCGGATCGCCAAGGTGTACTGGAACCGGGTGCCCCGGTCGGTGCTCGAACGGGCCCTCGCCGAGACCGCCGAGAAGGCGCCGTTCCCGGGCGTGGCCGAGCCGGCGGACGTCCCCGGGGTGGTGGACGACGAGCTGGTCACCACGGCGCTGGACGGCGCCACGTACGCCGGCCGCAAGGCCGCCGCGATGGCCGCGCACGCCACCCAGATCACCGTGGACCCCACCGGCGCGTTCTTCGCGCTCTCCAACCACCTGGGCCAGCCGCTGCTCGTCACCGAGTACTACCAGCTTGTGCACGGCCAGGCCGGGCCGCGGCTGCCGGAGGACGACCTGTTCGCCGGTCTGGAGACCGGCCCCGACGCGACCTCCGAGGAGCGTGCCCGATGACCTCGCCCGCCCCCGAGCGGCCCGCGCGCCGCTCGATCCCCGCGGCCGTCCTCGGCACCCGGGACGAGCGGCTGAAGGAGCCCCAGCCCCCGCGCGCCGTACGGATCACGGCCTACGTCCTGCTCTTCCCGCTGGGCTTCGCAGTGTCGGTCTGCGGAGCGTTCGTGCAGGCCCTGTGGCCCCCCGTGGGGGTCCTGCTGGCGCTCGCCGCCACCGCCGCCACCTTCTACGGCGGCCTGCGGGTGACCGGCACCCGGCTCGGCGCGGGCGTCCCGGCGGCCGGCTGGTTCCTGGCGCTGCTGATGGTGATGGTCCCCCGCCCTGAGGGGGACAACGTGCTCTGGACCAACGCCACCTCGCTCGGCTGGCTGTTCGCCGGCTCGATCCTGTGCGTGATCTGCGCCACCCTGCCCACCCGCGCCGGCTGGTTCCCCGGAGTGACCGGCCCACCGCGCTGACCCCGGCGGGCAACCGCGTACGGTGGCCGGTACGACGAGCAGTCAGCACCGCCCGGTCGTACTCTCATACCGGAGGAACCGGACGTATCGGGATCTCTCCGAACCGGTTCACCGGTCGGTTCTTCCCAGTATGGTGGTGCCGCAGAACGCCGTACCCGACGCCGCCCGCCAGGCCCGGCGCAGACGAACCGCGGTCGCGCCGCACGGCCGGCCCGCGAACCCGGAGCAGAGCAGCATTGAGCAGCCGCGAATCTGACAACGCCCACCCGACGCCTCGGCGCACGGGCCCGGACGCCTACCCGTCGGGCACCCCGCCCTACGGCACACCGGGCTTCCCCGGCGGCGACCGCACGGGCGGCGCCGGCGCCGCCAAGGGCTCGGCTCCGGAGGGCGAGGACGAGGGCCCGAAGACCGAGACCACCCTCACCACCCGGGTCCGGATCAACATCCCCGGCTCGCGCCCGATCCCGCCGGTGGTGGTCCGCAGCACCGTCAAGAACGAGGACGGCGGCGACGAGGACACCCCGGCGCCCGCCGCCGAGCCGGCCGGCCCCCGGCACCGCTCCGCCGCGCCCGCCTCCCCGGTGCTCGGCGTGATGGACGGCGGCACCCGCGGCGCCCCGCCGCACCTGCCGCCGGAGTGGCAGATCCCACCGGCCACCTCCGAGGCCGAGTCGACCGGCGCGTGGTTCCGCCCGCGCCAGAAGAAGGCCCCGGCCACCGAGGGCACCGCCCCGGAGCCGACCGCCACCCCGGCCGCCGGTGGCGCACCGGCCGCCCCGGCCCCGGCCGGCCCGCAGCGCGCCGCCGCCCGGGCGGGCGGTGCTCCCCGCCCGCAGCCGGAGAACCCGCGGACCGGGCGCCCCGCCGCGGCCGCCCCCGGTGCGGCCGTCGCCAACGGCCGCCGGGTGCCCCCGCAGGCCCAGCCGTCCGCACCGCAGCCGACCGGCGCGCCCGCCTCCCCGTACGGCGCCGCGCCCGAGCTGCCCGCCGACGAGGCCGGCGTCTACACCGACTCCCCCACCGAGCAGTTCGCCGCGCCGGCCCCGGCCGCCCCCTTCGCGCCCGTCGACCCGTTCGCCGTCCAGCGGCCCCCGGCCCCCGGCGGGCCCGGCGCGCCGAGCCCCGAGGACACCTCGGTCGACGGCTTCGCCCCGATCCGCGACGACGCCCCGGCCGCGCCCATACCCGGCGCGCCCACCGGCCCCGCCGCCCCGGACGCCGCCGCCCAGCCCGGTCTCTTCCCCGGTGCCCCGGCCGGTGCCGACCCGTTCGCCGCCCAGCGCCCGGCCGCCGGCGGCCCGAACGGCGCCCCGGCCCCCGGCGGCCTGTTCCCCGGCGCCCCCGGCCGCCAGGGCGAGCCCGCCGCCGCCCCCTTCGACCCCGAGAGCGTGCCCGCCGCCCCGGCCGCCGCCACCGCCCCCGCGGCGGACGGCCCGTCCGGCCCGAAGCCGGCGCCCGCCGCCGCCAAGCCCGCACCGGCCCCCAAGCCCAGGCCGAGCGCCGCCAAGAAGCTGGTCAAGCTCGCCACCTACGCCGTCGCCGGGGTGGGTTTCCTCGGCGCCGCCGCCTACGGCACCGGGCTGATGCTGAACCAGTCCGACGTCCCCAAGGGCACGGTGGTGCTCGGCACGGACATCGGCGGCAGCAGCCGCGACCAGGCCATCCACCAGCTCGACGAGAGCATCGGCAAGGCCGGCCAGCAGCCGGTCAAGCTGAAGGTCGGCGAGCAGACCGTGGACCTCGACCCGACCGCCGCCGGGCTCGCCTTCGACACCACCGCCACCGTGGACAAGCTCGCCCAGCACTCCTATAACCCGATGGACGTCCTCAAGTCGCTCAAGGGCGACGAGAAGGCGGTGCCGCCGGAGGTCAAGGTCGACCGGGCCAAGCTCAAGTCCGCGCTGGAGGCGCTGGCCGGCGGCAGCGGCCAGGGCCTGCAGGAGGGCTACGTCAAGTTCTCCGAGACCGGCGAGGCCGTCGTCGTCCCCGGCAAGGCCGGGCAGGCGGTGGACTCGGCCGCCGCCGTCGACCTGGTCGACGCGGCCTACCGCGACCGCGCCGCGGGCAAGTCCGAGCAGCCCGTCGCGCTGGCGGTGACCGCCGCCCAGCCGAAGACCTCCGCACAGGCCCTCCAGGGCGCGGCGGACACCCTCGGCAAGTCCGTGGTGAACGGCCAGATCCACATCACGGCCGGCGCCAAGAAGTTCGACTTCGGGCCGAAGACCGCGGCCGCGGCCCTCACCCTCGTCCCGGACGCCAACGGCAAGTTCGTGCCCAAGTGGGACCTCGACGCGCTCGGCCGCCAGCTGGCGGCCGCCGGCTTCGACAAGGTGAAGACCAAGAAGAACGGCCAGCTGGTCACGATCACCACGCAGGACGTCGCGGACCAGATCACCGCGCTGCTCGACAAGACCGGCGACCGGGACCGCACCTTCAAGTTCCCGGTCTGACCGAACCGTTATCGGGGGGCGGGCCCGGATCCGGGCCCGCCCCTCGACAACGCCGCTCCCGGGTCAGCAAGATGTGTCGCCTGTCATCCGCCGCGTCCGCCCCGGGAGAACCACCATGGGCCGCCCCCTGTACCGCCGCACGGCCCTGCTCGCCGGCCTCACCGCCGTCTCGCTGTCGCTGTCGCTCTGTTCCTGCGCCCCCGTCGGCGGCTCCGACGGCGGCGCCCGCGCCCTCCCGAGCGCGGTCGAGAGCCCCAAGCTCACCGCCGTCGACATCAATCCGCACGACCGCGCCGAGCTGCGCCAGGGCGGCACCCTGCGGGTGGCGATCCCGCAGTACTCCAGCCAGTGGTCGCCGATCCAGACCGACGGAGGCGAGTCCTCCACCATCGCCGTCAGCAAGCCGCTGCTGCCGACCTTCTTCCGCTCCGACGCGGCCGGCACCCAGACCCCCAACCCCGCCTACCTGCAGGACGCGCACGCCGAACAGCGGGACGGCCGGCAGGTCGTGGTCTGGACGCTGAACCCCAAGGCGCGCTGGTCCGACGGCACGCCGATCACCTGGCGCGACATCGAGGCCAACTGGCGGGCGCTGAACGGCAAGGACCCGGCGTACCGGGCGGCCAGCAGCACCGGCTTCGAGCAGGTCTCGGCGGTCGAGCGCGGCAAGGACGACTACCAGGCCGTGATGACCTTCGAGCGGCCGTACTCCGAGTGGCAGTCGATGTTCAACGGCGCCGCCAACGCCCCGCTGCTGCCGGCGAGCCGGGTCGCCACGCCCGAGTTGTTCAACACCTCCTACCTGGACGCCATCCCGGTCACCGCCGGCCCGTTCAAGGTGGAGAAGATGGACCGGGCCGCGCTGACCGTCACCCTGGTCGCCGACCCGGCCTGGTGGGGCGAGAAGCCGCTGCTGGACCGGATCGTCTTCCGCGCCATGGTGCCCAATACGATGGCCGCCGCCTTCAACAAGGGCGAGCTGGACCTGTTCAACAACGGCCCGGACGTGGCCGGCTACCAGCTGATCCGCAGCACCCCGGGCGCCGCCGTCCGACGGGCCGGCGGGCCCGACTTCCGGCAGTTCACGCTGAACAGCCGCAGCCCCGGGCTCACCGACCCGACCGTGCGCCAGGCGCTGTTCCAGGCGATCAACCGGGACGCCATCACCCGCTCCGACCTGGCCGGGCTCGACTGGCCCACCGTCACCCTCAACAACCACCTGCTGGTGGCCAACCAGAACGCCTACCGGGACAACTCCCTGGGCCTCAGCCGCTACGACCCGGCCGAGGCCGTCCGCAAGCTCGACGCGGCCGGCTGGAAGCTCGACGGCGACGTCCGCCGCAAGGACGGCAAGGAGCTCAACCTGCGGATGGTCATCCCGGCCGGCGTCACCCAGGCCCAGAACGAGGCCGCCGTCACCACCGGCATGCTCAAGGACGTCGGGATCAAGGTCACCACCGTCACCGCCAGCCCCAACGACTTCTTCGACAAGTACGTCAACCGGCGGGACTTCGACATCGCCGCCTACTCGCTGCTGGGCACGCCGTTCCCGGCCAGCGGCAACCGGACCAACTTCGCCACCAACGGCGGTACCAACCACTCCCAGGCCGGCAGCCCGGCGGTGGACGCCGCGTTCGACCGGGCGGGTGCGGCGACCGACGCGGCCGGCGCCTTCGAGGCCATCAACCAGGCCGACGGGGAGCTGTGGAAGGTGGCCGGGATGCTGCCGCTCTACCAGCGCCCGCAGCTCTTCGGCGCCCGCACCGACCTCGCCAACATCGGTGCCCAGGGGCTGTCCGACATCGTCTGGGAGAACGTCGGCTATCTGAAGTGACGTTTCGCCGCGCACGGCGGGGGCCCCGGAGCCCGTGACGACTCCGGGGCCCCGCGGGACCGGCCCGCGCGCGCTCAGCCCGCGCCGATCACGTCCCGCACCTCCGCGAAGTGGCAGGCCGACTCGTGCGCGGCCGGCCCGCTCAGCGCCGACGGCACGGCCAGCAGCGGGACCTCGGTCGAGCAGCGCTCCTCCGCCTTCCAGCAGCGGGTGCGGAAGCGGCAGCCCGACGGCGGGTTGGCCGGCGAGGGGATGTCGCCGCTGAGCAGGATCCGCTCGCGCTGCTCGCGTCCGGTCGGGTCGGGCACCGGGACGGCGGAGAGCAGCGCCTGGGTGTACGGATGGGTCGGGTGGGAGTAGATCTGCTCCTCCGTCCCGATCTCGACCATCGTGCCGAGGTACATCACGCCGACGCGGTCGGAGATGTGCCGGACGATCGAGAGGTCGTGGGCGATGAACATGTAGGAGAGCTGGAAGTCGTTCTGGAGCTGCTCCAGGAGGTTGATCACCTGGGCCTGGACCGAGACGTCCAGGGCCGAGACCGGCTCGTCGCAGATGATGATCTCCGGCTTGAGCGCCAGGCCGCGGGCGATGCCGATGCGCTGGCGCTGACCGCCGGAGAACTGGTGCGGATAGCGGTTGATGTACTCGGGGTTGAGGCCGACGACGTCCAGCAGGTCCTGGACGGCCCTGCGGCGGTCGCCCTTGGGAGCCACCTCCGGATGGATCTCGAAGGGCTCGCCGATGATGTCGCCGACCGTCATCCGCGGGTTGAGCGAGGTGTACGGGTCCTGGAACACCATCTGGATGTTGCGCCGCACCGCCTTCAGCCCGGCCCCGGAGAGCCGGGTGATGTCCTCGCCCTTGAACCGCACCTCGCCGGAGGTGGCCTTCTCCAGGTTCATCAGCACCTTGGCCAGCGTCGACTTGCCGCAGCCGGACTCGCCGACGATGCCCAGCGTCTCCCCCTTCGCCAGCCGGAAGGAGACGCCGTCCACCGCCCGCACGGCGCCGACCTGCCGCTTGAAGACGATCCCCTGGGTGAGCGGGTAGTGCTTGACCAGGTCCCTGACCTCCAGGATGGGCTCAGCCATGGAGGGTCTCCTTCCAGAAGTGGCAGGCGCTGCGCCGGCCCGGCAGATCGGCCCCCTGGGCGTCCAGCACCGCCACCAGGCGCGGGAGTTCGGTGCGGCAGACGTCCTGGGCCCGGTCGCAGCGCGGGTTGAACGCGCAGCCGTCCGGGATCCGCAGCAGGCTCGGCGGCAGGCCCTGGATGGCGTAGAGGTTCTGGCCCTTCTGGTCCAGCCGGGGGATCGAGTTGAGCAGGCCCTTGGTGTACGGGTGGGCCGGGCGCGCGTACAGGTCGTGCACGGGAGCGGTCTCGACGATCCGGCCCGCGTACATCACCGCGATCTTGTCCGCGACGTCGGCGACCACGCCCAGGTCGTGGGTGATCAGGATCAGGCCCATGTTGAACTCGGCCTGGAGTTCGGCGAGCAGGTCCATCACCTGGGCCTGCACGGTGACGTCCAGCGCGGTGGTCGGCTCGTCCGCGATGATCAGGTCCGGCTCCAGGGCCAGCGCCATGGCGATCATGATGCGCTGGCGCATGCCGCCGGAGAACTGGTGCGGATAGTCGTCGACCCGCTGCCGGGCCGCCGGGATCCGCACCCGCTCCATCAGCTCGACGGCCTTCGCCTTGGCCTCCTTGCGGCCGGCGCCCTGGTGCACCCGGAACATCTCGCCGAGCTGGTAGCCGACGCTGAGCACCGGGTTGAGCGAGGAGAGCGCGTCCTGGAAGATCATCGCGATCTTCCGCCCGCGCACCGACCGCCGGGCCCTGGGGCTCATGGTGAGCAGGTCCTCGCCCCGGAACCGGATCGAGCCCGCGGTGATCCGCCCCGGGGGCATGTCGAGGATGCCCATGATCGCCTGCGCGGTCACCGACTTGCCGGAGCCGGACTCGCCGAGCACCGCCAGCGTCTCCCCGGCCGACACCGAGTAGCTCACCCCGTTGACGGCCTTGGCGACGCCGTCCCGGGTGTGGAACTCGATGTGCAGGTCGTCGACCTCCAGCAGCGGGGTGCCGGGCACCAGGCTCTCCCGGCGCGCCCCCAGCACCTCCACCGCGTCCCGGCCCGTGCCGGAGCCGTCCTTCGCCGGTTGGGTCATGTCAGTCATGGTCCGCGGCCCTCCTCAGCGCAGCTTCGGGTCGAGGGCGTCGCGCACCGCGTCGCCGAGCATGATGAACGCCAGCACGGTGATGCTCAGCACGATCGCCGGGAAGAGCAGGACGTGCGGGGCGTTCAGGAAGCGGGACTGGGCGTCACTGATCATCAGGCCCCAGGAGATCGCCGGGGACTGGATGCCGATGCCCAGGTAGGACAGCGCCGCCTCGGCGCCGATGTAGACGCCCAGGTTGATGGTGGAGACCACGATCACCGGGGCGACCGCGTTCGGCAGGATGTGCCGGCTGACGATCCGCCCGGTACCGGCGCCCAGCGCGCGGGCCGCCACCACGTAGTCGTTGTGCTTGTTGGCCAGCACCGCCGAACGCATCAGCCGGTAGATCTGCGGCCAGCCGAGCACGGCCATCACCGCGGAGACCGTCCAGGCGTTGCCCTTGCCCCAGGTGGACATGATCAGCATGCCGCCGAGCAGCAGCGGGATGGCGAAGAAGATCTCGGTGACCCGGGAGAGCACGCTGTCGCCGAAACCGCCGATCCAGCCGGCCCACAGGCCCAGGGTGCCGCCGACCAGGACCACCAGGGTGGTGGTCACCAGGCCCACGATGATCGAGTTGCGGGCGCCCCAGACGGTGCGGGTGTAGATGTCGCAGCCCTGGACGTCGAAGCCGAACCAGTGGCTGCCGCTGGGCCGCTTCAGCGAGTCGGCCAGGTTGCAGAAGCCGCCGGCGCGCGGGTCGGCGTCGGTGAACAGCTGCGGGACGACGGCGAGCAGCACCATGAAGACGACCAGGAACGCGCCGATCAGGAACAGCGGGCTGCGGCGCAGGTCCGCCCAGGCGTCGCTCCAGAGGCTGGCGACCCGCTCGCCGCCCTTGCCGCCCTTGCCCTTCCTGCCGCCCTTGCCGCTGCCGCGCTGCCCGGGGATCGCCCCGCTCGCGTTCTCGCTCTTCGTCGGCTCACTCATAGCGGATCCTCGGGTCCAGGACGGCGTACAGCAGGTCGACCACCAGGTTGGCGAACAGGTAGACCATCACCAGGGCACTCACGATGCCCACGACGATGGTGCGTTCCCGCAGGTAGACGGACTGGAAGAGCTGGTGTCCGACCCCGGGGATGTTGAAGATGCCCTCGGTGATGACCGCGCCGCCCATCAGGCCGCCGAGGTCCATGCCCAGGAAGGTGACGATCGGGATCAGCGCGTTGCGCAGACCGTGCCGCACCACCACCCGCAGCGGACTGAGGCCCTTGGCGACCGCCGTGCGGACGTAGTCCGCCCGCATGACCTCGATCAGGCTGGTCCGGGTGAGCCGGGCGACGTACGCCAGGGAGGTCGAGGCGAGCACGTAGCCGGGCAGCAGATAGGACCGGAAACCGGCCTCCTCGTTGAAGGAGACCGGGAAGAAGTCGATGCCGTAGTCGGTGTTGAGCTTCACCCCGAGGAGCAGCTGGAGCACGAAGCCGATCACGAAGACCGGGATCGAGATGACCATCAGGGTCGAGATCAGCACCACGTTGTCGATGAACCTGCCGCGCCGCAGGGCCGCGACCACGCCCGCGGTGACACCCACCACCATCTCGATGGCCAGCGCCACCAGCGCCAGGTTGATGGTGTAGGGGAAGGCCCGCTGCATCACGTCGACGACCTGGTTGCCCCGGTAGTCCTCGCCGAAGTCGCCCTTGAACAGGCCGGTCAGATAGTCCCAGTACTGGATGAAGAACGGGTCGTCCAGGTGGTACCGGTCCCGCAGGACCTGGACGACGGCGGGGTCCTGCCGCTTCTCACCGGCCAGTGCCGTGATGGGGTCGCCAGGCAGCAGGAAGACCAGTGCGTAGATCAGGAATGTCGCGCCGAGGATCACAGGTATGGCCTGGATGATCCGGCGGACCACATAGCGGCCCATGCGGTCTCCTCGTGGTCTGGGCACGCCGGAGCCGGGCGGCACGGGGGTGACCCGTGCCGCCCGTCAGGACGCGCCGGTCGGGCTGGGGGGCGGTCAGGCCAGCTCGACGTTGGCCAGGTCGATGCGGTTCTGCGCGTCCACGACCACGTTCTTGACCTTCTTGGTGTAGGCCGCGGAGGTCATGTAGGTGTAGACGGGGATGTACGGCAGGTCCTTGATGAGGACGTCGTCGGCCTGCTGGTACAGCTTCAGGCCCTCCTCCTGGGTCTTCGCCTGGTCGGCCTGCGCCAGCAGGCCCTCGAACTGCTCGTTGACGTAGCCGCCGTAGTTCGAGCCGTTCTCGATGGCGACCTTGGAGAAGATCGGCCGCAGGTAGTTCTCGATCGACGGGTAGTCCATCTGCCAGGCCATCCGGAAGGCCCCGGAGTACTGCTTGGCGCCCAGCTCGTCGAGGATCTTGCCGAACTTCTCGAAGGGCTTGAAGGTCACCTCGACGCCGAGGTTCTTCTTCAGCTGGTTGCCGACCGCCTCGATCCACTCCTTGTGGCCGCCGTCGGCGTTGTAGCCCAGCTCGATGGTGTTGTTCGGGACACCGCCGGCCGTGACGAAGAGCTCCTTGGCCTTGGCCGGGTCGAACTTCGCCGCGTCGCCCATGGCGCCCTTGCGGTAGCCCGGAATGATCGGGCTGATGAAGTCGTCGGCCGGGATGCGGGTGCCCGAGAAGATGTTCTTGGTGATCGACTCGCGGTCGATCGCCATCGAGATCGCCTTGCGGATCTCCGGCTTGCCGTACGCGGCCGGGTTGGTCGCGATCGGGAAGCCGATGAAGCCGACGCCCGACTCCGGCTTGTAGATGTAGCGGTCACCGAATTCCTGGGCGACGGTCGCCATCGCCGAGATCGGGAGCTTGTTGGTGATCTGGATGTTGTCGGCCCGGAGGTCGTTGTAGGCCGTTTCCAGCTTGTCGTAAATCTTGAAGGTGACGGAATCCAGCTTGGCCTTTCCGTCCGACGCCGGGAAGTTGTCGTAGCGCTTCAGCTTGATCTGCTGGTTGTGCTGCCACTTGCCGTCCATCTGGAACGGGCCGTTGCCGATCGGGGCGTCCTCGAAGGCCTTCGGGTCCTGGAAGAAGGCCTTCGGCAGCGGGTAGAAGGCGGTGTAGCCCAGCATGATCTTGAACTGCGAGAACGGCGCGCTCAGGGCGACGGTGAAGGTCTTCTCGTCGACGACCTTCAGGCCCTTGAGCTTGTCGGTGGCCGGCTTCTTGTCCTTGCCCGGCGAGAGGTCCTCGGAGCCCTCGATCTTGGCGAAGAACGGCAGGCCCTCGGCCGCGTTGTCCTGGTTGGCACCCCAGTTCCAGGCGTCGACGAAGGACTGGGCGGTGACCTTCTCCCCGTTGTGGAAGGTGTAGCCGTCCTTCAGCTTGATCGTCCAGACCTTGCTGTCCGGGGACTCGATCGACTCCGCGACGCGCAGCTTCGGCTCGTTGGTCTGGTGGTCGTACTCCACCAGGCCCGCGAACAGCGCGTTCAGGACCTGGGCGCCCTCGGACTCCGCGGTGTTCTGCGGGACCAGCCCGTGCTGCGGCTCACCCGACTGGATACTGATCGAGCCACCCGTCTTGCCCGACCCGTTCGCCCCGTCCGTGGACTTCTTGTCGCTGCTCGTGCTGCAGGCGGAGATCGCGAGCGCGGTGCACGCCGCCAGCGCGGTCCAGCGCATGGTCTTGGTGAGCCTCATTCAACTGCTCCTCGTTTTAGGGGCTTACGAACGAACGGCGCCCCGCCACCCGGTGTGCCGGGCACGGCGGGGGTCGACATCTCAGGGCCGATCCGCACAGCTGGCGAGGTGACCACTGATACGCGCAGAGCAACTATCGATCAACCGACCCCTTCGGTGGAATCGCCGCTACATCTCTTTTCAATTACAGGCCGGGACCAACCCGTGACAATACTCGGCAAATTCCGCCATATCGCGCCCGGAATGACGTGCTCCGTTTTCCGAATAACGAACCGATAGCACCGGTATTCGAATCTTTACGAAGCGTAATGATCTATTTCGAGGACGGCCGTCACCCCCCACAGGAATTACCGCAGGTCGCCGGACGGAAAAGGCGGGAGCGCGCCCTCCGGGAGGAGGACGCGCTCCGTGACGGGGCCGGGCCCCGGTGTCAACCGCTTTCCGGCCCGCCCTCGGCCCGGTCGCCGTCGGCCTGGTCGCGCTCGGCCTGGTCGCCGTCGGCCTGGTCGCGCTCGGCCGCGAAGTGGCAGGCCGACTCATGGGCGGCCGCCCCACTCAGCCAGTCCGGCGCCGCCAGCAGCGGGACCTCCACCGCGCACCGCTCCTGCGCCTTCCAGCAACGGGTGCGGAAGCGGCAGCCCGACGGCGGGTTGGCCGGCGAGGGCACGTCACCGGTCAGCACGATCCGGTCCCGGTTCTCCCGCGCCGTCGGGTCGGGCACCGGGACGGCGGAGAGCAGCGCCTGGGTGTACGGGTGGGTGGCGTGGTCGTAGATCTCCCGGTCGCTGCCGATCTCGACCAGCTTGCCGAGGTACATCACGCCGACCCGGTCGGAGATGTGCCGGACGATCGAGAGGTCGTGCGCGATGAACATGTACGACAGGTTGAACTCGTTCTGGAGCTGCTCCAGGAGGTTGATCACCTGGGCCTGGACCGAGACGTCCAGGGCCGAGACCGGCTCGTCGCAGATGATGATCTCCGGCTTGAGCGCCAGGCCGCGGGCGATGCCGATGCGCTGGCGCTGACCGCCCGAGAACTGGTGCGGGTACCGGTTGATGTACTCCGGGTTGAGGCCGACGACGTCCAGCAGGTCCTGGACGGCCGTGCGGCGGTCGCCCTTCGGTGCCACCTCCGGATGGATCTCGAAGGGCTCGCCGATGATGTCGCCGACCGTCATCCGCGGGTTGAGCGAGGTGTACGGGTCCTGGAACACCATCTGGATGTTGCGCCGCACCGCCTTCAGCCCGGCCCCGGAGAGCCGGGTGATGTCCTCGCCCTTGTAGCGCACCGAGCCGCCGGTGGCCGGCTCCAGGTTCATCAGCACCTTGGCCAGCGTCGACTTGCCGCAGCCGGACTCGCCGACGACGCCGAGCGTCTCCCCCTGCATGAGGTCGAAGGAGACCCCGTCGACCGCCTTCACCGCGCCGACCTGCTTCTTGAACAGCACGCCCCTGGTCAGCGGGAAGTGCTTGACCAGGTCGCGGACTTCGAGGATCGGCTCGCCGCGCGCCACCTCCTGCTCGAAGGCGGCCTCCACCGGCGACTCGACCGCGCCGGGCCCCTCAACGGTCATGGAGGGTCTCCTTCCAGAAGAAGCAGGCGCTGCCCCGCCCGGCCAGCTCGGTGCCGTCGTCCTCGGTGACCGGGAACAGCTCCGGCACCTCCTGCCGGCAGATGTCCTGGGCGCGCGGGCAGCGCGGGTTGAACGCGCAGCCCGGCGGGATCCGCAGCAGGTTGGGCGGCAGGCCCTTGATCGCGTACAGCTCCTGGCCCTTCTGGTCCAGGCGCGGGATCGAGTCCAGCAGCCCGCGGGTGTACGGGTGCGCCGGGCGCGCGTACAGCTCGTGCACGGGGGCGGTCTCCACGATCCGGCCGGCGTACATCACCGCGATCTTGTCCGCGACGTCGGCGACCACGCCGAGGTCGTGGGTGATCAGGATCAGCCCCATGTGGTACTCGGCCTGGAGTTCGGCGAGCAGGTCCATCACCTGGGCCTGCACGGTGACGTCCAGGGCGGTGGTGGGCTCGTCGGCGATGATCAGGTCCGGTTCCAGGGCCAGCGCCATGGCGATCATGATGCGCTGGCGCATGCCCCCGGAGAACTGGTGCGGATAGTCGTTGACCCGCTGCCGGGCCGCCGGGATGCGCACCCGCTCCATCAGCTCGACGGCCTTCTCCTTGGCCGCCTTGCGCGAGCTGCCGTGGTGGGCACGGAACATCTCGCCCAGCTGGAAGCCCACGGTGAGCACCGGGTTGAGCGAGGAGAGCGCGTCCTGGAAGATCATCGCGATCTTCTGGCCGCGGACCTTGCGCCGCGTCTCCTTGTCCATCTTCAGCATGTCCTGGCCCCGGAAGCGGATCTCGCCCCGGGGGATGCGGGCCGGCGGCATGTCCAGGATGCCCATGATCGCCTGCGCGGTCACCGACTTGCCGGAGCCGGACTCGCCGAGCACCGCCAGCGTCTCCCCCGCCCGGACGCTGTAGTTGACCCCGTTGACCGCCTTCGCCACCCCGTCCCGGGTGACGAACTCGACGTGCAGGTCGCGGACGTCGAGCAGCGGGCCCTCGTAGGGCTCCTCCCGCCGGGTCCTCCCGGTATCGACTGCTGTGGTCACGAATGCGTCCCCTCGCTCAGCGCAGCTTCGGGTCGAGGGCGTCGCGCACCGCGTCGCCCAGCATGATGAAGGCCAGCACGGTGATGGAGAGCGCCGCGGCCGGGAAGAACAGGACGAACGGGGCGGTCCGGATCACCTTCTGGGCCGAGGAGATGTCGATGCCCCAGGAGATGGTCGGGTCCTGGAGACCGATGCCGAGGAAGCTCAGCGTCGCCTCGGTGGCGATGTAGCCGCCCAGCGCGATGGTCGCCACCACGATCACCGGGGCGACCGCGTTCGGCAGGATGTGCCGGAACATCAGCCGTCCGGTCCCGGCGCCCAGCGCCCGGCCGGCCACCACGAAGTCGGACTGTTTGACCGTCAGCACCGCGCCGCGCATGACGCGGGCGATCTGCGTCCAGCCGAGCACGCCCAGCGCGACGACCACCGTCCACACCGTGCGGACGGAGAAGGCGTTCAGCAGCACCAGCGCGCCGAGCAGCAGCGGGATGCCGAAGAAGATGTCGATGATCCGGGAGAGCACCGCGTCCACGGTGCCGCCGAAGTAACCGGCCACCATGCCGGTCAGCCCGCCGAGCACGGTCACCATCGCCGTCACGAAGATGCCGACGGTGATCGAGGCCCGGGCGCCGTACACCACCCGGGCGTAGATGGAGCGGCCCTGGCCGTCGTAGCCGAACCAGCCGGCGCCGAAGAAGTCCGTCCAGTCCGGCCGTTTGAGGTAGTTGTGGACCAGGTCGGCCTTGCGCGGATCGGCGTCGGTGAACGCCCAGGGGAAGATCGCCATCACGATCAGCAGCACGATCAGCACCGCCGAGATCAGGAAGATCGGCCGCCGCCGCAGGTCCCGCCAGGCGTCGCCCCAGAGGCTGCGGGCCGCCTCCCGCTTGTCCGGGTCGCGCTCGATCAGGGTCTCCTGCTCGACCGCCATGCCCTGCTCGCCGGCGTAGTCCAAGTGGTCCACTCCCGGCTTGGGATGCGGCTCGTAGGAGTTCTCGTCGTGGACGTCAGGCATAGCGGATCCTCGGGTCCAGGACCGCGTAGAGCAGGTCGACGACGAGGGAGGCCACCAGGTAGACGATCACCAGCACGGTGACGATGCCGACCACGGTCGGCCCCTCCTTCTGGTTGATCGCCCGGTAGAGGACGTTGCCGACACCCTGCACGTTGAAGATGCCCTCGGTGACGATCGCGCCGCCCATCAGCGCGCCGAGGTCGGTGCCGAGGAAGGTGACCACCGGGATCAGCGAGTTGCGCAGCAGGTGACGGCTGATGATGGTGCGCCGGGGCAGGCCCTTGGCCACCGCGGTGCGCATGTAGTCGGCCCGCAGGTTCTCGCCGATCGAGGTGCGGGTGAGCCGGGCGACGTACGCCAGCGACAGCGAGCCCAGCACGATCGCCGGCAGGATCAGTTGCGAGAGGTCCCTGGAGTCCTGGACGGTCGGGGTGACCCAGCCCAGGTTGGTCGCGAAGACGGTCTGCGCGATGTACGCCAGGACGAACACCGGGATGGAGATCACCAGCAGGGTGAGGACCAGCACCAGGGTGTCCTGGATGCTGCCGCGCTTGAGCCCGGAGACCAGGCCCAGCAGCAGTCCGAAGATCATCTCGAAGGCGAAGGCCATCAGGGCCAGCCGGATGGTCACCGGGAAGGCCTGCGCCATGATGTCCGAGACCGGGCGGCCGGTGAAGCTGGTGCCGAAGTCACCCTGGAAGAGGTTCCCCATGTAGTGCAGGTACTGCTTCCAGATCGGCTGGTCCAGGTAGTACTTGTGCTTGAGATTGGCGACCACGGCGGGGTCCGCGGCCTTCTCCCCGAACAGTGCCGCGACCGGGTCCCCCGGCAGCGTGTAGACCATCAGGAAGATCAGCAGCGTGGTGCCGAAGAACACCGGGATCATCTGCAGCACCCGCCGCAGCACGTAACTGCCCATCCGAGCCTCCTTCCCGGAGAAGTGATCGAGTGCCCGGGCCCCGCCCTCCGTGCGGGAAGGGCGGGGCCCGCGGGGGAACCCAGGCCGTGCCCGGTCAGCCCTTGACCTCGACCTGCGTCCAGGCCGGGTTGCCGAAGGAGTCGAACGTCACGTTCTGGACCTTGGTGGAGTAGCCCGAGTTGGTGCGGTAGTACCAGAGCGGGATGGCCGGCATGCCCTGTGCCAGCACCGCCTCGGCCTGCTGGTAACCGGTCACCGTGTCGGACACGCTGGCGGCCTCGTCGGCCTGGGTGGCGAGCTGGTCGAACTGCGCGTTGCTGTAGCCGAAGTCGTTGGACGCCGCGCCCGTGCGGTACACGTCGGCGAGGAAGTTGGCGTTCAGCGGGTAGTCCTGGACCCAGCCGGTGCGGAAGGCGCCGTCGATCTGGTGGCCGGTGATCGCCGCGCGGGCGGTCTTGAAGTCCGGCTTCGGGTCCCCGGTGCACTCCACCCCGGTGTTCTGCCGGATCGAGTTGCAGACCGCGTCGACCCACTCCTTGTGGCCGCCGTCGGCGTTGTAGGTGATGGTCATCCTGTTGCCGGGCACGCCGCCGCCCTCGGTGATCAGCTGCTTGGCCTTGGCCGGGTCGAAGGTGCAGTTGTCACCGCACTGACCGGCCTTGTAGCCCTCGACACCCTCGGCGACCCAGGCGCTGGCCGGCTTGCGCGAGCCCTGGAGGACCGTCTTGGTGATGGTGTCGCGGTCGATCGCCATCGACAGGCCCTGGCGGACCTTCGCCTTCTCCGGCGGGGCCCAGTCGGCCTGGTAGAGCGTGAAGCCGATGTTCTGGATGGCGCCCTGCGGGGCGTCGATCGCCCGGTCGCCGAGGTCGCTCTTGTAGGTGGCCAGCGCGGAGGGCGGCACCTGGTCCATCACGTCCAGGTTGTTGGACTGCAGATCGGCGTAGGCGGCCTCGGAGGTGCTGTACATCTTGAAGACGATGCCGCCGTTCTTCGGCTTGTCCACGCCCTGGTAGTCCGGGAAGGCCTTGGTGACCACCTGCTGGTTGTGGTCCCAGCTGACGAACTGGTAGGCGCCGTTGCCGACCGGCTTCTGCCCGTACCCGGTGGGGTCGTTGTAGAAGGCGTCCGGCAGCGGGGAGAAGGCGATGTAGCCGAGCTTGTACTCGAAGTACGAGACCTTGTGGCTCAGCTTGACGGTGAAGTGCAGGTCGTCGGTGACGGTCAGCCCGGACATCTTGGCGGTGGTCGGCTGGCCGCTCTCCGGGTGGACGTCCGCGTAGCCCTCGATGTCGGAGAACCAGGAGCTGTTGATCTGGTTGTTGGTGGTGGTCGCGGCCCAGTTCCAGGCGTCGACGAAGTTCTTGGCGTGCACCGGGGTGCCGTCGTGGAACTTCCAGCCGTCCTTCAGCGTGACGTCGAAGGTCTGCGAGTCGCTGGTGTCGATCTTGTCCGCGACCTGCATCCGGATCTTCGCGTTCGCCGGATCGTAGTCGACCAGGCCCTTGAAGAGGTTCTGCAGGATGCGCCCGCCGCCGGTCTCGTTGGCGTTGGCCGGTTGCAGCGCGTTCTGCGGCTCGCTGCTCTGGTAGCTGAAGGTCTTGCTGCTGTCCGACGAGCCGCTGCTGCCGCCCCCGCCGCCACTGCTGCTGCATCCGCCGGCCACCAGGGCCACGGACGTCGCTGCGGCGAGGACCCATCGAGCACGGGTGGCCACGGGCATGGAGGTCCCTCCTCAAGGTGTGTGACGCATCACACCCCATGAGAAGCGCGGCCGCCCGGCGGCGCGAGTGCGGTACCCCCGGAAGGGTGCACGGGCCGCGGTGCCGGTTGACGCCCCGGCAGGCCCGGCGCGCGAACGCCGGAGGGGCCCGCGCCGCGAACGGCAGCGGGCCCCTCCGGGCGGGAACGGTCGGGCCGTCAGGCCGCGGCCGTCTCCCGGACGGCGGCGAAGTGGCACGCCGACTGGTGCTTGGCCGGGCCGCTCAGCACCTCGGGCACCGCCAGCAGCGGGACCTCGGTCGAGCAGCGCTCCTCCGCCTTCCAGCAGCGGGTGCGGAAGCGGCAGCCCGACGGCGGGTTGGCCGGCGAGGGGATGTCACCGGTCAGGATGATCCGGTCGCGGTTCGCGCGCGCCTCCGGGTCCGGCACCGGCACCGCGGAGAGCAGCGCCTGGGTGTACGGGTGGGTGGCGTTCTCGTAGATCTCCTCGTCCGAGCCGATCTCGACCAGCTTGCCGAGGTACATCACGCCGACGCGGTCGGAGATGTGCCGGACGATCGAGAGGTCGTGGGCGATGAACATGTAGGAGAGCTCGAAGTCGTTCTGGAGCTGCTCCAGCAGGTTGATCACCTGGGCCTGGACGGACACGTCCAGGGCCGAGACCGGCTCGTCGCAGATGATGATCTCCGGCTTGAGCGCCAGGCCGCGGGCGATGCCGATGCGCTGGCGCTGACCGCCCGAGAACTGGTGCGGGTACCGGTTGATGTACTCCGGGTTGAGGCCGACGACGTCCAGCAGGTCCTGGACGGCCTTGCGGCGGTCGCCCTTGGGAGCCACCTCGGGGTGGATCTCGAAGGGCTCGCCGATGATGTCGCCGACCGTCATGCGCGGGTTGAGCGAGGTGTACGGGTCCTGGAACACCATCTGGATGTTCCGGCGGACGGCCTTGAGGCCCGCGCCGGACAGCTTGGTGATGTCCTCGCCCTTGAACAGGACCTGGCCGGAGGTGGCCGTCTCCAGGTGCATCAGCACCTTGGCCAGCGTCGACTTGCCACAGCCGGACTCGCCGACGATGCCGAGCGTCTCGCCCTTCGCCAGCTCGAAGGAGACGCCGTCGACGGCCTTGACGGCGCCGACCTGCTTCTTGAACAGGATGCCCTGGGTCAGCGGGTAGTGCTTGACCAGGTCCTTGACCTCCAGGATGGGCTCAGCCATGGAGGGTCTCCTTCCAGAGGTGGCACGCGCTGCGGCGGCCGGTGAGCTCCTTGCCGTCCTTGTCGGTCACCTGGTGCAGCTTCGGGATCTCCGTGCGGCACAGGTCGGTGGCGACGTCACAGCGAGGGTTGAACGCGCAGCCGGCCGGGACCTTCAGCAGGTTCGGGGGCAGGCCCTTGATCGCGTACAGCTCCTGGCCCTTCTGGTCCAGGCGCGGGATGGAGCGGAGCAGGCCCTTGGTGTACGGGTGGGCCGGGCGCGCGTACAGGTCGTGCACCGGGGCGGTCTCGACGATGCGGCCGGCGTACATCACGGCGATCTTGTCCGCGACGTCGGCGACCACGCCGAGGTCGTGGGTGATCAGGATCAGGCCCATGTTGTACTCGTCCTGCAGCTCCGCGAGCAGGTCCATCACCTGGGCCTGGACGGTGACGTCCAGGGCGGTGGTGGGCTCGTCGGCGATGATCAGGTCGGGCTCCATGGAGAGCGCCATGGCGATCATGATGCGCTGGCGCATACCGCCGGAGAACTGGTGCGGGTAGTCGCCCACGCGCTGCTTGGCGGCGGGGATGCGCACCCGCTCCATCAGCTCGATGGCCTTCTCCCGGGCCTCCTTCTTGGAGGCGCCGCGGTGCACCCGGAACATCTCGCCCAGCTGCGCGCCGACGGTCATCACCGGGTTCAGCGAGGAGAGCGCGTCCTGGAAGATCATCGCGATCTTCTGGCCGCGGATCTGCCGGCGCTCCTCCTCCTTCATCGCGAGCATGTCCTGCCCGCGGAAGAGGATCTGGCCCTGGCTGATCTTGCCGGGCGGCATGTCGAGGATGCCCATGATGGTCTGGGCGGTCACCGACTTGCCGGAGCCGGACTCGCCGAGCACCGCCAGGGTCTCACCGGCGGCCACGGAGTAGTTGACGCCGTTCACGGCCTTGGCCACGCCGTCCCGGGTGTGGAACTCCACGTGGAGGTCCTTGACCTCCAGCAGCGGGGTGCCAACCTCCAGGCGGCCGTTCTTCTGGTTCTTCTCGATCACGGTGGTCATCGGGTCGTCACCTCTTCTCTCAGCGGAGCTTCGGGTCGAGGGCGTCGCGCACCGCGTCGCCGAGCATGATGAACGCCAGCACGGTGATGCTCAGCACGGCGGCCGGGAAGAGCAGGACGTGCGGGGCGTTCAGGAAGCGGGGCTGGGCGTCGCTGATCATCAGGCCCCAGGAGATCTGCGGGGGCTGGACACCGATGCCCAGGTAGGACAGCGCGGCCTCGGCGCCGATGTAGACACCCAGGGAGATCGCGGCGACGACGATGACCGGCGCGATGGCGTTCGGCAGGATGTGCCGGAAGGTGATCCGGCCGGAGCCGGCGCCCAGGGCGCGGGCCGCCATCACGTAGTCGTTGTTCTTGTTGGCCAGCACCGAGGCGCGCATGATGCGGAAGATCTGCGGCCAGCCGAGCACGGCCATGACCAGCGAGACGGTGTAGGCGTTGCCGGTGCCGAGCATCGACATGATCAGCATGCCGCCGAGCAGCAGCGGGATCGAGAAGAAGATCTCGGTGAAGCGGGACAGGATCGAGTCGACGATCCCGCCCTTCCAGCCGGCCAGCAGGCCGAGCAGGGAGCCCACCACGGTGACCGTCAGGGTGGTCAGCACACCGACGGTGACCGAGTTGCGGGCGCCCCAGATGGTGCGGGTGTAGATGTCGCAGCCCTGGACGTCGAAGCCGAACCAGTGCTCGGCGCTCGGACGCTTCAGCGAGTTGTCCAGGTCGCAGGCACCGCCCGCGAACGGGCTGCCGTCGGTGAACAGCTGCGGCACCGCGGAGATGACCAGCAGGCAGAACACCAGCACCGCGCCGATGATGAAGACCGGGTTGCGGCGCAGGTCGCGCAGCGCGTCCGACCAGAGGCTCGCGACGCGCTCGGGCTTCTGGGCCTTCGCCGCGCCCTTCGCGCCGTTGTCGCCGGAAGGGGCCTCGGGGCCCTTGGTGATGGTGTCACTCATAGCGGATCCTCGGGTCGAGCACGGCGTACAGCAGGTCCACGAGCAGGGTGGTGATCAGGTAGATCAGCACCAGCAGCGTGACCACGCCGACGATGATCGTCCCCTGCTTCTGGTACACGGACTGGGCGAGCAGGCCGCCGATGCCGTGGATGTTGAAGATCCGCTCGGTGATGACCGCACCACCCATGAGACCGCCGAGGTCGGCGCCCAGGAAGGTGACGATCGGGATCAGCGCGTTGCGCAGCGCGTGGCGGCCGATCACCCGACGGCGCTTCAGGCCCTTGGCGACCGCGGTGCGGACGTAGTCCGCGCGCATGGTCTCCATCAGGCTGGTGCGGGTCAGACGGGCGACGTACGCGAGCGACATCGAGGCGAGGACGAAGGCCGGCAGCAGGTACGCCCGGAGCCCGTCCTCCTCGTTGAAGGACACCGAGAAGATCTCGATGCCGTAGTCGTTCTTCAGCTTGACGCCGAGCACGAGCTGGAGCACGAAGCCGGTGACGAAGACCGGGATCGAGATGACCAGCAGCGTGCTGATGAGGACCAGCTGGTCCAGGAACTTCCCCTTGCGCAGGGCCGCCATGACACCGGCCGCGACACCGACGACCGCCTCGATGACAAAAGCCACCAGAGCGAGGTTGACGGTGTACGGGAAGGCGTCCCCGATCATCTCACTCACCGAACGGCCGGTGAGGCTCTCTCCCAGGTCGCCCTGGAAGACGCCGGTGATGTAGTTCCAGTACTGAACGAGGAACGGGTCGTTCAGGTGGTACTTCTCGCGGATCATGTCCGCGACGACCGGGTCGGCTCGCTTCTCGCCGGCCAGCGCCTGCACCGGGTCACCGGGCAGGTAGTGGACCAACGCGTAGATCAGCAGCGTCGCGCCGATAAGGACAGGGATCGCCTGTATCAGTCGGCGGATCACATAGCGGCCCATTAGACCTCCACACTTTCGGACAAGGAAGGGAGGCGGGGGGAGCCGGACTGTGGTCCGGTCTCCACCCGCCCCCTAACGTCTGCGTCTCAGATCAGCCGGCGAGCTCGACCTCGGCCAGGTTCATACGACCCTGGGCGTCGGTGTCGAAGTTCTTGATCTTCTTGGAGTACGCGGCGGAGGACATGTAGGTGTAGACCGGGATGTACGGCAGGTCCTCGATCAGGACGTCGTCGGCCTGCTGGTACAGCTTCAGGCCCTCCTCCGGGCTCTTCGCCTGGTCGGCCTGGTCCAGCAGCGCCTCGAACTTGTCGTTGACGTAACCGCCGTAGTTCGAGCCGTTCTCGATGGCGACCTTGGAGAAGATCGGACGCTCGTAGTTCTCGATCGACGGGTAGTCCATCGACCACGCCATGCGGAAGGCACCGGAGTACTGCTTGGCGCCCAGCGCGTCCAGGATCTTGCCGAACTTCTCGAACGGCTTCGTGGTGACCTCGACGCCGAGGTTCTTCTTCAGCTGGTTGGCGACGGCCTCGATCCACTCCTTGTGGCCGCCGTCGGCGTTGTAGCCCAGCTCGATGGTGTTGTTCGGGACGCCGCCGGCGGTGTCCCACAGCTGCTTGGCCTTGGCCGGGTCGAACTTCGCCGCGTCGCCCATGGCGCCCTTGCGGTAGCCCGGGATCAGCGGGTTGATGAAGTCGTCGGCCGGGACGCGGGTGCCCGAGAAGATCTGCTTGGTGATCGCCTCGCGGTCGATCGCCATCGAGATCGCCTTGCGGATCTCCGGCTTGCCGTAGGTGGCCGGGTTGGTCGAGATCGGGAAGCCGATGTAACCGACGCCGGACTCCGGCTTGTAGATGTAGCGGTCGCCGAACTCGCCCTTGACGGTGCCCATGGCCGAGATCGGGAGCTTGTCGGTGGCCTGGATGTTGTCGGCGCGCAGGTCGTTGTACGCGGTGTCCAGGTTGTCGTAGATCTTGAAGGTGACGCCCTGCAGCTTCGCCTTGCCGTCAGAGGCCGGGAAGTTGTCGTAGCGCTTGACCTTGATCTGCTTGTTGTGCTCCCACTTGCCGTCCATCTGGAACGGGCCGTTGCCGATCGGGGCGTCCCCGAACGACTTCGGGTCCTGGAAGAAGGCCTTCGGCAGCGGGTAGAACGCGTTGTACCCCAGCATGGTCTTGAACTGGGAGAACGGGTTGGTCAGGGTGACGGTGAAGGTCTTCTCGTCGACGACCTGCAGGCCCTTGAGCTTGTCGGTGGCCGGCTTCTTGTCCTTGCCCGGGGCCAGGTCCTCGGAGCCCTCGATCTTGGCGAAGAACGGCAGGCCCTCGGCCGCGTTGTCCTGGTTGGCGCCCCAGTTCCAGGCGTCGACGAAGGACTGGGCGGTGACCTTCTCACCGTTGTGGAAGGTGTAGCCGTCCTTCAGCTTGATCGTCCAGACCTTGCTGTCCGGGGACTCGATCGACTCCGCGACGCGCAGCTTCGGCTCGTTGGTCTTCCGGTCGTACTCGACCAGGCCGGCGAACAGCTGGCCCAGGACCTCGGCACCCTCGGACTCCGCGGTGTTCTGCGGGACCAGGCCGTGCTGCGGCTCACCGAGCTGAACGGCGATCGAGCCGCCGCCGGAGGCGGCCTTGTCGTCGCTCTTCGAGCTGGTGCTGCAGGCGGTCGCCGCGAGGGCGATCGCGGTCGCCGCGACGATCCACTTGGTCTGGGTTGCACCACGCATGGGGGGATGCCTCCTGAATTCGACTTTCCAACGAGGAGAGCACCGCGGGCGGTTGGTCCGGTCCGCCGTGCCGTCCGCGCTCGTGGTTTCGGCGCGCACCCCTGCGCGTAACCCTTGACCCGAGCCTGACTGCACCCACTATGTGTCACGCACGGACACGAAAGTGACCAATGCCGATCTCAATTAGGTCACATGAACGGTCGGTAAGTTTCGAAAATCGGACATAAGAGACATACTCAGACAGGCATCAACCGGACAGTCGTCATGAATGACGGACTGTCACGTTCGCTCAGCGGACACCTCGGCGTGGTAAGCGCTATTCCGTTTATACGCGCGTCGACAGCGTGGAGTAGTTGAAAAAGTTCGCCCCCCTTCCCATCGGAAAGGGGGGCGAACGAATCCGGCCAAAGCACCGCCGGAAGGGCTCAGAAGGCCTTGATCACGCCTTCTTCGCGCGCGAGGCGGTACGGCCGCGGTCCTTCTGGTCCAGCACGACCTTACGGATGCGAACCGTCTCCGGGGTCACCTCGATGCACTCGTCCTCGCGGCAGAACTCCAGCGACTGCTCCAGCGAGAGCTTGCGCGGCGGGACGATCGACTCGGCGACGTCGGCGTTCGACGACCGCATGTTGGTGAGCTTCTTCTCCTTGGTGATGTTGACGTCCATGTCGTCGGCGCGCGAGTTCTCGCCGACGATCATGCCCTCGTACACCTCGGTGCCCGGGTCGCAGAAGAGCACGCCGCGCTCCTGCAGGTTGGTCATCGCGAAGGCGGTGACCACGCCGGCCCGGTCGGCGACCAGCGAACCGTTGTTGCGGGTCGTCAGGGTGCCGAACCACGGCTCGTGGCCCTCGTGGATCGAGTGCGCGATGCCGGTGCCGCGGGTGTTGGTGAGGAACTCGGTCCGGAAGCCGATCAGACCGCGGGACGGGACGACGAACTCCATCCGGACCCAGCCCGAGCCGTGGTTGGACATGTTGTCCATCCGGCCCTTGCGGATGCCCATGAGCTGGGTGACGGCACCCATGTGCTCCTCGGGCACGTCGACGGTCAGACGCTCGACCGGCTCGTGGGTCTTGCCGTTGACCTCCTTGGTGACCACCTGCGGCTTGCCGACGGTCAGCTCGAAGCCCTCGCGGCGCATGGTCTCGATCAGGATGGCCAGCGCCAGCTCACCGCGGCCCTGCACCTCCCAGGCGTCCGGGCGCTCGGTGTCCAGGACGCGCAGCGAGACGTTACCGATCAGCTCGCGGTCCAGGCGGTCCTTCACCTGGCGGGCGGTGACCTTGCGGTCGACCCGGCCGGCGGACTTGGCGTCCGCGCCCTTGCCGCTGCCGCCCCGGCCGACCAGCGGCGAGGTGTTGGTGCCGATGGTCATCGAGATGGCCGGCTCGTCCACCGTGATCAGCGGCAGCGCGATCGGGTTCTCCGGGTCGGCCAGGGTCTCGCCGATCATGATGTCGGCGATGCCGGCGACGGCGCAGATGTCACCGGGGCCCGCCACCTCGGCCGGCTTGCGGGTGAGCGCCTCGGTCATCAGCAGCTCGGAGATGCGGACGTTCGAGATGGTGCCGTCGCGCTTGATCCAGGCCACCGTCTGGCCCTTGCGCAGCTCGCCCTGCTCGACGCGGAGCAGCGCGATGCGGCCGAGGAAGTTGTCGGCGTCCAGGTTGGTGACGTGGGCCTGCAGCGGGGCGTCCGCGTCGTAGGTCGGGGCCGGGACGTGCTCCAGGATGGTGGAGAAGAACGGCTCCAGGTTGTCGCTGTCCGCGGGAACGGTGCCGTTCTCCGGCTTGGTCAGCGAGGCGACGCCGTCACGCGCGCAGGCGTAGACGATCGGGAACTCGATCTGGTCCTCGTCCGCGTCCAGGTCGAGGAAGAGGTCGTAGGTCTCGTTGATGACCTCGTCGATCCGGGCGTCCGGACGGTCGGTCTTGTTGATGCAGAGGATGACGGGCAGCCGCGCGGTGAGCGCCTTGCGGAGCACGAAGCGGGTCTGCGGCAGCGGGCCCTCGGAGGCGTCGACCAGCAGGACGACCGCGTCCACCATCGACAGACCGCGCTCGACCTCGCCACCGAAGTCGGCGTGGCCCGGGGTGTCGATGATGTTGATGGTGATCGGCGCGCCACCGTCCTTGGGGTGGTACTTGACCGCGGTGTTCTTCGCGAGAATGGTGATGCCCTTCTCGCGCTCCAGGTCGTTGGAGTCCATCATCCGGTCGTCCAGCTGCTGGTGAGCGGCGAAGGCACCGGCCTGCTTGAGCATGGCATCGACCAGGGTGGTCTTGCCGTGGTCGACGTGAGCGACGATGGCGACGTTACGGATGTCGTTGCGCGTGGGCATGCCTAGCGGATTCTCCTGGAATCGTGGGTTAGAGCGCCCGGCTGCGTGACGCGCACTTGCGACCCCTGTCGGCCGCCACCACCCGTTCCGCCTGCTACTACCGGTCCACCCGCCGGGCAGGACATGCCACGGCTTCCTCCTATGGTACGGGGAACCGCCGAGCTCGGCCGAAACGGGCATCACGGGCGGGATCAAGATCACAGCTCGGTCACTCACCCTTCCACCCGGTGTTCCGCCTCCGCCAGGCTTCGGCCGTGATCCACCACCTCCGCTCCGTCCTTCCCCGGATCGTCCTCGTCGCCGGCACCGTGGTTCTGTCCGCCAAGGTCGACCACGGCCTCCCGCCGTGGACCGCGCTCGGCTTCCTGATCGGCACCCTGCTGGGCCAGGAGCCGCTCTCCGACCTCTGGGTCCTCCTCACCCACCGGCTGGGCGGGGGGCGGCTCCTCGGCGTCTCCTACGGGTGCGGGCGGGTGCTGTGGCAGGGAACGGTCGCCGGGGTCCCGGTCAGCCTGGGGCTGCGGCCCACCGGCGGCCCGCGCCTCGACTGGGGCCTGCTGCCCGTGCGGGCCCCGAGGCTGCGGCTCTGGGCCTGCTCGGTCGGCTGGCTCGCCGTGCACGGCGGTCTCGGAGCCTGGCTCGCGCTTTCCTTCACGGGGGCGGCCCGGGGCATCGGGCTCGGCCTGCTCTCCACCCTCGTTCTCCTCGTGCTCCTCGGGGCGCCGTCACCGCTCAACTCGATCTGGGCCGTCCTCGTCCTGCCCTTCCGCCCCCGGGCCCTGGAGCACCACCTCTGGTCGACCCGCGACATCACGGCCGAACGGCTGCTGTGGCGCGGCCGGATCCCCGAGGCACGCGCCGTGCTGGACGGGCCCGCCCCGGCCCGGGCGGTTCGCACCCGCCTCACGGCCGCCGGGGTGGCGCTCGCCGAAGGCCGCCACGACGAGGCCGACCGGATCATCGGGCTGGCCCTGGCGCAAGGCTGCGACCCGCGCCAGGCGCACGCCGTCGCCGCCGCGGTGATCGTGTGCCGCAGCGACAGTGGGGAGCTGACCCCGGCCACGGCCGGTGCGCTGCTGGCCCCGGTCCTGGAGGTGTTCGGCCACGACGAGCGGGCCAAGCTCCGCCACGTCCAGGGGGCGGCCGATCTCGCGCGCTTCAACGGCGATCCCGAGGCGGCCGTCCGCGCCGCCCGCCGCCACGCGGTCGACGCCCGGCTCTCCCCTCACTGGCGGGCTCACGCCGGCTGCACGCTGGCCGCCGCCCTGATCGCGACCGGGAAGCCCGAACGGGCCGGGGAGGCTCTCGCCCGCGCCCGCCGGGAGTGCCCCGGCCTCACCCGGATCGCCGACGTGGAGCTGATGCTGGAGCGGCCCGTCGAGGTCCGCTAGCCCGCCGCCCAGCCGAGGTCCTGGAGGCGGGGGCGGGCCAGGCCCCGGATTCCGGCGCCGACCAGGCCGTCGCGGACCGCCACCGCCTCCGGGCGCTGGAAGAGCGGGACGGAGTGGCCCAGCTGCCAGATCCGCGCGTCGGTCTCCTGGAGCAGGGCGCGGCGGGCGTCCGGGTCGGGTTCTGCGGCGGCGAGGCCGAAGAGGCGGTCGATCTCGTCCGTCCCGGCCCGCGCGTAGTTGCGGCCGGCCTCCGGGGCGCCGTCCGGGCCGGGGCGGGGCTTGGCGTAGACGGGCCGCTGCTCGTCGGCCGGGGCGGGGCCGGCGGGCCAGGAGAACAGGGCGAGGTCGTAGTCGCCGGTGGCCAGGTGGTCGCGCAGGACGGCGTCCGCCGGCGCCTCCACCACCTGGACGGCCGCCCCGATCTCGCCGAGGTCCGCCGCCACCGCGTCGGCCGCCCGCCGGAGCGTCGCCGAGCCGACCGGGACCAGCAGGGTGAGCGCCAGTTCACGGCCGTCCCGGGCCCGGGTTCCGCCGCTCGCGGGGCGCTTCCAGCCGGCGATGTCCAGCATCCGCCCGGGATCGGCGACGCCCAGCGCGTCGGAGTCGTCCCGGTAGCCGGGCTGGTCGCCCGCCAGCAGGTGGTGGCCGAGCGGCGCGGCGGGCAGTCCGAACGGGGTCAGCGCGGCGTCGGCGGCGTGCCGCCGGTCGACTCCTCGGGCCAGCCCGCGGCGCAGCACCGCGTCGGTGAGCGGTTCGCGGGCGGCGTTCAGGGTGAGCTGGGCGAGGCCGGTCCCGGCGGCCCGGTGCAGGGTGACGCCGGGCAGCGCGGCGGCCCGGCGCAGCGCCTCGGCGGTGTCGGGCCCGGCGTGCTCGACCGCCGCGGTCAGCGGGGCGAGGTCGAGCCGGCCCCGGGCCAGCTCCTCGGCGCGGTGCTCGGGCGGGACGGCGAGGAACTCGATCCGGTCCGCCTTGGCCGGCTCGCCCCACCAGAACGGGTTGCGGACCAGGGTGGCCCGGCCGCCCGCCGGGTCGTAGCCGTCGACCAGGAACGGGCCGGCGGTCGGGTGGGCGGTGCCGCCGGGCAGCGGGCGCTCGAAGGCGGCGGGGGTGGCGGTCTCGGCGGCGGGGTAGAGCGGGCCGAACAGGGCCCGCCAGTCGGCGCAGGGCTGTCGGAAGGTGACGCGGACCTCGTGCGGGTCGGCGCCCTGGGTGATGGAGTCGACGGCCTCGTACCCGGCGGGGCGGGCGGCGGTGGCGGCGGTGGTGGCGGAGCCGGCGAGCGCGGCCCGCTGGGCGATGAAGTCGGCGGCGGAGAGCGGGGTGCCGTCGCTCCAGACGGCGTGCGGGTTGAGGTGGTAGGTGACCACCTGGGGCAGCCGTCCGGGCGGGGTGGACTCGACGGCGGTCAGGTAGTCCGGGTCCGGCGTCCACTCGCCGTGCGCGTCCGGCCGGAACAGCGCCGGGTAGAGGGCGTGCGCGAGCAGCGCGGAGTCGGCGGTGGCGGCGCCCTGGTAGGCGTTCAGGGTGGCCGGGACGGCGTCGACGGCCCAGCGCAGGGTGCCGCCGTCGCGGACGGCGGCCCGGTCGACCGGGCGGACGTCCCCGGTGACGACGGCCGGGGCGGGCGGCGCGGGGTCGGGGGTGCGGACGGTGCGGGCCGGGTCGGGGCCGCCGAGGCAGCCGGCCGTGGCACCGAGGGCGAGCAGCAGCGCGGCGGCTGCGACGGGGAGGCGGGCGCGCATGGCGGCCATGGAACGCCGCCCCCGCTCGCCCGACGGCCCCGACACGGCGGGCCACCGGGGACAGCACCCGATCGGCGGTACCGCCGATCGGGCCCTACAGGCCCAGCTCGAACCAGACGATCTTGCCCTTGGGCGTGCGCCGGCTGCCCCAGCGTTCGGCGAGCAGGCTGACCAGCTGGAGCCCGCGGCCGCCCTCGTCGGTCTCGTGGGCGCGCCGCTGCCGGGGCTGGGCGTAGCCGTCGTCCCAGACCTCGCAGACCATGGTCCGGTCGCGCAGCAGCCGCAGCCGGATCTCGCCCCGGCCGTGCCGCAGCGCGTTGGTGACCAGCTCGCTGACCAGCAGCTCGGTGGTGTCGACCAGCTCGTCCAGGCCCCGGGCGAGCAGCCAACTGCACGCGAACTCGCGGGCCTTGGCCACCGAGGTGGGCTCGGGCGGCAGGAACCACTGGCCGACCGCGTCCGCCGGAAAGGCGTGCACCTTGGCCATCAGCAGGGCGATGTCGTCCTCGCCGTGGTGCGGGTTGAGCTCACCGAGGACGTGGTCGCAGAGGTCCTCCAGGCCCTTGCCGCCGTCGGAGAGGGCGGTGCGGAAGGCCTTCAGGCCCTCGTCCAGCTGGTGCTTGCGGCTCTCCACCAGGCCGTCGGTGTAGAGGCCGAGCACGGCGCCGTCCGGGAGGGTCAGCTCGACCTCCTCGAAGGGCTCGCCGCCGACGCCGAGCGGCAGGCCGGGCGGGACGTCCAGCATCCGGGCGGGCTCGCCGGGGCCGAGCAGGACGGGCGGCAGGTGGCCGGCGTTGGCGAAGGTGCAGCGCCGGGTGACCGCGTCGTACACGGCGTAGACGCAGGTGGCCAGGTAGACCTCGCGGGCCTCCTCGTCGGCGCTGGAGGTGAGCCGCCCGTACGGGTTGGACCGGCCGGTGGGCGCGGTGTCGTCGCCGAGGCCGCGGGCGATCTCGTCGAGCGCGGAGAGCACCTCGCCGGGTTCCAGGTCGAGCATGGCCAGGGTGCGGACGGCGGTGCGCAGCTGGCCCATGGCGACGGCGGCGCGCAGACCGCGGCCCATGACGTCGCCGATGACCAGGGCGGTGCGGTTGCCGGGCAGCGGGATGACGTCGAACCAGTCGCCGCCGACCTCGGTGTTGTTGTTGCTGGGCAGGTAGCGGCAGGCGATCTCCAGTCCGCTGGCGACCGGGTTGCCCGGGGGCAGCAGGCTGCGCTGGAGGATCAGCGCGCGCTCGTGCTCGCGGCGGTAGAGCCGGGCGTTGTCGATGCAGACGGCGGCGCGGGCGACGAGCTCCTCGGCGATGGCGACGTCGCGGGCGTCGAAGGGCTCGCTGCCGATCGCCCGGGAGAGCTGGACCAGGCCGAGCACCTGGTCGCGGGCGACCAGCGGGACGATCAGGGTGGAGCGCAGCAGCGGGTCGGGCCCGGGCTCGGGGACGACGCTGCGGCCGGTGCGCAGCGCCCGGGCGTGCGGGGAACGGCGCGGGTAGCAGAGGGTGCCGCCGGCCTCGGCGATGGGCAGGCCGGTGACCGAGCCGAGCACCGAGGAGGCGCCGCCGACCACGCTGGAGACGGCGACCCGGCGCAGTTCGCCGCTGCCGTCGGTGAGCACGGTGTCGCCGAGCCGGCCGGCGGTGGGCACGGTCTCGCCGGAGAGCAGCGCGGTGTAGAGGTCGACGGTGGCGAGGTCGCAGAACGGCGGGACGACGACGTCCAGCAGCTCCTTGGCGGTGGTCTCCAGGTCGAGGGTGGAGCCGATGTGGGCGCTGGCCTCGTTGAGCAGGGCGAGGTTGCGGCGCACGCCGTCGGCCTCGCGTTCGGCGACGTGCCGGCTGGTGACGTCGGAGACCTGTCCGGCGACGCCCATCGGCTGGCCGGCCGCGCCGTTGAGGCGGTAGAGCGAGACGGCCCAGAGCCGGTTGCCCTCGCGGGTCGGGACGGCGGCGTGGAAGCGCAGGTCGAAGACGGGCTCGCCGCTGGCGAGCACCTTGCGCAGGGCGGCGGTGAGCCGGTCGGCCTCGGAGCCGGGGAAGATGTCGTGCGGGGTGAGGCCCTCCAGGTCGGTGGGGGCGAGGCCCATCCCGGAGGCGAAGGCGTCGTTGACGCGCTGGAGGCGGAGCCGGTCGTCGAAGAGCACGAAGCCGGTCGGCGTCTGGCCGAAAACCGCCTCGGACGCGGCCAGATCCGTCTCGATCCGGCGGAGCCGGCCGAGGTCGACCGCGAGACAGGTGGCGCCGGCGGTGGGCAGCGCGCTGTCCGGCATGAGGTAGAGCTCGGCGAGGCCCTCGCCGCCGTCGGCGTGCCGGTACGGGGTGGTGCCGACCCACTCCTCGCCCGCCAGGATGCGTTCCAGCCGGGCGCGGCCGCGCCGCCAGAGCTCACGGGGGACGAAGGTGGTCACCGGGTCGGCGCCGACCGCCTCGGCGGCGGGGACGCCGAAGAACTCGGCCGCGCGCTCGCTCCACTGGCTGATCCGGCCGTCGGGGCCGATCGCGAAGGTGGCGACCCGGATGTAGTCGTAGAACGAGCCCGGATCCCCGGCACCCCACCGCTGCTCCTCGGCCGTCGGCCGCGGGGCGCGGGCCGGTACGGGCAGCTGGTGGGCAGGGGCGGGCCGGCGTTGGGCGCCGGCCTGCCCGGGTACAGCGGCATGACCGCTGCTGCTCGGCGCATTGCGCGCCGGGGTGCTGTTCACGGACCGACCCCTCCAAACCCGCGACCGTCCGGATGTCGAGAAGACCGAGTATTCATCATCGAGGGGTACGTTCACACGCCCTCAACATCACAACATCAGATCGGGCGAAGGTTTTTGTCCTACCGCCCGCGCAACCACAATGCCACGCTCGCGCCCCCTGCCGGAGCGCGCGCTCCCCCACGGGCTCCCGATGGCATATGCAGCGGCGTTCTCCCGGACGGCCCGTCCGCCGCTCAACCGCCGGACAACTCCGCCTCGGGGGTGCCCGGCAGCGCCTGCTCGAACCAGACCACCTTGCCCATCCCCTCCGCCCTGGCCCCCCAGTGCAGGGCCAGCAGGTCCACCAGTTCCAGCCCGCGGCCGCCCTCGTCCGCCTCGGCGGCGTGCCGCTCGCGCGGCGGGTCCGGCAGCGGGTCGGAGATCTCCACCAGCAGCGTCTCGCCGAGCGTCAGCCGCACCCCGATCGGCGCGCTCGCGTACCGGACGGCGTTCGTGACCAGCTCGCTGACCAGCAGCTCCGCGGTGTCGGTCAGCTCCTCGACGCCCCACTCGGCCAGCGTCGCGCGGACCAGCCGGCGGGCCCGGGAGACCGCGGTCGGCTCGGCGGGCAGCGTCCAGCCGGCCGTCGGGGTGCCGGCCTGCCCGTGGCCGAGCCGGGCCAGCAGCAGCGCCACGTCGTCCGGCTCGCGGCCCTGCTCCATGGTGTCCAGCACCGCCTCGCAGGCCGCCTGGATGGACGCGTAGGGCTGCTGGAGCACCGTGATCAGCCGGTCCAGGCCGACGTCCAGGTCCTTGTCCCGGGACTCCACCAGGCCGTCGGTGCACAGCGCCAGCAGGCTGCCCTCGGGGATCTTCAGCTCGACGGACTCGAACGGCACGCCGCCGACCCCGAGCGGGGCGCCGGAGGGCAGCTCCAGGATCCGGCCGGCGCCGCCGGGCAGCGGGCCGCCGTTGCGGGTCGGCCCGTCCGCCTCGTTGCCCGGCACCACCAGCACCGGCGGGATGTGGCCGGCCTTGGCGGCGGTCAGGGTCGCCGTGGCCGGGTCGAACACCGCGTAGACGCAGGTGGCGAGCAGCGCCTCGTCCGGCCCCTGGGCGAGGTCGTCGGCCAGCTCGTGGACGTGCCGCAGCAGTACGTCAGGCGGCAGGTCCAGGGCGGCCAGCACCCGGACGGCGGTGCGCAGCCGGCCCATCGTCGCGGCGGCCCGCAGGCCGTGGCCCATCACGTCGCCGACCACCAGCGCGGTCCGGTCGCCGGGCAGCGGGATGACGTCGAACCAGTCGCCGCCGACCTCGGTGCCGCTGCTGCCCGGCACGTAGCGGTAGGCGACCTCCACGCCGGTGGGCTGCGGCACCTGCTGCGGCAGCAGGGTGCGCTGGAGGGTGAGGGCGGCGGTGCGCTCGCGGGCGTACAGCCGGGCGTTGTCCAGCGAGGAGCCGGCCCGGTCCGCCAGCTCGACGGTGAACGCCAGGTCGTCCCGGTCGAAGCCCTCGCGGTAGCCGGCCCGGCTGACCAGCAGCAGGCCGATCACGATGCCCCGGGCCCGCAGCGGCACCACCAGCATCGAGTGCACGCCCAGGTCGTGCGCCGCCTGCATCTTCGGGTCGCCGGCGTAGGTGACGTCACTCAGCTGGTCGGCGCCGGAGAGCAGCTCGGGCACGCCGGTGCGCAGCACCCGGCCGCAGGCGGAGTCCTCGGCGAAGGTGATCCGGGCGCCGCGCCGCAGCATCACCTCCACCTCCGGGCCGTCCTGGACGGAGGCGGTGCCGAGCTGGAGCAGCGAGGTGCGGCGGTCGTGGCCGTGCCGGGGCAGGTCGTCACCGTGCGCGACGGCCTGCAGCAGGATGACGGCGGCGTGGTCGGTCAGCCTGGGCACCACCGCACTGGCCAGCTCCTGCGCGATCCGCGAGGCGTCCAGCAGGTCACCGACCCGGGAGCCGAACTCGTTGAGCAGCGAGAGGCGGCGGCGGGCGTGCTCGACCTTGGCCACCGCCCGGTAACGCTCGGTGACGTCCATCACGGTGCCGGAGATGCCGAGAACCCGGCCGGAGCGGTCGGTCATCCGGCTGTAGGAGACCGAGCGGTAACCGGACCTGGCGGTGATCGGCGAGGCCAGGGTGACGTCGATGACCGGCTCGCCGGTGGCCAGCACCTGGCGCTGGATCGAGGTGATCTCGTCGGCGGCCCGCTCCGGCAGGGTCTCGCCGGTGGTGCGGCCGACGTGGTCCTCCGCCGCGACGCCGTTCATCTCGGCGAGGGTCCGGTTGACGGCCGTGTAGCGCAGCTCGGTGTCGAGGATCGCGATGCCCAGCGGGGACTGTTCGAACAGCGCGTCACGCACCGCGAGGTCCCGCTCCACGGCCCGGACGGCCGCCGCCGCGGCCAGGTTGACCTGCAGGAACGGGGTGCCGTCGCCGTCCACCAGGAGCGAGATCCGGGCGTCCACCAGCACCGGGGCGCCCTCGCGGTCGCGCAGCTCGGCCGGGCCGGACCAGCGGCCGTGCCGCAGGGTGTCCTGGATCGCGGCCCGGACCCTGTCCACCTGCTCCTCGTCGGGGACCAGCGAGTCGATCCGGCGGCCGACCAGCAGCTCGCTCGGCCAGCCGAGCAGTTCCTCGGCGGCCGGACTCCAGAGCACCACGCGGCCGGCGGTGTCCAGGATCGCGACGGCCACCCTGACCACGTCGAAGAGGCTGCCGCTCGCACGGCCGCCGCTCCCGGCGGCGGGGACCGCCCCGACGGCGCGCGGGCCGCCCGGGAACGCCCGCCCGGGGCGGCTGCGCATGCCGGCCGACGGGGCCGCGTCGGGCACCGTCAGCGACGGGGCGGGCTGCACCGGCTGGGCGGACGCCGCCCCCTCAGCCCCGCCCTCGCCCCGGCGGCGCCCGGCCGGCCGCTCCCCTGCCGCCCCTGCCGCCCCGGTGCGGCCGTCGATCGCGCGGTCCGCGCCACGACGCAGCCGGGCGCGGGCGGCGGCGCCTCCGCCGGCGCCCGCCCGTCGCGCTCCCCCGCCGCCGTACCCACTGCTCGACACCGACGGGGCCTCCGGCTCTGCTCGGATCGGCGGGGCCGGCTGGGGCGGCTCACCGATGGTGACGAATAGTGCCGAAAAGTGACATACCCAGCAGGACCAAGGCTATCCCGCCGGTCGCGTCGGCTTTTCCGATTTGCCCGATCCGTCGCCCCCACGCGTCGTTCGCGGGCGCGGGGCGGCGGTTCGGCGGTGCGGACCGGTACCATCCGGGCCGCACCGGCCCGGACGCCCGGCCCGGAGGAGTGCCGGCGGGTCAGGGGGCGGCCAGCAGGCGGGCGACCTCGGGGAGGACCTCGCGGTCGTGCTCCAGCCACTCGACGTCGGCCAGCTCGGCGGGGCCGAGCCAGCGCAGCTCGTCGTGGTCCTGCAGCGGGTGCGGCTCGCCGGAGAGCAGTTCGGCCGCCCAGAGCCGCAGCTCCAGGCCCGGGCGCACCAGCCACGCGCCGGGCAGCCGGGTGAGCGCCCGGGCGCGGACGCCCAGCTCCTCCATCAGCTCGCGCTCCAGCGCCTCGGTCTCGGTCTCGCCCGGCTCGGCCTTGCCGCCCGGGAACTCCCAGCGCCCCGCCACCTCGGCGGGCGCGCTCCGCCGGGCGGCGAGCACCCGCCCCCGGTGGATCAGCGCACCGCCGACGACGATCCGGTTCTCCGCTGCGCCGCCGGCGGACGCCGACGGGTCGATGGTCCTGTCCATGGACGTCGACCTTAGGGGCTGTCGGTCAGTCGCGCGGGCCGCGCGCCTCGGAGGCGCCGGCGGACTCGGCCTCCACCCAGTACAGCTGCTTGTGGCCGCGCGCCTCGAACTCGGCCGCGAGCCGCTCGGCCGCCTCCTGGTCGATCCCGCCGACGACCCGGAAGCGGTTGCCGTTGTCGTCCTGCCGCATCACCCGGTAGGTGTCCATGCCGCTCAGGCTAGGGCCTCAGACCCGGATGTCGGAGGCCTGCTCGCCGGTCGACAGCCCCAGCTCGCCGCGGATCTCCACCACGAGCCGGTGGCTCTTGGCGGTCTGCGCCTGCGCCTTCTGCACCTCGTGGTCGAGCGTCTGCTCGTCCGTGGACTTGGCGGCGGCGTCCCAGGCGTTGGCGGCGTCCAGCTGGACCGCGCCCAGCTCGATCAGCTTGGCCTTGGCCCCGCCCGGCCAGTCGGTCCCGCCGGCCGACAGGTCCGTCACCTCCTTGCGGCAGGCGGTGGCCATCGTCTTCGCCCAGGTGCGGTACTTCTCGGGCTCCTCGTCGACGTCGCCCTCCGGCATGCCGGCGAGCGCGCCGTTGTAGGCCTGCGCCGCGTCCAGGTAGGTGCGCTGGGCCTTGGTGAGCTTGCTCCGGTCGGTGCGGACGCTGCCCGTGTGCACCCTCGTCTCGTCCTCGAAGGTGCAGGTCACCCGGCGGTCGTCGGACACCCAGGCGGCCTGGCTCGGGAAGTAGTAGGTCTCCACCACGCCGTCGGGCACGATCCAGGGGTCGAGGGCGTAGTCGTCGTGCACCGGGATGCAGAGCCGCGAGGCCTCCTTGCTGACCTCGTCCCGCCCGGGGTAACGGCCGGGCGCGCCGGCGACGTTGGTGAAGCCGGCGACCTCGCCGTGGTGCGGCGCCGAGCAGGGCACCACGACCACCCAGTAGACGCCCTTGGCGTCGGCGTCCTGCCCGGAGCTGAACGGCGGCCGGTTGAAGCAGTCGCCGGTCACCAGGTCCTCGACGGCCACCGACCCCTTGGGGCCGCGCGGGGAGTCCGCGTACCGCTCCCCCTCGTCCAGGCCGGCCGCGAGGAGGCCGATGAACGCGAACAGGGTGACGACGACCCCGAGGATGCCGGTGATCAGACCGGCGACCGCCATGCCGCGGCCCTTCTCGTTCCGCTTGGGGATCTGGACCAGCGCGACGATCGCGAAGGCGACCGCCAGCGGCCACATGCAGAACAGACCGGTGACCAGCGCGGCGACCGCGAAGCCGTTGGTGACCGTCGGGGCGGGGAGATAGGGGAAACCGGGCTGGAAGCCGGAGTGGGCGGCGGGGGCGACGGCCGCCCAGCCGGTGGCGCGCGGCCGGTCGGGGTCGACGGGCGCCAGCAGCTCGGACGGGGCGGCCCACGGGTCGGCCGCGGGCGGGGCCGCCGCGGCGGCCTGGGCGGAGCCGGGGGCGGGTGTCGCCCAGGGGTCGGGCGCGGGAGCGGCGGGAACGACGGGGGCGGCGTCGGCGGGCTCGGGCGACACAGCCTCAGGAGTGGTCTCGGGTGCGGGCTCGGACGCGGGAGCGGGCGGCGCGGCGGGCTCCGCGGGGGCAGCCTCCGCGACGGGCTCCGCGACGGGCTCCGTGACGGCCTCGGGTTCGGCCGCCGGCTTGCTCAACTCGACCCGCTCGACCGGCTCGGGGGCGGGGGCGTCGGACTCGGGCTTGGACACGTACGATCTCCCCCGGCCCGCGGGAGGCGGGCGACAGCTCGGCAGGACGACCCGCGGAGCCCGCGGGCGGATCGCGGCGGGCCGTCGGGAATGGGAACAGGCGCGCGACTCTACCGGATCTTGTGAAACATCCGCGCACCTTTTCCCCGCCGCACGAACCATCCCCTCACCGCACGGTCACGCCCGTGTTCAGCGCCGCGCCAGCACCTCCCCGTGCAGCATCGCGAACCACCCGTCCCCGGCCGCCGCCCACTCCCGCCAGCCGGCCGCGATCCGGGCCAGTTCGGCCTCGTCGGCATCCCCCCGCGCCACCGCCGTCCGCGCGATGGCGGAGCCCGTGATCCGGTCCGCCCACAGCCCGCCCCACCACGCGCGCTGATCGGGCGTCGCGTACGTCCAGGTGCTCGACGTGGCGGTGACGTCGGTGAAGCCGGCCGCCCTGGCCCAGGACAGCAGCCGCCGCCCGGCGTCCGGCTCGCCGCCGTTGCACCGGGCGATCCGCCGGTACAGCTCCAGCCAGCGGTCCAGTTCGGGCACCTCGGGGTACCAGGCCGTGGTCGCGAAGTCGACGTCCCGGACGGCCACCACGCCGCCCTCGGCGGTGACCCGGCGCAGTTCGCGCAGCGCGCCGACCGGGTCGGCCACGTGCTGCAGCACCTGGTGGGCGTGCACCACGTCGAACTCCCCCTCCGCGTAGGGCAGTCGGTGCACGTCGGCGACCTCGAACGCGACATTGGACAGGCCCCGCCCGGCGACGTACGCGGCGGCCTCCTCCAGCACCTCCGCCGAGGTGTCGGCGGCCACCACCCGGCCCGTGGGTCCGACCAGTTCGGCCAGGTCCGCGGTGATCGTGCCCGGCCCGCAGCCGATGTCCAGCACGGCCTGCCCGGGCCGCAGCCGGTCGCGCAGGTACGCGGCGGAGTTCTCGACGGTCCGTGAGCGGTGCGAGCGCAGCACGGACTCCTGGTGGCCGTGGGTGTAGACGGCGGGTTTCGGTGCGGTCATGGTGACGCCCCCTCGGGATCGACCGGTTCCTCGACGCCTCCGACGCTACTCCTCGTCCCGCATTTCAAGAAGATTCGTCTCACATTCCGACCACCATGCCGGCGGGGACAACAGCGGCCCCCGCCCGGGCGACAGAGGTCCGGACGGGGGCCGAAAGCTCGGCGGCAGCGCCTAGTTGAGGGTGAACCAGGTGGTCCGCGACTTCTTGAACTCCGGCTGGGCGAGGTCCTTCGCCGCGATGCCGTCGTTGTACAGCACGGCCGAACCGTCGTCGGTGATCAGCTGCACCCGGGCACCGGGGGCGCCGAGGTCCGGGATGTCCGCCACGGCCTCCCAGCCGCCCGCGTCGGAGGTCGGCAGGTCGAGCACCTTCACCGGCTGCGAACCGGGCCGGCCGTCCCAGCGGTAGAGCGCGTACGGGTCGGAGTTGTCGTCCGCCGCCCAGGAGCCGGCCACGATCAGGTACTGGCCGAGCGCGTTGCGCCGCAGGTCGCGCACGGAGAGCCCGCCCAGGTCCAGCTCGATCGGCTCGCCGAAGGTGGCGTGCGAACCGCCGAGCAGCGACGGGAAGTTGGTGACCGGCACGATCAGCGCCCGGCCACCGGTGACCGCCGGGGTGAGCGGCGCGCGGAAGCCCACGTACGCGGTGGTGGTGCTGCCCGGCGCGAACTCCAGGCCCTCCACGTTGAAGCCGTTGATCTGCTTGGGCGCCTGCCCGTCCGCCGCGCCGGCCGCGAAGCCGTAGCGGTTGCCGTGCGCGCGGTCCCAGGCGATCAGGTCGTCGCGCAGCCCCCGGTACGAACCGGCCGGCGACAGCTGGGTGGTGACGCCCGAGCCGGTGACGGTGGTGGCGAACACGGTCTGCCGGTCCGGCTTGACCACGCCGTCCTTGTTGTTGCCCAGCGAGCCGGTCCAGTAGATCGTATCGCCGACCCGGGTGGCGGCCTCGATGTCGATCTCCTTGGAGACGCCGAGCGCGGCGGAGAAGTCCCAGGTGCGGACGGGCGCGCCGGAGGCGTTGCGGTCGTACAGCCGCAGCACGTTGGACTCGTCGTCGGCCACCACGATGTACCCGTTGCCCGCGTCCACCGCCGCGGAGGCGTCGCTGGAGCCGGTCAGGTAGCGGCTGTCCGCCGAGAACTGCACCGCCGGCGAGGCCGCGTAGTGCAGCGTCTTCGACGCCGTCCTGCCGCCGAGCCCGGTGACCTTGACGGTGAGGTCGGTGTAGCCGACGCCCTGCGCGGCGACCGCCAGCGTGCGCGCGGAGCCGGTGCCGGCGACGGTGACGTCGGTGGTCCGGGCCACGGCGGTGCGGGTGCTGGCGGTGGCGGCCACGGCGAGGTCGGAGGCCGCCGCGCCGCTCTGGGCCACCGTGACGGTGACCGTCGGGTCGCCGGTGGCCCCGACGGCGCCGGACAGGTAGGCGGCGGAGAACGTGATCGTCGGGGTGCCGTAGGTCACGGCGGCGGCGGGACCGACCGGCAGCGCCAGCAACGGCAGGGCGACGGCGACGACGGCCGGCGGCAGCAGGCGGCGGGAGGGACGGGACACGGTGACAGCCCTTCGACGTGGTGGGCGGTGCGAGGTCCGGACCAGGGTGGGGCCCGTCGGCGAACGCCGCCCCGACGGCAGCGGGCCGCCCGGCGAACAGCAGCCCTCGTGCGGCCCGCGCTTTCGCCGGCGCCGTACCGTGGACGGGCAGCCGCCTCACAGAACGGTCCCCGCCATGCCCGCGCCGCGCCCCTTCGTCCTGCTGAGCGCCGCCATGTCGCTCGACGGGCACCTCGACGACGCCTCCCCCGAGCGGCTGCTGCTCTCCGGCCCGGCCGACTTCGACCGGGTGGACGCCGAGCGGGCGGCGAGCGACGCGATCCTGGTCGGCGGCAACACCCTGCGCGCGGACAACCCCCGGCTGCTGGTCAACGACCCGGGCCGGCGGGCCGCCCGGCGCGCGGCGGGCCGGCCGGAGCACCCGCTCAAGGTGACGCTCAGCGCGAGCGGCCGGCTGGAGCGCTCGCTGCGGTTCTGGCACACCGGCGGCGAGCGGCTCGCCTACACCACGGACGGCGGGGCCGCCGTGCTGCGCCCGGAACTGGACGGGCTGGCCGAGGTGGTGGCGCTGGGCCCGGCGGTGGAGCTGGGCGCGGTGCTGGACGACCTCGGCGCGCGCGGGGTGCGACGGCTGATGGTCGAGGGCGGCAGCGGGGTGCACACCCAGTTCCTGGCCCAGGGGCTGGCGGACGAGCTCCAGCTGGTGGTGGCCCCGCTGCTGGTCGGCCAGGCGCGGGCGCCGCGGTTCGTCGGCCCGGCGGACTTCCCCGGCGGCCCGGCCCAGCGGATGCGGCTGCTGGAGGCCCGTACGGTGGGCGATGTCGTCCTGCTCAGGTACGCCCCGAAGGAACCCGCCCCGTGACCGACCCGCGCCCCGCCGACCTGGCCCTCCTCCGCCGGGCCGTCGAGCTCTCCCGCCGCTGCCCGCCCTCGGAGACCGCCTTCTCGGTCGGCGCCGTGGTCGTCGCCGCCGACGGCACGGTGCTGGCCGAGGGGTACAGCCGCGAGACGGACGGCCACGACCACGCCGAGGAGGCGGCGCTCGGCAAGCTCCCGGCCGGCGACCCGCGGCTGCGCGGCGCGACGGTCTACAGCTCGCTGGAGCCCTGCGGGCAGCGCGCCTCCCGTCCGGTGCCATGCGCCGAACTGCTGATCGCGGCCGGCGTCCCCCGGGTGGTGGTGGCCTGGCGCGAGCCGTCCACCTTCGTCGCCGAGACCAGCGGCGCCGCGCGGCTGGAGGCGGCCGGCATCGAACTGGTGGAACTGCCCGAGCTGGCCGAGGAGGCCCGCGCGGTCAACGCGCACCTGTTGGGGTGAGACCGCTCGAAGCGCGGGGCAATCTTTTGTATCCTTAATGAACAATACACTTCACTCACCTGCGTCACGCCCGCTCGCCCCGCGCCCCCTGGAGCCGCCCGATGCCCGCGACGATCTTCACCCCCCGCGCCCTGCTGCTCGACATGGACGGCACCCTGGTCAACTCCGACGCCGTGGTCGAACGCTGCTGGCACCGCTGGGCCGAGGAGTACGGCCTCGACCCGGCCGAGGTGCTGCGCGTCGCCCACGGCCGCCAGGGCCACACCACCATGGCCGTCCTCCTCCCCGACCGCCCGATGGAGGTCAACCTCGCCGAGAACCGGCGGATGCTCGCCGCCGAGAAGGCCGACACCGACGGCGTCGTCCCGGTCCCCGGCGCCCCCGCCTTCCTCGCCGCCCTGGCCGGCCTCCCGCACGCCCTGGTCACCTCCGCCGACGCACCGCTCGCCCGGGTCCGGATGGCCGCCGCCGGCCTCCCCCTGCCGCCGGTCCTGATCACCGCCGAATCCGTGGGCGCCGGCAAGCCCGACCCCGAGGGCTTCCTCAAGGGCGCCGCCGCCCTCGGCTTCGCCCCCGCCGACTGCCTCGCCTTCGAGGACTCCGAGGCCGGCATCGCCGCCGCCCACGCCGCCGGCGTCCCGGTCATCGGCATCGGCCCCCGCGCCGCCGCCCACCACCCCACCGCCCACGCCACCACCCTCGAATCCCTCACCATCACCCCGGGCCCCGCCCCCACCTTCACCGTCACCCTCACCTGACCCCCGACGCCGGCCCCGACGACAGCGCCCCGCCGCCGGCGGGCGAGCCGGGCGACGGGGCGCAGCGGGGACAGCGCGAGCGGGCCGGACTCCGGGGAGTCCGGCCCGCTCGGCACGCGGCGGTGGCCGGGTCGAACTCGCAGTCAGCCATCAGTAGTGGTAGCGGGCGGCCAGAACGATGACCTCCCGGTCCGTCACCAAGTAGACGAGGCGGTGCTCGTCGTCGATCCGCCGGGACCAGGCCCCGGGCAAGTGGTACTTCAGCGGCTCGGGCTTGCCGATGCCGGTGAACGGGTCGCGCAACACGTCCTCGATGAGCCGGTTGATCCGGGCGAGCATCTTGCGGTCGCTCTTGAGCCAGGAGGTGTAGTCCTCCCAGCCGGTCTCCTCGAAGACGAGCCTCACGCGGCACCCTTCTCGCCATCCGCCGCGTCAGGATCGATGAGCTCCCGCTCGGAAAGCCCCATGCCGCCAAGGGCGTTCTCGTACGCCTTGAGCAAGCGGCGGGCGTTCACCGGCGAGCGCAACAGGTAGGAGCCTTCACGCAGGGCGGCGTAGTCCTCGGCCGAGACGAGTACGGCGTTCCCGTGCTTGGAGACGATCTCAATGGCCTCGTGATCGTCGTTGACCTTCTTGATCAACGGGAAGAGAGCCTTGCGCGCCTCGCTGGCAGTGATCGACATCGACTGAACTCCCTCCATGACTGGTACCACATAACGTACCACTCAAGTGGATGCGACGAGCCGGAGAAGTCAGCGCCAAGTCAGCACGGAAAAGGGATCGGGGCCCGCCTCATGGGAGGCGAGCCCCGTCCGACCTGCGCATTCGACAGATCGATCTACCTCAAAGCAATGAAACGATCACACGTTGAAGCGGAACTCCACGACGTCGCCGTCCTGCATGATGTACTCCTTGCCCTCGATGCGGGCCTTGCCCTTGGCACGGGCCTCGGGGAGGGAGCCGGTCTCGACGAGGTCGGCGAAGGAGATGACCTCGGCCTTGATGAAGCCCTTCTGGAAGTCGGTGTGGATCACACCGGCGGCCTCGGGGGCGGTGGCGCCCTTCTTGATGGTCCAGGCGCGGGCTTCCTTGGGACCGGCGGTGAGGTAGGTCTGCAGGCCGAGGGTGTCGAAGCCGACGCGGGCGAGGGTGGCGAGGCCGGGCTCGTCCTGGCCCATCGACTGGAGGAGCTCCAGGGCCTCGGCGTCCTCCAGCTCGATCAGCTCGGACTCGATCTTGGCGTTGAGGAAGATCGCCTCGGCGGGGGCGACCAGCGCGCGCTGGGCCTGCTTGAAGTCCTCGTCGGACAGCTCGTCCTCGTCGACGTTGAAGACGTAGAGGAAGGGCTTGGCGGTCAGCAGGTGCAGCTCGCGGATCGGGGCGGTGTCGAAGCCGGCCTCGAAGAGGGTCTTGCCGGTCTCCAGGATCGCCTGGGCGGCCTCGGCGGCGGCCAGGACGGGGGCGGTGTCCTTCTTGAGGCGCGCCTCCTTCTGGAGCCGGGGCAGCACCTTCTCGATGGTCTGGAGGTCGGCCAGGATCAGCTCGGTGTGGATGGTCTCGATGTCGTCCTTGGGCGACACCTTGCCGTCCACGTGGACCACGTCGGGGTCGGTGAAGGCGCGCACGACCTGGCAGATGGCGTCCGACTCGCGGATGTTGGCGAGGAACTTGTTGCCCAGGCCCTCGCCCTCGCTGGCGCCGCGGACGATGCCCGCGATGTCGACGAAGTCGACGGTGGCCGGGAGGATGCGCTGCGAGCCGAAGATCTCGGCGAGCTTGTTCAGCCGCTCGTCCGGGACGCCGACGACGCCGACGTTGGGCTCGATGGTGGCGAACGGGTAGTTGGCCGCCAGCACGTCGTTCTTGGTCAGGGCGTTGAACAGGGTCGACTTGCCGACGTTCGGCAGGCCGACGATTCCGATCGTGAGCGACATGAAGCGCAGTCCCGTGGGCTTGGAGGAGTTGGGCCGGCCCGGACGCCGGACCGATCCCCCAGTCTACGGGCAGCAGGTCCACCGTCGGCCGCCCCGGCGGCGGCGGTGCAGTTGAGCGGCGGTCACACCAATACGCCGTCCGGGGACACGGACCAAGCCCCGACGGCCCATTACACAGTGTGGCGATGATCGGACCGTACGTTGGGTGGGTGGAGCAGAGCATCCGTACCCAGCCGCCAGGGCCCAGACGCCGACCGCCGAACGGCGCGGCCGGGGCCGCCGTCCCCGGGCCGGGCCGGGCCCGCGAGAGCGCGGGGGGATCGGCCATTCCCGCCCTCAGGGCCAGGGGGAGAACCGCCGGGAAGGCCGCGGGCAACGCCCCCGGCAAGGCCTCGGCCAAGGCCGCCGGACGGGGCGGCGGCTCGGGGTCCCGGCTACGCGCCGTGTCCGGCCCCCCGGAGCGGCCCCGGATCACCGGGCGGCTCTACGGGCGGCGGCGCAGCGGCCGGCCGGCCCGGCTGACCGCGGTCGGCACCGGGGTGGTCGCGCTGACCGCGACGGTGGCGGTGGCCGGCCTGGACCGGCTGGCCTTCGGCGGGCTCGGGGTGCTGTTCGGCATCGGCTACCTGCTGATCTGCTTCCAGCTGGCGGTCCGGGTCCGGTACGCCGACCTGCTGGCCGCGCCGATCAGCGGGCCGATCGCCTTCGCCGTGGCGCTGCTGGCGTTCGGGCCGGTCACCTCCACCGGGGTGACGGCGCAGGTGGTGGCGCTGGCGACCAACCTGGCCGGCCGGGCCGGCTGGCTGTTCTCCGGCACCGGACTGGCCGCCGTGATCGTGCTGGCCCGGTTCGTGGCCCAGCGCCGGATCCACCGCGCGCGCTGAGGACGCGCCCGGGGAGCCGGCACGAGGGAGCGGCGGGAGGCCCCGGGGGTTCAGGCGGTGGCGCGGGCCGCCGCCATGGCCGCGCCGACGATGCCGGCGTCGTTGCGCAGCTCCGCCGGGACGAGCCGCGCCCGGCGCTCGCGCAGCAGCGGCAGGAACTTCTCGTGCTTGCGGCTCACCCCGCCGCCGATCACCACCAGTTGCGGCGAGAACAGCATCTCCACCAGGTCCAGGTACTCGTCCACCCGTTCGGCCCACTGCGCCCAGCTCAGCCCGTGCCGCTCCTTGGCCGCCGACGAGGCCCGCCGTTCGGCGTCCTTGCCGCGCAGCTCCAGGTGGCCGAGCTCGGTGTTGGGCACCAGCACGCCGTCCACGAACAGGGCGCTGCCGATGCCGGTGCCGAAGGTGAGGACCAGGGCCACCCCCGCCTGCCCGCGGCCGGCGCCGTGCGCGGTCTCGGCGAGGCCGGCCGCGTCGGCGTCGTTGAGCACCACCGCCGGCAGGTCGAGCGCCTCGCGGAACAGGCCGGCGGCGTCCAGACCGACCCAGCCCTTGTCGACGTTGGCGGCGGTCCTGGTGTGCCCGTCGACGACCACGCCGGGGAAGGTCAGTCCGACCGGGCCCCGGTGGCCGAAGTGGCGGACCACCTCGCAGACGGCGTCGACCACGGCCCGGGGGTCGGAGGGCTGCGGGGTGAGGACCTTGTGCCGCTCCTGCGCGAGCGCGCCCCGGGCGAGGTCGACGGGGGCTCCCTTGATGCCCGACCCGCCGATGTCCACACCGAATACCGCCGTCATGACGACCGCCCTCCGCCGAAAGTTCTCCACAGGCCTGTGCACGACCACGGGCCCTGTGCACAGAACCTACGAGAACCCGCCTGCCCCCGCACAGCGGAGGACCCGGCACCCGAACGGGCCACCGGGTCCTCCGCCGGAACGCGGGAAGGTCCTACAGCTTGCCGGCGGCCTCGGCGCGCAGGTCGCGGCGGAGCTCCTTGGGCAGCGAGAAGATCAGGTGCTCCTCGGCCGTCTTCACGATCGAGACCTCGCCGTAGCCGCGCGCGGCCAGCCACTCCAGCACGCCCTCGACCAGGACCTCCGGCACCGAGGCGCCGCTGGTCAGGCCGACCGTGCCGACGCCCTCCAGCCACTCCTCCCGGATCTCCTCGGCGAAGTCCACCAGGTGGGCGGCCTTGGCGCCGTACTCCAGGCCGACCTCGACCAGCCGCACCGAGTTGGAGGAGTTCTTCGAGCCGACCACGATCAGCAGGTCGGCCTCCGGGGCCAGCTGCTTGACGGCGACCTGGCGGTTCTGGGTGGCGTAGCAGATGTCGTCGCTGGGCGGGCTGACCAGCAGCGGGAAGCGCTTCTTCAGCTCGCCGACGGTGGCCATCGTCTCGTCCACCGAGAGCGTGGTCTGGGACAGCCAGACGACCTTGGACTCGTCGCGCACCTGCACCCCGGCGACGTCCTCGGCACCGTCCACCAGGTGGATCCGGTCCGGGGCCTCGCCCATCGTGCCGATGACCTCCTCGTGGCCCTCGTGGCCGACCAGCAGGATGTCGTAGCCCTCGTCGGCGAAGCGCACGGCCTCCTTGTGCACCTTGGTCACCAGCGGGCAGGTGGCGTCGACGGTGGCGAGCCTGCCGGCCCGGGCCTCGTCGTGCACCGAGGGCGCGACACCGTGGGCCGAGAAGACCACGATCGAGCCCTCGGGCACCTCCTCCGTCTCGTCGACGAAGATCGCGCCCTTCTTCTCCAGGGTCTGCACCACGTACTTGTTGTGGACGATCTGCTTGCGGACGTAGATGGGGGCCCCGTACTGCTCCAGGGCCTTCTCCACGGCGATCACGGCGCGGTCGACGCCCGCGCAGTAGCCCCGGGGGGCGGCGAGCAGGACACGGCGCTGCGCGGTGTTGGAGGACATGGCTCCATCGTACGGGCGGAGCGCAGCCGCGCCGACGCGAGCGGCGTTCCCGTCGGAACCGGTCACGGGTGCTCAAATGTGGAAGCTATGAGCGAGCGAGTCGAGCGGGGCGAGCCGGGCGGCCGGGACGGACGGGGCGGGCTGCGGCGCAGCCTGGGCGTGCGCGATCTGGTGGTGTACGGACTGCTGTTCATCGCCCCGATGGCCCCGGTGGGCGTGTTCGGGGTGCTCGACGCCAAGAGCCACGGGGCGGTCGCCGCGGTCTACCTGGTGGCCACCGTGGCGATGGGGTTCACCGCCGTCTCGTACGCCCGGATGGTGCGGGCGGTGCCGCAGACCGGTTCGGTGTACGCCTACGCGCGGGCCGGGCTGGGCGACGCGGCCGGGTTCACGGCCGGCTGGATGGCGATGCTCGACTACCTGCTGATCCCGGCGGTCGCCTACCTGTTCTCCGGCATCGCGCTCAACTCGCTGGTGCCGGACGTCTCGCGCTGGGTGTGGACGGCGCTCGCCGTGCTGCTGACCACCGGGCTCAACCTGGCCGGGGTGCGGACGGCGGCGACGGTGGGCCTCGCGGTGCTGGCGATGGAGCTGGTGGTGCTGGCGGTGTTCGTGGTCGCGGCCGTGGTGGTGCTGGCCAGGGACGGCGCGCAGCGCGACTGGGCGAGCCCGTTCACGGCGGTCGGCGGTTTCTCGACGGCCGCCGTGCTCTCGGCGGTCTCCGTGGCCGTGCTGTCCTACCTGGGCTTCGACGCCATCGCGACCTTCGTGGAGGAGGCGGTCGGCGCCTCGGCGGCGGTGGCCAAGGCGGTGCTGTGGTGCCTGGTGCTGTCCGGCGCGCTGTTCGTGGCGCAGACCTATCTGGCGGCGCTGCTGGAGCCGCTCGCCCCGCAGCAACTGGCGGCCGACCCGGCGGCGCAGGGCTCGGCGTTCTACGACACGGTGGAGGGCTCGGTCGGGCACTGGCTGCACGTGCTGGTCGCGGCGAGCAAGGCGATCGGCGCGGCCTTCGCGGCGCTGGCCGGGCAGGCGGCGGCCGGGCGGCTGCTGTTCGCGATGGGCCGGGACGGACGGCTGCCGCGCTTCCTGGGCGCGGTCGACCCGGGCTCGGCGGTGCCGCGCCGGGCGCTGCTGGTGTCGGCGGCGATCACCATGGCGGCGGCGGTCTGGGCGGCGAACCGGGACGACGGGCTGGACCGGCTGACCTCGGTGGTGAACATCGGCGCGCTCACCGCGTTCACCCTGCTGCACGCCTCGGTGGTGGGCTGGTACGCGGTGAAGCACCGCTCCCGCAGCCCGCTGACGGACGTGGTGGTGCCGGTGCTGGGCGTGGCGGTGATCGGCGCGGTGGTGGCCGAGGCCTCGGGCACCGCGCAGGTGGTGGGGCTGGTCTGGCTGGCCGTCGGACTGCTGGTCCTCCTCGGCCGGCGGGCTTCCGCTGTCGGCGGACGCCGATAGCCTCGTGGGCATGGCCAACCCCAGTTCCCCCGAAGCGCCGCTCCCGGTCGGCAAGGTCTCCGCGCTGATCGGGGGCTGGGTCGACCGGCTCGGCGCGGTCTGGGTGGAGGGGCAGATCACCCAGCTCAGCCGGCGGCCGGGGGCGGGCGTGGTGTTCCTGACGCTGCGCGACCCGCAGGCCGACGTCTCGCTGACCGTGACGTGCTTCCGCTCCGTCTTCGACCAGGTCGCGGACGCGGTGCAGGAGGGCTCGCGGGTCATCGTGCACGCCAAGCCGGAGTGGTACGCGGCGCGCGGCCAGCTGTCGCTGCGGGCCGCCGAGATCCGGCTGGTCGGGCTGGGCGAGCTGCTGGCCAGGCTGGAGCAGCTGAAGCGGCGGCTGGCCGGCGAGGGCCTGTTCGCCGCGGACCGCAAGAAGCCGCTGCCGTTCCTGCCGCAGTGCGTCGGGCTGGTCACCGGCCGGGACTCGGCGGCGGAGCGGGACGTCCTGGAGAACGCCCGGCGGCGCTGGCCGGCGGTCCGCTTCGAGATCCGCAACGTGCCGGTGCAGGGCGTCAGCGCGGTCGAGCGGGTGAGCGCGGCCGTCCGGGAGCTGGACGAGCACCCCGAGGTGGACGTGATCGTCGTGGCCCGCGGCGGCGGCAGCGTCGAGGACCTGCTGCCGTTCTCGGACGAGGGCCTGGTGCGGCTGGTCGCGGCCGCCCGGACACCGGTGGTCAGCGCGATCGGCCACGAGCCGGACCAGCCGCTGCTGGACTTCGTCGCCGACCTGCGCGCCTCCACGCCCACCGACGCCGCCAAACGGGTGGTTCCGGACGTCGGCGAGGAGCTGGCCAAGGTCCGCCAGCTGCGCGACCGGGCCCGGCGGCACGTGCTGGCCCGGGTGGAGCGCGAGCAGCACGGGCTGGACGGCGTGCGCAGCCGCCCGGTGCTGGCCGCGCCGCAGCGGATGCTGGACGGGCGCGGCCAGGAGGTGGACGGCCTGCTGGAGCGGGCCCGGCGCACGCTGCGCCACCGGCTGGACCACGCGCAGAGCGACCTCGGGCACACCCTGGCCCGGGTGGTGGCGCTCTCCCCGGCGGCCACCCTGGAGCGCGGCTACGCGGTGCTGCAGCGGGGCGACGGCACGGTGGTGACCGATCCGGCGCAGGCCGCGGCGGGCGAGGCGCTGCACGCCCGGGTGGCGGGCGGCGGCTTCGACGTCACGGTGGCCGGCGGCTGAGCGGGCGGGCCCGCGGGGCGGTTCGCGCTGTCGGTGCGGGCCCCTACGCTGGCTGCCATGGCAGATCAGGAGCAGGACGCGACGGCGTCCCCCGTGCAGACCCCGACCCCGGACGACGCGCTCGGCTACGAGCACGCCCGGGACGCGCTGCTGGAGGTGGTCCGGCAGCTGGAGAACGGCGGCACCTCGCTGGAGGAGTCGCTGGCGCTGTGGGAGCGCGGCGAGCAGCTGGCGAAGGTCTGCCAGCGCTGGCTGGACGGCGCGCGGGCCCGGCTGGACGCCGCGCTGGCCGCCGAGGAGGGAGCTCCGCCGCAGGGGTGACGCGCGGGGGGGGTGAGACAGGTCACAGTGAGTAGGGGAACAGTTGAATGTTCATCTATGTTGGGAGTCAGTGATCGGCCCCGGCCGCTCACCGACAGACGGACCCCACCGTTCCTTCCTCCCCCGAGGTGCACAGACATGACCACCGACGCCCTGGTTCTCGACGCCGCCGCCCAGGACCTGCTGTTCCGCGAGGCCCGCACCGCCAACACCTTCACCAACGAGCCGGTCTCCGACGAGCAGGTCCAGGCCATCTACGAGCTCGTGAAGTTCGGCCCGACGGCGATGAACCAGCAGCCGCTGCGGGTCGTCCTCGTCCGCTCGGCCGAGGCCCGCGAGCGCCTGGTCCAGCACCTCGGCGACGGCAACAAGACCAAGACCGCCTCCGCCCCGCTGACCGCCATCCTCGCCGTGGACAACGAGTTCCACGAGGAGCTGCCGACCGTCTTCCCGCACTTCCCCGGTGCCAAGGACTTCTTCTCCGAGCGCCCGGTCCGCGAGTCCTCGGCCGCGATGAACGGCGCCCTGCAGGCCGGCTACTTCATCATCGGCGTGCGCGCCGCCGGCCTGGCCGCCGGCCCGATGACCGGCTACGACGCCGAGGGCATCAACAAGGAGTTCTTCGCCGACGGCGAGCACTCGGTGCTGGCCGTCGTGAACATCGGCAAGCCGGGCGAGGGCGCCTGGTACCCGCGCTCCCCGCGCCTGGCCTTCGACGAGGTCGTCACCACCGTCTGAGCCCCAGCGCCCCGGAACGCGAAAGGGCCCCGCACACGGCGTACGGCGTGTGCGGGGCCCTTTCGCGTTCCGGGCTACTTCAGCGCCTGCGCCAGCTCGGCCAGCTCCTCGTAGGAGGCGGTGCCGGTCAGCAGGGTCGTCGCCCCGCCGGACCGCACGGTCAGCGCCCGCGCCTTGGGACCCTGCACCTTCTCCCAGGTCTGCCCGGCGACGTCCACGGTGCCGTCCGGCTTGGCGTCGGAGACCGCCGCCTTGAGCATGTCCTCCGGCTTGGCGTCGCTCTGCTCCACGGCCGCGTACTGGCCGGAGGGGGTGACGAAGCCCAGGTGCCAGGCGTTGCCCTTGCCGTTGCTCAGCTCCGCCGGGTTGTACGTCACCGAGGTGGCCCGCCACTGCGCGGGCAGGCCCTCCGGGGCGAGCAGCGGGTACGGGGCGGCCCGCTTGGCGGAGGCCGCGGCCACCTTGTACTCGACCGTGCGGACGCCGTCGCCGTCCGCGTCGTGCGGCAGGAACAGGTACCCCACCCAGACCACGACGCCGACCGCCAGCATCGACAGGATCATGTCCCGCACCGTCTGCCGGCCCCTCATGCCCTTGCTCTCTCCAGCCACCCCCACATGGTGACTCATGCCGACGCGCGCCCGCCCACCCGGGGTGTCCACGTCCGGGTGAAGGCCTCGGAACCTGCCGCTCCCGTCCCCACGGGGGGACCGCGCCACAGACACCCGTCCCGGGGGCAGATACGATCGCAACACCCTCACCACGGCGTTCGACCAGGCAGTAGTCGGGCGCTCACTGGCCGTCGCGTACAGAGAGGTAACGACGATGACCACGCAGTACCCGCACCACCTGCCCAGTGCCCTGGAGGTCGCGCCGGAGGCTCCCGACCGGAACCTCGCGCTCGAACTCGTCCGGGTCACCGAGGCCGCGGCGCTCGCGGCCGGCCGCTGGGTCGGCCGGGGCGACAAGAACGGCGCCGACGGCGCGGCCGTCCGGGCCATGCGCACCCTCGTCTCCACCGTTTCGATGAACGGCATCGTCGTCATCGGCGAGGGCGAGAAGGACGAGGCGCCCATGCTCTACAACGGCGAGCGGGTCGGCGACGGCACCGGCGCCGAGTGCGACGTCGCGGTGGACCCGGTCGACGGCACCACCCTCACCGCCAAGGGCATGAACAACGCGGTCGCCGTCCTGGCGGTCGCCGACCGCGGCACCATGTTCGACCCGAGCGCGGTCTTCTACATGGACAAGCTGGTCGCCGGCCCGGAGGCCGCCGACTTCGTCGACATCACCGCTCCGCCGGCCGTCAACATCCGCCGGGTCGCCAAGGCCAAGGGCATCGCCGTCGAAGACGTCACCGTGGTCGTCCTCGACCGCCCGCGCCACGAGGGCCTGGTCCGGGAGATCCGCGAAGCGGGCGCCCGGATCAAGTACATCTCCGACGGCGACGTCGCCGGCGCCATCATGGCCGCCCGCGAGGGCACCGGCGTGGACCTGCTGATGGGCATCGGCGGCACCCCCGAGGGCATCATCGCGGCCTGCGCGATGAAGTGCATGGGCGGCGTGATCCAGGGCAAGCTGTGGCCCAAGGACGAGGCCGAGCGCCAGAAGGCCCTGGACGCCGGGCACGACCTCGACCGGGTGCTCTCCACCGACGACCTGGTCAGCGGCGAGAACGTGTTCTTCGTCGCCACCGGCATCACCGACGGCGAGCTGCTGCGCGGCGTGCACTACCGCCAGGAGACCGCCACCACCAGCTCGCTGGTGATGCGCTCCAAGAGCGGCACCATCCGGCAGATCGACTCCACCCACAAGCTGTCCAAGCTGCGGGCCTACAGCGCGATCGACTTCGACCGCGCCAACTGACCCGGACCCAGGGGTCCGAAGGCACGACTCGGCCCGCGGTCTCGGCGAAATCCCCCTTCGCCGAGACCGCGGGCGGTCTGCTCGCCCCCGGCCCGCGCCGGGTCAGCCCGCGATCCGGCCGCGCGACGCCGGCACCCTGGCCGCCTCGCGCAGCTCGGCGTCCCGGCGGCGGCGACGCGCCAGCACCACCCGGCGCTCGGCCGCCGTCAGTCCGCCCCAGACCCCGTACGGCTCGGGCTGCGCCAGCGCGTGCTCCCGGCAGTCCAGCAGCACCGGGCACCGGGCACACACCTGCTTCGCCTGCTCCTCGCGCGACAGCCGGGCCGCGGTCGGCTCCTTGGACGGCGCGAAGAACAGGCCCACCTCGTCCCGCCGACAGGCCGCGGCGGTGTGCCACGGATTGTCCTCACCCGCCGGCTGCGGGGCCGGGCGCCGCTCCAGCAGCTGGGCCGCGACCACCGGCGAGGCGGCGGCGGACGGCCGCGCGACCGGAGACGGGGCGGCCGGCGCGGGGACGGCGGACGAGGTGGTGCGGGACTCGATCGGATGCAGCACGGCCGTACTCCTGACGAGGCTCTCGGACACGGGGAAGCTCGCTCCCCTGCCCAGCTGCGGGCCCCCGTTCACACCCCCGGGCCGGCCTCAGGCCGCCTCCGGTACGCAGCCGTACAAGAAGCGATGTGCCAGAGGAACTACCCCACGCCCGAGCGATTCATGCACACTGCACGCAACCGACTACAGCGTGCACTCGGCGCCATGACGAGTGCCCGGCCGGGAGTCGCCTCCCGGGCCGGGCAGCGGGCCGGTCGTCCGTGCGCGGCTCAGTCGGCGCCGAGCTGCTTGCGCACCCACTCCTTGAGCTTCTTGCCCCGGCGCGGCTTGGCCTCGCACCCGCCGAACACCGCGGTGCCCTTCACCCGCACCACCGGCGCGTACGGGTCGGCCGCGGTCTGCTCCTTGACGTCGAAGCCGCCGAAGATGCCGACGCCGCCGCCGTGCAGGCTGACGTTCTCCGGCACCTTGATCTCCACCCCGCCGAAGATCGCCACCACGTCGATCACCACCTCGGGCGACTCGAACACGGCGTCGGTCAGATCGATCTCGACCCCGCCGAAGATCGCCATGGCCCGCAGGTGGGAGCCCACCCGCCAGCGGCCCTTGCGGGACGAGCCGCCGAAGACCGCCAGCATGGTCGGCGCCTCGTTGCGGGCCGGCAGCCGCACCGGGCCCTCCGGCCGCGGGCCGGCCGCCGGCTCCGGGGCGCCCAGCGGCGGCTTCTCGAAGGAGATCTCGCGGTGCACCGGGAGGTCCCGGGTCAGCGGCACGAGCTCGCCCAGGGTCTTGGCCGCGTAGGCCGCCTCGATCCGCTCGGCGTGCTCCTCGACGTCCAGCCGCCCCTCGGCGTAGGCATCGCGCAGCAGCTCCGCGACCCGTTCGCGATCGGCGTCCGAGGCCCGCATCTCGGCCTGCGCCACCGGGGCGTGCGCGGGCGGTGCGGGCGGCGCCGCCGCGGGCTTGGTCATCGGTACGGGCCGCTGCCCCTGATCGTCCATCCGCTGGTCCTGCGGGTCCTTCGACGGCGAGTTGTCCACGAGGGCAAGCCTAGTCACCGGGGCAAGCCCCGGGTGACCCTGGTCACGCAGGCGGACCTTCCCGCGTGCGGGAAATCGCCGGGTCCTACCCTTGAGGGTGCTTTCGCCCCTCCAGGGTGCTTCGCCGACGCAGCCGGAACACCGGCACAACTGGACACCTAAGGACCGCCCCCATGGCTCCCACGCCGGACTTCGAGTACAGCGACCTGCTCCCCCTGGGCGCTGACCCGACCCCCTACCGCAAGCTCACCTCCGAAGGCGTCTCCACCTTCGAGGCCGGCGGACGCACGTTCCTGCAGGTCGAGCCCGAGGCCCTGCGGCTGCTCACCGCCGAGGCGATGCACGACATCTCGCACTACCTGCGCCCGGCCCACCTCGCCCAGCTGCGCCGCATCCTGGACGACCCCGAGGCCAGCCCGAACGACCGCTTCGTCGCGCTGGACCTGCTGAAGAACGTCAACATCTCGGCCGGCGGCATCCTGCCGATGTGCCAGGACACCGGCACCGCCATCGTCATGGGCAAGCGCGGCCAGAACGTGCTCACCGAGGGCGGCGACGAGGCCGCCATCGCGCGCGGCGTCTACGACGCGTACACCAAGCTGAACCTGCGGTACTCCCAGATGGCCCCGGTGACCATGTGGGACGAGAAGAACACCGGCAACAACCTGCCGGCGCAGATCGAGCTGTACGCGACCGACGGCGACGCCTACAAGTTCCTCTTCATGGCCAAGGGCGGCGGCTCGGCCAACAAGTCGTACCTGTACCAGGAGACCAAGGCGATCCTGAACGAGGCCGGCATGCTCTCGTTCCTGGAGCAGAAGATCCGCTCGCTGGGCACCGCGGCCTGTCCGCCGTACCACCTGGCGATCGTGATCGGCGGCACCAGCGCCGAGTTCGCGCTGAAGACCGCCAAGTACGCCTCCGCGCACTACCTGGACAACCTGCCGACCTCCGGCGACGCGAAGACCGGCCACGGCTTCCGCGACCTGGAGCTGGAGGCCAAGGTCACCGAGCTGACCCAGAAGATCGGCATCGGCGCCCAGTTCGGCGGCAAGTACTTCTGCCACGACGTGCGCGTGGTCCGCCTCCCGCGCCACGGCGCCTCGCTGCCGGTCGCGATGGCCGTCTCCTGCTCGGCCGACCGCCAGGCGCTCGGCAAGATCACCGCCGAGGGCGTCTTCCTGGAGCAGCTGGAGACCGACCCGGCGAAGTACCTGCCGGACACCACCGACGAGGCCCTGCTGGTCAGCGGCTCCGCCGGGAGCGACGACGGCGTGGTGCGCATCGACCTCGACCAGCCGATGTCCGCGATCCGCGCCGAGCTCTCCAAGTACCCGGTGAAGACCCGCCTCTCGCTCACCGGCACCCTGGTCGTCGCCCGCGACATCGCGCACGCCAAGATCAAGGAGCGCCTGGACGCCGGCGAGGGCATGCCCAAGTACCTCCAGGACCACCCGGTCTACTACGCCGGCCCGGCCAAGACCCCCGAGGGCTTCGCCTCCGGCTCCTTCGGCCCCACCACGGCCGGCCGGATGGACTCCTACGTCGACCAGTTCCAGGCCGCCGGCGGCTCGATGGTCATGCTGGCCAAGGGCAACCGCTCCAAGCAGGTCACCGACGCCTGCGCCCAGCACGGCGGCTTCTACCTCGGCTCCATCGGCGGCCCGGCCGCCCGCCTCGCCCAGGACTGCATCAAGAAGGTCGAGGTCCTGGAGTACGCCGAGCTCGGCATGGAGGCCGTCTGGCGCATCGAGGTCGAGGACTTCCCGGCCTTCATCGTCGTCGACGACAAGGGCAACGACTTCTTCCGCGAGACCACCGAGGGCCCGCTGATCACCAGCCTGCGCGTCCGCTCCAAGGAGTAGTCCGCCCCGCCCCATCCCGGCACCACCCCCGCCCCGGCCGCACCACCGCGCCCGGGGCGGGCCCGTTCGGCGGGGTGGGTGAAGGTCCTCGGGGCCCCGCCACCACGACGGGTGACGCGGGCGGCCGGTCAGGCGCTCAGGCGCTCAGGCGTCGAAGTCGTACTCAAGGACGTAGGAGGCGGCGTCGAGGGTCATCTCGTTCAGCTCGACGACCTGGCCCTCGTCGGCGAAGGCGGTGCGGCAGATGAGGATGACGGGGGTGCCGGCGGAGAGTTCGAGGCGGGTGGCCTCCTCGGCGCTCGGCATCCGGGAGCGGACCTCCTCGCGGAAGTGCACCGGCTTGGCGCCGATCTCGGCGAGGCGGGCGTAGGTGCCGCCGGGGCCGGTGTCCTCGCGGGTGATCGCGGTGCCCGCGACCAGGCCCGCCGGGAGGTAGGAGGTCGACAGCAGGACCGGCTTGCCGTCCAGCACGAAGCGCCGGTGGCGCACGCACATCGGCGCGCCCGGGTCGACTCCGAGCACCCGGGCCACGTGCTCCGGCGCGCCCTGCTCGGTGACCGTGACCTGGTCGACGACCAGGCTGCGGCGGTCGATGTCGGCCGACCATATCGAGCGGCCCGAGCCCCACTGTCCCTGGGCGAGCCGCTGGATCCCGCGCCGGCGCAGCGGCCGGAAGTCGCGGACGAAGACGCCCGCCCCGCGGCGGGCCTCGGCGATGCCCTCGCTCTGCAGCACCCCGAGCGCCTGGCGGGCGGTCATCCGGGCCACGCCGTAGGTGTCCATCAGGTCGTTCTCGCCGGGGAGCCGGTCGCCCGGGCGGTACTCGCCGGCGTCGATGGCCGCCTTCAGCGTGTCGGCGATCCGTTGGTACTTGGGCTGCTTCTCGCCGTTGCTGCTGCCGACCATCGCCGTCTCCCTCGTCCCTCGCCGGAAATCGTAGGCGCGCCTTCGGTCTGCGGTAAGCCGATAGGACCGGTTCGACCGTTGACATCTCTAGAGATATTAGCTTCTCTAGAGATGCTGGGTAGTCGCCGAGCAGAGCCGAACCAAGCCAAGCCACGACAGCGACCAGGGCCGGCCACCACCGTCGCCGCGCCCGCACCGGAGCAGCAAGGAGCAGCGCGGTGAGCATCCGAAAGCGCGCCGCCGCGGCCTACCGGCCGCGCGTGGGGGAACCGGTCCTCGACACCAGGACCGGGCGTACCGGCATCTACATGGACACCATCGGTGGGGAGCACTACCTCCGCCCGCCCGAGGGCGGCTGCGAGTGGACCGCCCGCCCCGAGCACGTCACCCCCGCGGCCCCGGCCGGCGGCGGGGCGGCCCGCGAGAGCGCCGCCGCGGCCGAGCCGGCCGGACGGACCGGGCCCGCCCGGCGGGCCGGGCCCTCGGCCGCCCACGCGGCCTAATGCCCGCCCCGGCGGGCAAGCGCACCGGCGAGTTCCGGCCACCGGACGCGGACCGGGCCGCTTTCCCGGCGGCCCGTCGACCATCATCGGCGCACGATCAGAATTCCCGAATACCCGTATTTCCCACCTAATCCCCCGCCCCCCACGACGTGCGCCCCGCACCACCGGGACGGCGGAGTGCGGGGCACACGGGTGCTGGATGGGCTACGGGTGACCGGTGATCACACCAGCGGATGCGCCGGTGGCCGTCACGAGGTAGCCGGTGGTCACCACGATCGTCGAGACGGCGACGACCGCGAGACGACGGAGCCTGGTCAAGCGTTCCCCCCTGGAACCGCTGGTACGACGTGCTTACGGGTGGCTGGAGATGACGCCCTGCGGCTCGCGCTCGGTGGCCGCCCCGCCGTCGGCCGGAACCTCGGTCTCCACCACGTACTGGGCCTCGTCGCCGAAGAAGTCGTCCTCCAGGTCGGCCTTCCGGTCGGCGGAGGGCTCGGCGTAGCCGGCCGCGTCGGAGGTCGCGGCGACCGCGCCCTCGACGGCCTCGTCGGCCTGCGCGCTCACCGCGGGGGACTCACTCTGGTCGTTGGCCATGCGTGGGCCGCCTTTCGGTCATCAAACAGTGTTCCGCCCCACCGGATTGGCGGGGGCGCGGGCTCAGTATCGTAGGCTTGATTAAATGTCCGATAAACAACGTGCGGCTGACCGTGCCGTCCGGCAGAGTCGGGCCCCCGCCTAAGCTGATGCCACCACAAGGGCGGAACCGCCGAGCGCCCTACCGGGAAATCGACACCAGGCCATCGGGGGACCACATGGAGTTGCGGGAGACGCCGCCCGCACCGGCGCTGCGCTTCCAGGTACTCGGTCCGGTCCAGGCCTGGCTCGACGACAGGCAGCTCGCCCTCGGTTCGCCGCAGCAGCAGGCCGTACTGACCATGCTCCTGCTGCACGCCGGGCGCCCGGTCACCACGCAGGACCTCGTCGACGGACTCTGGGGCGAGCGCCCGCCCGCCCAGGCGGTGGCGGCGCTGCGCACCTACGTCTCCCGGCTGCGCACGGTCATCGAACCGCGCCGCGAGGTGCGGCGGCCCGCCGAGTTCCTGGTCTCGGTCGCCGACGGCTACGCCCTGCACATCCCGGGCGGGGCCCTGGACATGACGGTCTTCGAGCAGCTCGCAGCCGAGGCCGCGACCGCCCGCAACACCGGTGACCTGGACAGCGCCCACCGGCTGCTGCTCCGTTCGCTCGCGCTGTTCGCCGGCCGCCCGCTCACCGGCGTCCCCGGCCCGTACGCGGACGCCCAGCGGCTGCGGCTGGCCGAGCGGCAGGTCGCGGTCGCCGAGGAGCGGTGCGCGCTCGCCCTCGACATCGGCCTGCACGCCGACGTGGTGGGCGAGTTGAACTCGCTCACCGCCGAGCACCCGCTGCGCGAGCGGCTGCGCGAACTGCTGATGCTCGCGCTGTACCGCTGCGGCCGGCAGGCGGAGGCGCTGGGCGTCTACACCGACACCCGCAAGCTGCTGATCGACGAGCTGGGCGTCGAACCGGGCGCCGGGCTCTCCACCATGCACTCCCGGATCCTCGCCGCCGACCCGGCGCTGACCCTGCCCACCGCGCCCGCACCGCCCGCCGTCGCCCGCGAGGAGGAGCCGGCCGCCCCGCCCGCTCCGGCCCAACTGCCCGCCGATGTCTCGGACTTCAGCGGCCGCACGGAGATGGTCGCCGACCTCTCGGCCGTGCTGATGAACGCCACCGGCCAGGCCGTGGTCGTCACCTCGCTGGCCGGCATCGGCGGCGTCGGCAAGACCACGCTCGCCGTGCACGTCGCCCACCGGGTGCGCGCGGAGTTCCCGGACGGCCAGCTCTACGTGGACCTGCGCGGCGCCGGCGCCTCGCCCGCCGACCCGGCGGTAGTGCTCGGTGACTTCCTGCACGCCCTGGGCGTCACCGACAACCCGGACTCGCTGGAGCAGCGCGCCGCGCTCTACCGCTCGCTGCTCGCCAGCCGGCGGATGCTGATCCTGCTCGACAACGCCCAGGACGCCGAGCAGATCCGGCCGCTGATCCCCGGGGTCTCCAGCTGTGCGGTGCTCGCCACCAGCCGCTCCCGGCTGGCCGGCATCCCCGGCGCGCACCTGGTGGACGTCGAGGAGCTGACCGAGGAGGAGGCGCTGGCGCTGTTCTCCGCGATCGTCGGCGAGCAGCGCGTCGCCGCCGAACCGGAGGCGGCCATGGCGGTGGTGACCGCCTGCGGCTTCCTGCCGCTCGCCGTCCGGATCGCCGCGGCCCGGCTCGCCAGCCGTCCGCGCTGGAGCGTCTCGGACCTCGCCCGCCGCTTAGCCGATCAGCGCCGGCGCCTGGACGAGCTCCAGCTCGGCAACCTCGCCGTGGAAACCACCATCGGGCTCGGCTACGGACAGCTCTCCCCCGCCGAGGCCCGGGCCTTCCGCCTGCTCTCGGTGGTGGACTCGCCGGACCTGCCGCTGTCGGCGGTGTCGGCCCTGCTCGGCGTGGACGAGACCGAGGCCGAGGACCTCGCCGAGGGGCTCGTCGAGGCCAACATGCTGGAGACCTTCTCCGCGGGCCGCTACCGCTACCACGACCTGCTCCGGCTCTACGCGCAGCGGCAGAACGAGCGGGTGGGGGACGTCGAGGAGCAGCAGGCCGCCGTGCTGCGGCTGCTCGACCTGCTGCTGGCGACGGTCCGCAACGCCGCGCAGGCCATCGAGCCCGACGACCAGCTGCCGGAGCCGCTCAACGTGCCCGGCTCGACCGGCATCGCACTGATCACCAACGCGTTCGCCCGGGAGTGGCTCCGGACCGAGACCGCGCTGCTGCTCAGCTCGGTCGAGGCCGCGGTCCAGGGCCCGGGCCCGCTGCTGCGACCCGCCGTCGACCTGCTGATCATCCTCGGCAGTCTGGTGGAGGACCCGACCCACGGGGCCCGCGTGCGCCGCATGCTGGAAGCGGCGGAGCAGAACGCCGGACGGTACGGGGACTCGGCGGCGCTCGCCCGGATCCACTTCGCCTTCGGGACGCTGCGGTCGATCACCAACGACTTCCAGGGCGCCGAGCACTCGCTCCGCACGAGCCTCGGCCTGCAGGACGCGAACGACATGACCGTTCTGCGGAGCATGGCGGCCAACGACCTCGGCATCGTCCTCAGCCTCGCGAACCGGCCCGCCGAGGCGCTGCCGTTCTTCGAGCAGGCCCTCGCCATCAGCCGCGTGGTGGGCGCGCCGATCGGCGAGGCACGTCTGCTCGGCAACATGGCCCGGGCCCAACTCGGCCTGGGCATGGTCGAGACGGCCGTCCGCTCGGTCACCGAGGCGGTCGCCACCGCGCGCGCCTCCAAGAACGGCCCCTGCCTGGCCGACACCCTGTACCAGCTCGGCGTCGTCCTCTCCTCCGCCGACGACCCCGCGACCGCCGCCGAGCACCTGCGCGAGTCCCACCGGCTCTACCGGTCGCAGCAGAACCGGCTGCGCGAGGGCTACACCCTGGCCCGGCTCTCCTCCGCGCTGCTCGTCGCCGGCCAGCAGGCCGAGGCCGCCGAGGCCGCCGAGGAGTCGCTGGCGATCGGGCTGGAGATGGACTCCGCCTACTGCCAGGGCCTGGCCGACGCCGCGCTGGGCGAGGCTCTGCTCGCCCTCGCCCAGCCCGCGCGCGGCCTGGCGTGTCTGCGCGAGGCACACGCCATCTTCATCCGGCTCGGTGTGCCCGAGGCCTCCCCCGTGGCGAACCTCATCTCCCAGCAGCACACCGAGCCCCTCTCTCCCCCCGCGCCGTGAGGCCTCCGCTCCCCCGTGTCCCCCGTGGAGGCCTTCCCCCGTGAGCGTCCGGCGCTCCCGCAGCCCCCCGGCTGCGGGAACGCCTTCAACGCTTCCCCGGCGCTGGACACCACTGTGCACCGGCCCGATTGACGTTCGATAAACGCCCGATAGTCGGCCCCCGGGACGGGTGGAACCGCAGGTCGGGGCGGTTCCGACGGCCCGCCGCACGGCGTGCGGGGACCGGCCGCACCACCCCGGCCCGCGCCCCGTGCTTCCGGACGGGGGTGCGGCACCGGCCAACCGCCACGAGTTGGCCGGAAACGGACCCCATGGCGGAGTGATCACGCATATTCTCGGAGGCCAGTACACACACGAGTGCACTTCTCCGGTGGAGCAATCCGGAAAAGGCAGCGCGGCGGCGCTCCCGCAGTGCAGAGTGTCTCTGTGCAAAGAGTCTGTGCAAAGTGTCAGCGTGCAGTCAGCGTGGCAATGCAGTCATTGTGACGCGGGGAGCGTGACGTACCGCCACCGGCAGCGGGCCGGCGGGGCAGCGCGGGCGCCGGGAGGAGACGGCGGTCCGGCCTCGCGCCTCGTCCGGCCGACCGGAGGCCCGGCCGAAAGGTGCCTCTCAATCGTGACGACCGGACAGATATCGGATCCGTTCCCCGTCGACGAGGACGCGGGTGGCGACGACGGGTCCGACGTCCTGCGCCGCCGGGCCGAACGCGCCCTCCAGGCGGTCGCCTTCGACACCATCGGCACCGGCTACGCCGAGGCGTTCCCCTCGAAGGACGGCCAGCTGGCCTGCGGGCGCCGACTGCTGGCCGGACTGGAGCCGGGCGCCACCGTGCTGGACGTCGGCTGCGGCAACGGCGAGCCGACCGTCCGCCAGCTGACCGAGGCCGGGATGCGGGTCACCGGGGTGGACCTCTCCGACGTCATGCTGACCCTGGCCCGGCAGGCCCGTCACCCCGGGCCGTACCCGCCAGCCCTGCACCGCATCGACATGTACGACCTCGCCACCGAGCGCGCCGCCTCCGCCTGGAACCTGCCGCGGCTCGGCCCCGCCGGGCGGGGCAGCTTCGACGCGGTCACCGCCTTCTTCTCGCTGATCCTGCTCCCCCAGGACGAGATCCCCACCGTGCTGGGCCGGTTGCACACCCTGCTGCGGCCCGGCGGGCTGCTGGCGCTCGGTATGGTCGAGGCGGACCTCGACCACGCTCCCCTGCCGTTCCTCGGCCGGGAGCTGCGGATCAGCGGGTACCTGCGGGAGGATCTCGAACGGGTCCTGCTGGCCGCCGGGTTCGTGGTCGAGGAGCGGGAGGGCCGCCCGTACGTGCCCGCCAGCACCTCGCTGCCGCCGGAGGAGCAGCTCTTCCTCCACTGCCGGCGGACCGGCTGACGGGCCGGACCGCAGGCCCAGGCAGTCCCCGGCAGTCCCCCGACAGACCACAGACCGTACCGATCCCAGGACAGGCACCCGTGCGCGACCAGCTCAAACCCGAGGCCGGACAGCCGCCTGCCCTGCCGACCCCGCGCCGCCCGTCCTCGCCCCCGGAGCAGGTCCCCGAACGCCTGGCCTACCTCGACTCCGCGACCCGGCGGATCAACAGCGCGCTCGACCTGGCCGCCACCCTGCGCAACGCCGGCCGGGTGCTCGTCCCCGCCCTCGCCGACGCCGCCGTCGTCCACCTGCGCGACCCGCTGCCCAACGTCGAACGCGAGCCCGGCTTCCCCGAGCAGCTGCGGATCCACCACAGCCAGGGCACCCGGCTGGGCCGGCGCGGACGCCCGGCCGGCGACGACCGGCGCGACCGCTACGGCAGCCGGTACGGCGCCCGCTCCACCGCCGACCCCGGCCCCGCCACCCCGGTCACCCGCGGCGGCGCGCTCGCCCACACCCTGCTCAGCCGCCGCCCCGCCGAACCGGTGGTGCTCGGCGCCGCCGAGGACAGCGGCAGCGCCCGCACCACCGAGCTGCTGCGCGAGCTGTACGGTGCCCGCGGCCTGGCCCGGCTCAGCCCCGGGACCTCGGTGCTCGCCCTGCCGCTGCGCGGGCGCAAGGCCGTGCTCGGACTGCTGGTGCTGATCCGGCGCCCGTCCGCCAAGAGCGGCCGGCCCGGCTTCGACGCCACCGACACCGCCACCGCCGCCCACCTCGCCACCCAGGCCGGGCTGGCCGTCGACACCGCGCTGCGCTACGCCCGCGAGTGGGAGATAGCCAACGAGCTCCAGCGCAGCATGCTGCCGCTGCGCCTGCCCCAGCCGCACGGCGTCCGACTCGCCCAGCGCTACCTGCCCGGCGAGCGCGGCGCCCAGGTCGGCGGCGACTGGTACGACGCCGTGCCGCTGCCCGGCAACCGGGTGGCACTGATCGTCGGCGATGTGATGGGCCACTCGCTGACCTCGGCGGCCATCATGGGCCAGCTGCGCACCAGCGCGCAGACCCTGGCCGCGCTCGACCTGCCGCCGCACGAGGTGCTCTACCACCTGGACGAGCAGGCCCAGCGGCTCGGCCGCGAACAGCACCTGGCGACCTGCGTCTACGCCGTCTACGACCCGATCGCCAACCGGGTGGTGCTCGCCAACGCCGGGCACGTGCCGCCGGTGCTCGTCCGGCCGGACGGCGCGGCCGAGCTGCTCGACCTGGAGGCCGGCGCGCCGATCGGCGTCGGCGGAGTGGACTTCTCCTCCGTCGAACTGCCCGCCCCGCCCGGTTCGGCCCTGTTGCTGTTCACCGACGGCCTGGTGGAGACCCGCAACCGGCCGCTCAGCGACGGCCTCGAACTGCTCCGCGCCCGGCTCGCCGGCGCCCAGCGGCACGCGCCCGAGCACCTCTGCCAGGAGGCGCTGCGGATCCTGCCGCCCGGCGACCGGGGCGACGACATCGCGCTGCTGGCCGCCTGCTTCGACGGCATCCCGGCCGGGGACGTCGCGCACTGGTACCTCCAGCCGCGCAACGAGACCCCCGGGCGGGCGCGCCGGCTGGCCGCGCACACCCTGCGCCGCTGGGGGCTGGAGGAGCTGTCCGAGGCGACCGAACTGATGGTCAGCGAGCTGGTCACCAACGCCGTCCAGCACGCCACCCGCCCGGTGACCCTGAGCCTGGTCCGCACCACCCGGCTGCGCTGCGAGGTCGGCGACGACAGTCCGCTGCTGCCCCGGCCCCGCCGGACCGGGCCGGAGGACGAGCGCGGGCGGGGCCTGCAGATAGTGGCCCGGTGCGCCGAGCGCTGGGGCGCGACCCGGCTGGGCACCGGCAAGGTGGTCTGGTTCGAGCAGCGCCTGCCATGACGCCCCCGCTATGACACGCACGCCGTGACGCGCCCGCCGTGACGCGCGAAGGGGCCGCCCCGGCGCGGTTCGCCGGGGCGGCCCCTCGCGATCGGGTCAGACCCGCGCGGGCTCCTTCGCGTCCCGGGCGGCGTCGCCCCCGGTGGACTCCAGCCGGGCCATCAGCTGCTCGCCCTCCATGTCCACCCGCGGCACCACCCGGTCCAGGCTCCTCGGGAACCACCAGGCGGCCCGGCCGAACAGCGTCATCGCGGCCGGCACCAGGGCCATCCGCACCACGAAGGCGTCCACCAGCACGCCCACCGCGAGCGCGAAGCCGATCGGCTGGACGATCGGGTCGTGGCCGAAGACGAACGAGCCGAAGACCGCGATCATGATCAGGGCGGCCGCGGTGACCACCCGGGCGCCGTTCTTCACCCCGGCCACCACCGCCTCGCGCGGAGCCGCGCCGTGCACGTACTGCTCCTTCATCCCGGAGACCAGGAACAGCTCGTAGTCCATCGCCAGCCCGAACAGCACGCCGATCAGCAGGATCGGCACGAAGCTGACCACCGGGCCGACCTTCGGCACGTCGATCAGACCGTCCAGCCAGCCCCACTGGTAGACCGCGACGACGGCGCCGAGCGAGGCCGTGATGGAGAGCAGGAAGCCCGCGACCGCCTTCAGCGGCACCAGGATCGAGCGGAAGGCCAGCGCCAGCAGCACCAGGGCGATGCCCGCGATCACCGCGACGAACGGCGGCAGCGCGTCGGAGAGCTTGGCGGAGACGTCGATGTTGGCGGCGGTGGTGCCGGTGACGTCGATCCGCGCGCCGGTCCCGTCCTGGATCGCGTCCCGCTGGTCGCGGATGTCGGTGACCAGCTGCCGGGTGTCGGCGTGGTCCGGGCCGGTCTTCGGGATCACCGGGACGAGCGCGGTGCGGCTCGGCTGGTCCAGCTGCGGCGGGAGCAGCGTCTGCACGCCGGGCAGGGCGGCGAGCCGGCCCGCCACGCCCTGCACCGCCTGCTCCGGCTGCGCGGCGTCCGCGGCGTCGACCACGACCACCAGCGGGGCGTTGAAGCCGGGGCCGAAGCTGCGGTCGACCAGGTCGTACGCGGTGCGGGCGTCGGTGCCCTTGGCCTGCGAGCCGCCGCCGGGCAGGCCGAGGGTCAGGCTCGCGGCGGGCACGGCGAGCGCGACCAGCGTGGCCAGGCCGGCCAGCAGGACGGTGAGCGGACGGCGCACCACGAAGCCCGCCCAGCGCTCGCCCAGCGTCGTGCGCCCGCCGGTCCGCAGCGCGCCCCGCCAGACCGGCAGCCGGTCGATGCCGCGGCCGACGAAGCCGAGCAGGGCGGGCAGCAGGGTGATCGCGACGAGCACCGCGACGACGACCGCGCCGGAGGCGGCCAGGCCCATCACGGTCAGGAAGGGCACCCCGGCGACGGCCAGGCCGGCCAGGGCGACCACGACGGTGAGCCCGGCGAAGACCACGGCACTGCCGGCGGTCGCGTTGGCGCGGGCGGCGGCCTCCTCCGGCTCCAGCCCCTCGGCGAGGTGGCGGCGATGCCGGGAGAGGATGAACAGGGCGTAGTCGATGCCGACCGCGAGGCCCACCATCAGCGCCAGCACCGGCGCGGTGGAGATGATCTCGAACGAGCCCGCCACCGTGAGCACGCCGGCCATCGCGACGCCGACGCCGATCAGGGCGGTGGCCAACGGGAGCCCGGCCGCGACCAGCGAGCCCAGGGTGATCACCAGGACCAGCCCGGCCACCACCAGTCCGATCGCCTCGCCGCCGTCCACCTGGGCCATCTGGTTGTAGGCGTCGCCGCCGAAGGCGACCGTGACCCCGGCCGCGCGGGCCGGGTCCGCCGCCGCCCGGACGGCGTCGCGCTGCTGGTCGGTGATGTCGCCGAGCTTGCCGTCGAAGGAGACCAGGCCCAGCGCCACCTTGCCGTCCGGGGACAGCGCGCCGGTGGCGTACGGGTCGGGGACGCCCGCGACGCCCGGGACGGCGGCGATCCGGGTGACCGCCTCGCCCACCGCCCTGGCGGTCTCGGGGGCGGCGATGCCGCCGGGCGCCTCGGTGGCGAAGACCACCTGGGCGGAGCCGTGGCCCTGCTCGGGGAAGGTGCCCTTGATCCGGTCCAGGGTCGTCTGGGCCTCGGTGCCGGGGACCTTGAACTCCTCGGAGGTCGCGCCGCCGAAGGCCGCCGCCGCGCCGCCGACGGCGATCAGCAGGGCCAGCCAGACGGCGAGCACGGTACGCCTGCGGCGGAAGCAGCGGCGGCCCAGGCGGTACAGGTAGGTGGCCATGCGTCACCTTCGGGTCGGGTCGTTCCGGGCTCGTCGCCCAGTCGTCCGCACCACCGTACGCGCAACTTAGTCACGTGACAAAGTCAATCGACGAGAGCGTGTGACGAAATCGATCGATCCAGTTGTGCGAACATGGCGATACCCTGGCCCAATGGCTCATGTCCCGGCCGCCGAACGGCGCCCCCAACTCATCCAGGCCGCCATCGACCTGATGGCCCGCGAGGGCGTGGCCGCCGGCAGCACCCGCGCCATCGCGGCCGAGCTGGGCGTGGCGCAGGCGACGGTGCACTACACCTTCGGCACCAAGAAGGACCTCTACCGGGCCGTCGTCGAGCAGCTGACCGCCGACTTCATCGGCCAGGTGCGGGCGTCCGCGCCGGACGAGGGCCCGTTCGGCGAGCAGGTCCGCACGATGGTCTACGCCCTGTGGGACAGCGCCGTCGGCGAGCGTGGCAGGTGCGCCCTGATCACCGAGTTCTCCGCGATGGCGCTGCGCGACCTGGACCTGCAGGAGATCATGCGGGCGGTCCAGCACGAGATCGAGGCCACCGCCGCCGAGCTCCTCACCGGGCTCGCCGCCGCCCACGAACAGCCGCTGACGCTGCCCGCGCAGGAGATCGCGGTGTACTTCCTGGCCGGCTTCAACGGGCTGACCGACCGCTACCTGGTCCTCAAGGCCGCCGGCGAGGACCCCGAGGAGGAGTCCCGCCGGGCGCTCGACCTGCTGGTCGCCACCACGGTCGGCCTCTGCCTCGGCGCCCCCGCCGGGGTCTGAGGACGCGCCCTACGGCTCGACGATCCGGACCGGCAGCTCGGCCAGCACCTCGCGCAGCGTGGCGGCGAAGCGGTCGTACTCGGCGCTGCGGGCCGAGCCCGGCCGGGTGGCGAGGCCGATCCGACGGCCCGGCGCGGGCGCGGCGAAGCGGACGGCGGCCAGCCGGTCGGCGCGGCCCGCCTCCACGTCCAGCGCCGTGGCGGGCAGCAGGGTCACCCCCAGGCCGCCGGCCACCAGCTGCACCAGGGTCGACAGGCCGGCCGCCCGGGTGGTGGAGCCGGCCGGGTCGGCGCCGACCTCGCGGCAGATGTCGAGGGCCTGGTCGCGCAGGCAGTGGCCCTCCTCCAGCAGCAGCACGTCCAGGTCGAGCAGCACGTCGCGCGGCACGTCGGCCCGGCCGGCCAGCTCGTGGTCGGGCGGGGTGACCAGGACGAAGTCCTCGTCGAACAGCGGGATGTCCCGGGTCGGCGTGCTCCCACCGGCCGGCAGCGCCAGCAGCAGCACGTCCAGCCGCCCGGCGGCCAGCCCCTCCAGCAGCGAGGGCGTCCGCTCCTCGTGGACGTGCAGCTCCAGCTCCGGGTAGCGGTCGCGGACCAGCCGCAGCACGGTCGGCAGCAGATAGGGCGCGACGGTCGGGATCACGCCCAGGTGCAGCGGTCCGGTGAACGGGCGGCGGGCGGCCTCCACCTCCTCGGTGAGGGCCTGCAGGGAGGCGAGCACCCGGCGCGAGTGCTCCAGTACGCGCTCCCCCAGTGGAGTGATCATCACCCGGCGCGTCGTACGCTCGACGAGCTGCGCGCCCAGCGACTCCTCCAGCGCCGCGACCGCCCCGGAGAGCGCCGGCTGGCTCGTCCCGGTGGCCGCGGCGGCCTCCCGGAAGTGCCGGTGCTCGGCCACCGCCACGAAGGCCCTGAGCTGGGCGACCGTGGGCGTCCGGGGGCTGCGCGAGGTGGCGTTCGCCACAGTCGCCTCGGGTTTGCGGGCGGGAGCCCTGCGACGGGCGGGGCGGGAGGGGGGCGTGGGACTGTTGATAACTCTCTCCGATCAGACACATCGAGTGTAGCTATTTCCCTGATCAGTCCACGATGTGGAATGGTGGAACCCGTTCCGCAAACCGGACAAACTCCCCACCCCTCACAGGAGAAGCTAACGTGCTGACGATCGGTGACCAGTTCCCGGCCTACAACCTCAAGGGCGTGGAAGGCCCGTCCGCCGACAAGCTGGAGTTCAAGGACTACACCTCGGAGGACCAGAAGGGCTGGAAGGTCGTCTTCTTCTGGCCGATGGACTTCACCTTCGTGTGTCCGACCGAGATCGCCGCGTTCGGCAAGCTGAACGAGGAGTTCGCCGACCGCGACGCCCAGATCCTCGGCGTCTCCGGCGACTCGGAGTTCGTGCACCACGCCTGGCGCAAGGACCACAAGGACCTCAACGACCTGCCGTTCCCGATGCTGGCCGACATCAAGCACGACCTGATGCGCGCCTGCGGCGTCGAGAACGCGGACGGCACCGCCCAGCGCGCCGTCTTCATCGTCGACCCGAACAACGAGGTCCAGTTCGTCATGGTGACCGCCGGCTCCGTCGGCCGTAACCCCAAGGAGGTCCTGCGGGTGCTGGACGCCCTGCAGACCGACGAGCTGTGCCCGTGCAACTGGAACAAGGGCGAGGACACCCTCGACGCCCAGGCCCTCCTGGCGGGCTGATCCATGGCCCTCGACGACCTGAAGTCCGCCCTCCCGGACTACGCCAAGGACCTCAAGCTCAACCTGGGCTCGGTCATCGGCAACTCCGACCTCCCCGCCCAGCAGCTGTGGGGCACCGTCCTCTCCTGCGCGATGGCCACCCGCAGCCCCGCCGTCCTGCGCGAGCTGGAGCCGGAGGCCAAGGCCAACCTCTCCCCGGAGGCGTACAACGCCGCCAAGGGCGCGGCCGCGATCATGGGGATGAACAACGTCTACTACCGGACGCTGCACCTGCTCTCCGACAAGGAGTACAGCAGCATGCGGGCCGGTCTGCGGATGAACATCATCGGCACTCCGGGCGTCGAGAAGGTCGACTTCGAGCTCTGGTGCTTCGCGGTCTCCGCGATCAACGGCTGCGGCCAGTGCCTCGACTCCCACGAGGCCGTCCTGCGCAAGGCCGGCGTCGACCGCGAGGTCGTCCAGGCCTCGATGAAGATCGCCGCGGTCCTCCAGGCCGTCGCCGGTGTCCTCGACTCCGAGGCCGCCCTCGCGACCGTCACCGCCTGACCCGCACCACCCCGAACGGGCCCCTCCCCCGGACTCCCCCGAGTCCCGGCGAGGGGCCCGTCCGCGTACGTCGGGGACGGGTGGTCAGGGGGCCGGGGGGCGGGTGGCGGCTTCGCGGGCGGCTTCGAGGGCGGTGAAGACGGCCTGGCCGGCCTCGTTGCGGCGGCGGAGGTGGGTGACCACGGTGTTGGTGACGGCGATCAGGGGGACGGCGACGATGGCGCCGCCGATGCCGCCGATGATGGAGCCGGCGGCCACGCCGAGCACGACGCCGAGCGGGTGGACGCGCACCGCGCGGCCGAGGATCAGCGGCTGGAGCACATGGCCCTCGATCTGCTGGACGGCGATCAGGACGACCAGCACCATCAGCGCCGTCCACGGCGTCGTGGTGACCAGCGCGATCAGCACCGCGACCGTCCCGGTGACCAGCGCGCCGACCAGCGGGACGAAGGCGCCCAGGAAGATGATCACGGCGAGCGGCAGCGCCATCGGCACCCCGAGCAGCTGGATGCCGGTGCCGATGCAGACCGCGTCGATGAAGGCCACGCAGACAGTGCCGCGGACGTAGGCGGTGAGCGTGGCCCAGGCCTTCGGGCCGGCGCCGGCCATCGCGTAGCGGGAGTGCCGGGGCAGACCGCGCAGCGCCCAGTTCCAGATCCGCTCGCCGTCGTAGAGCAGGAAGAAGGTGGTGAAGAAGGCGAGCAGGACGGCGGTCAGCACCTCGACGGCGATCTGCGCGCCGGTGATGCTGGCCGAGGTGATCTGCTCGGTGTTGGTGCTGATCGCCTTGGTGATCTGGTTGGCGAAGTCGGTGATCTGCTGCTCGGTCAGGTGCAGCGGCCCGGTGATCAGCCAGTCCCGCAGCTGGTCGACACCGGCCTTGACCTTGCTGGTGACGGTCTCCAGGTTGGTGGTCACCTGCCAGACCACGAACCAGCCGACCAGTCCGATGCCGGCCAGTCCGCTCATGAACACCCCGCCGGCGGCCAGCGAGCGCGGGACGCCGTGGCGGCGCAGCCAGGAGACGGTGGGTTCCAGCAGCGCGGATATCAGCAGCGAGGCGAGCACCGCGAAGGCGACCAGCCGCAGCATGTCGACGATGTAGAAGACGACGTACAGCGCGGCGCCGAGCAGCAGCAGCCGCCAGGTGGACTCGGCGGCGACCCGCAGGCCCCACGGCACCGCCTCGGCGGGGGTGGCGGGCCGGCCGAAGTGCCCGTGGGAGGGAACGGGAGGGGGAACCGGAGGGGACGGCGGGGCCGGCGCGGGAGCGGGAGCGGGGACGGCGGGCGCCACCGGAGCGGCCTCGGTCCGTGGCCCCGGCAGCGGGTCCACCGGCAGCGGGCCGGACGGCGGGGGCACCGGGGCGAGCGGCGGTTCGTGGAAGTCGGCCGCCATCGCGGCCCGCCGGCGTCGCTCGATCACGGCCGCCGCGCTCGCCGCCACGGCCATGCCCTTGGCCACGGCCTTGAAGGCCTTTCCGCCCCGCGCCATGCTCGCTACCACTTCTCCCCGCCGGAGCCGCCCGGTGCGGCGGCACGCCGTGGGTCCCGCCACGGCCGTCAGGAAGACGCTACCCGGCCGGGGCGCGGTGAGTCCGCCCCGCGGGCGCGATCCGTGCGGGATCTTCGGGGCCGATTCCGGGGCAAAACAGCATGTCCCGGGTGGTTTCAGACACCCGGTGGCGGGGAGGAGTCGGTCGGGAACCCGGAGCCAACTGTCGGCGGACCGGCCGGCGCGGGGAGCTACCAGGACCCCTCCCCGTCCCCGCGTCCGCACCCGGGTCCGCACCGCCCGCGGGCGCACTGGTCAGCGCGACACGGGCGGCGCGGCCCGTCGGCGAGTCGGAGACACCGCGGCGGCGTTCCCGGTACCGGGTGTTCCTAGTACCAGTGGTGCGACTGCCAGAACGACCAGGCGCCGCAGGGGCTGCCGTAGCGGCTGTTCATGTAGCCGAGACCCCACTTGATCTGGGTGCCCGGGTTGGTGCGCCAGTCGGCGCCGGCCGAGGCCATCTTGGAGCCGGGCAGCGCCTGGACCAGGCCGTACGCGCCGGAGCTCTTGTTGGTGGCGGTGTAGTTCCAGCCGCTCTCGCGCTTCACGATCTGGCTGAAGCACTGGAACTGGGCGTCGTTGCCGATGATCTGCTGGGCCAGCTCCTGCACCGAACCGGGGCTGACCGAGACCGCCGGGGCGGACGGCGCGGTGCTGTCCGTGGCGGCCATCGCCGAGCGGGCCTTGGAGCGGTTGGCGGCGGCCTCGTCGGCCTTGCGCTTCTCGTCGGCGGCCTTCGCGGCCTTCTCCGCCTCGGCCTTGGCGGCGGCGTCGGCGGCCTCCTTGGCGGCGGCGTCGGCCTTGGCCTGCGCCTCGGCGGCGGCCTGCTGGCGGGCGGCCTCCTCGGCCGCCTTCTGCTCGGCGGCGGCCTTGGCGGCGGCGTCGGCGGCGGCCTGCTGGGCGGATGCCTGCGTGCCGATGTTGTCGCTGATGGTCTGCGCCTGGGCGCCGGAGGGGACTTCGGCAAGCAGCGTCGCGCCGGCGACATCGACCGTCTGCGTCGTCTTGCCCTCGCTGCCCGACGCCATACCCACCACGGCACCGACAGCGGTGACGGCGGTGGCGGAGGCGACAGCAACTCCCCGGACCGAGATCCGAGTCACATGGATTCCTTCCAGCATCGCCCACGCGTGACCGTACGGGCGCAAGATGCCCCTTGACGCGGCCCTCCGTACGGTGCTGGTCACGGGAGGGACTGACCCGGCGTCCGGCCGAGGTGAGGCGACCGGGCGTTGCGATCGGGCGGCGTACGGCTCGCGGTTTTCAATTGTGCGTCCACCGACCGGAGTTGGTGGACCGTCCGGGCCGGACCCCCGGTCTCCCGGAAGCCCTGCCATGCCGTACGCGGGGCCTGACAGAACCCTCACCATGCCGCACGGGGACCTGTCGACGCAATTCCCCGTTGCGTGGCGGATGTCACAATCACCGAACCGGCGTTCGTCCAACGCGAGGCACTCGATGTGATGAAAAGGGCGGAGCCCGCTCCCTCAGGAACGGGCTCCGTGCTAGGAATTGATGCTTTTGTCCGCTGATGTCCGGAACGCCGGACATCGGTGGATCACGGGTTGACGTCCTCCAGCATCTCCGTCACCAGCGCCGCGATCGGCGAACGCTCCGAGCGCGTCAGCGTGATGTGCGCGAAGAGCGGATGCCCCTTCAGCTTCTCCACCACCGCCACCACGCCGTCGTACCGGCCGACCCGGAGGTTGTCCCGCTGCGCCACGTCGTGGGTGAGCACCACCCGCGAGCCCTGGCCGATCCGGGACAGCACCGTCAGCAGGACGTTGCGCTCCAGCGACTGCGCCTCGTCCACGATCACGAAGGCGTCGTGCAGGGAACGCCCGCGGATGTGGGTGAGCGGCAGGACCTCCAGCATGCCCCGGGAGATGACCTCCTCGATCACGTCCGGGGTGGTGACCGCCGAGAGGGTGTCGAAGACCGCCTGGGCCCAGGGGCTCATCTTCTCCGACTCGCTGCCCGGGAGGTAGCCGAGCTCCTGCCCGCCGACCGCGTACAGCGGCCGGAAGACCATCACCTTGCGGTGCTGCTGCCGCTCCAGGACCGCCTCCAGGCCGGCGCACAGCGCCAGCGCGGACTTGCCGGTACCGGCCCGGCCGCCCAGCGAGACGATCCCGACCTCCGGGTCGAGCAGCAGGTCCAGCGCCACCCGCTGCTCGGCGCTGCGCCCGCGCAGGCCGAACGCCTCGCGCTCCCCGCGCACCAGCCGCACCCGGCCGTCCCCGGTCACCCGGCCGAGTGCCTTGCCCCGCTCGGAGGTGAGCACGAGCCCGGTGTGCACCGGCAGCTCGGCGACACCCTCGACGTCCACCCCGGCGTCGTGGCCGGCCGCGAACAGCGCGTCCACGTCGTCGGCGGGCACGTGCAGCTCGGACATGCCCGTCCAGCCGGAGGTGATCGCCAGCTCGGCCCGGTACTCCTCGGCGAGCAGGCCGACCGAGGACGCCTTGATCCGCAGCGGGAGGTCCTTGGAGACGACGGTGACGTCGTACCCCTCGGCCTGCAGGTTGCGGGCCACCGCCAGGATCCGGGTGTCGGCCTCGCCGCCACCGGCCCGGTAGCCGGCCGGCAGTATCGACGGGTCGGAGTGGTTGAGCTCCACCCTGATGGTGCCGCCGAACTCCCCGACCGGGATCGGCTCGTCGAGGCGGCCGAAGCGGATCCGGTAGTCGTCGAGCAGTCGCAGCGCCTGCCGGGCGAAGTACCCCAGCTCCGGGTGGTGCCGCTTGGCCTCCAGCTCCGTCACCACGACCACCGGGAGGACGACCTCGTGCTCCTCGAAACGGGTCATGGCGAGCGGGTCCGCCAGGAGCACACTGGTGTCGAGAACGTACGTGCGCCGGTCTGGTGTCCGGCGGCTCTTGGAACTGACCACTAGGCCTCCAGGGCGGATGACCCTGCGTCATCCGCGGCAAGCCGGCCCCCGCTGCCCCGGTGGCCTCGGGGCCGGTCTGATCGGAGTATTCCCAGGCGGGGGGCGGTGCATTCGCGCCGTCGGCGAACTGACGGATCATTGCGGGTGAACGTTTGGCCTCGCCCGGCCGCCGGGTAAGCCAGCCCCTACGGTGGTCAATCCGGCGCGCCGCGCCGGCCCGGTCCCCCGGGGCCGCCGTGCGCCCCCGGTCAGAGGCCCATCCGCCGGTTGCGCTGCTCGAAGGCGCGCAGCGCCCGCAGGAAGTCGACCTTGCGGAAGGCCGGCCAGTACGCCTCGCAGAAGTAGAACTCGCTGTGCGCGCTCTGCCAGAGCAGGAAGCCGGAGAGCCGCTGCTCCCCCGAGGTGCGGATGACCAGGTCGGGGTCGGGCTGGCCCTTGGTGTAGAGGTGCTCGGCGATGTGCTCGACGTCCAGGATCTCGGCCAGTTCCTCGATCGAGGTGCCCCGGCCGGCGTGCTCCTGGAGCAGCGAGCGGACGGCGTCGGCGATCTCGTGCCGGCCGCCGTAGCCGACGGCCACGTTCACGGTGATGCCCTCGATGCCCGCGGTCTCCTCGGCGGCCCGCTTAAGGACGTCCGAGGTGTGCTGCGGCAGCAGGTCCAGGGCGCCGACCGGGTTGATCCGCCAGCGGCGGGCGGCGGCGAGATTGGTGACGGCGTCCTCGATGATGCCGAGCAGCGGGACCAGCTCGTCGGCCGGGCGGTCGAGGTTGTCGGTGGAGAGCATCCACAGGGTGACGACCTTGACGTGCGTCTCGTCGCACCAGCCGAGGAACTCGCTGATCTTGTCCGCGCCGCGCTGGTGGCCGTAGGCGGTGGAGCCGCCGGTCGCGCGGGCCCAGCGGCGGTTGCCGTCGAGGATCACGCCGATGTGGTGCGGGGTGCGGGCGAGGTGCACCTCCACCCGGCGACCGTAGAGGCCGTACATCCCGTCCAGCAGGACGCGCAGACCCGGCGTGCGTTCGACGACATCGCGCAGACCCATGCTTTTCGGCCCCTCCGTGCTCACTTCACCGGGTGCTTCAGAACCCCCGGCGCAGCCTACTCCCGCGTCGTGGTGGCAGGGAAAGCCGCAGGTCGCGGGAGGGTCACGGTCCTGTGCGAAGTCTGTCGCGACAGGCGTGCCGGAGGTGGCCTGAACGCGCCGGCACGACGTCCCGGGGACGCTCCGGGGAACGGCCGGCGGCCGGATACGGAACGGTCTCCGATTCCTTAAGGAATCCGTAAGCCGACGGTTCAATGCTTGACGACCCCCAATGGTCTAGTCCAGCTTTTGTTCCCAGGGCGGAACAGAACACCGGACCCGCCCTCGTCAAGGCAGTACTTCGGACGCAATGCCCTCCCCCACACGCGGCCGCCGCGCCCCCCACCGCGGCGGCCGCTCCTCCCCCACAGGAGCGCACCTCCATGGCCCGTACGCTGAACCGGCCCGTGTCGCACAAGCGCCGCCGCGGCCCCGTCCCGGCCCTCGCCGCGGGCGCCACCGCCCTCGCCCTGGCCGGCACCGGCCTCGCCCTCTTCGCCGGCGGCGCCAACGCGGCCGCCGGGAACCTGGTCACCAACGGCGGCTTCGACGGCTCGCTGGGCGGCTGGGTCTGCGCCGGCGCCGCGAGCGCCGTCACCACGCCGGCCCACTCGGGCTCGGGCGCGCTGCAGGCCACCCCGAGCGCCGGGGACACCGCCGAGTGCACCCAGACCATCAGCGTGCTGCCCAACACCAGCTACACCCTGAGCGCCTGGGTCCAGGGCCCGTACGCCTACCTCGGCGCGCGTGGCACCGGCGGCACCGACCCGAGCGTCTGGTCCAACCAGAACAGCTGGAACCAGCTCTCCACCACCTTCACCACCGGTGCGAGCGCCAAGACCGTCACCGTCTACCTGCACGGCTGGTACGGCCAGAGCGCCTACTACGCCGACGACGTCGTGCTGAGCGGCCCGGGCGGCCCCACCACCCCGAGCCCGACCGCGACGGTCACCCCCACCCCGACCGTCACCCCCACGGTCACGCCGACCGCGACCGCCTCGCCGACGGCCACCGCCACGCCGACCCAGACCGTCACGCCGACGCCCACCCAGACGGTCACCCCGACCCCCACGGCGACCAGCACCGGCAACCCCAACACCGGTGTGCCGAAGCACGCGATCACCGGCTACTGGCACAACTTCGACAACAAGGGCAACAACCTCCAGAAGCTGAGCGACGTCCAGAGCGCGTACGACATCATCGCGGTCTCGTTCGCCGACGCCGTCCCCAGCCGCGCGGGCGCCATCACCTTCAAGCTGGACCCGGAGCTCTCCGCCAGCCTCGGCGGCTACACCGACGCCCAGTTCCGCGCCGACGTGAAGGCCAAGCAGGCGGCCGGCAAGAAGGTCATCATCTCGGTCGGCGGCCAGAACGGCGCCATCTCGGTCAACGACGCCGCCGCCGCCCAGACCTTCGTCGACACCGCCTACGGCGTCATCAAGGACTACGGCTTCGACGGCATCGACATCGACCTGGAGAACGGGGTCAACCCGACCCACATGGGCAACGCCCTGCACAGCCTCCAGGCCAAGGTCGGCTCCAGCTTCGTCCTGACGATGGCCCCCGAGACCATCGGGATGTACTCCACCGCCGGCGCGTACTTCCAGCTGGCGCTGAACACCAAGGACATCCTGACCGTCGTCAACACCCAGTTCTACAACTCGGGCGGCATGAACGGCTGCGACGGCAAGGTCTACAACCAGGGCACCATCGACTTCATCACCTCGCAGATCTGCACCCAGATCCAGGGCGGCCTGCGGCCCGACCAGGTCGGCATCGGCGTCCCCGCCTCCTCCAAGGCGGCCGGCGGCGGCTACGTCGCGCCGAGCGTCGTCAACAACGCGCTGGACTGCCTCGCCACCGGCAAGAACTGCGGCAGCTTCGTCCCGCCGGCCAAGTGGCCGACCATCCGGGGCGCGATGACCTGGTCCACCAACTGGGACTCCGTCAACGGGAACGCCTTCTCCAACACGGTCGGCCCGTTCGTCCACCAGATGCCGTAACTCCCCCCGGCGCGCCGCTCCTTGAGGGTGGGGCCTGCGCGTCGGCGCCGGGCCCGTCGTACCTACCGGTACGGCGGGCCCGTCCGCTTTCCCGGGCCGTGCACGCCTCGGGCCGGAAGCACCCAGGGCCGTGAGCGCCTCAGGAGTGCCCGAGCACCGCCAGCAGGGTGCCGAGCAGCAGGAACGGGCCCAGCGGCACCTCCCGGCCGCGCACCGGACGGCGGCGCACCAGGGAGGCCAGCAGCACGCCGACCGACCAGAGCCCGGCCAGCAGCACGAAGGCCGCCAGGCCGGCGAAGGCGGCGGACCAGCCGTAGCGGCCGAGCAGCGCGCCGAGGCCGAGCGCCAGCACGGTGTCCCCGCCGCCCACCAGCCCCAGCTGGACCGGGACTTCGAACAGCGCCCCGGCGGCCAGTGCCACCAGCAGGCAGCGCGTCAGCACTCCGGGGGCGCCCTCGGCCAGCTGCACCACCGGCAGCAGCACGGCGAGGCCCGCCGCCAGCGTCCAGGTGAGCGGGTAGGGCAGCCGGTGCACCCGGGCGTCGGTGAAGCCCAGCACCACGCCGGGCCCGGCCAGCCAGAGCAGGAGCAGCGCGTCCGCCGGACGCGCGGCGGCGAGCGCGGCGGCGGCCGCCGCGGCGGTGACCGCCTCCACCAGCCAGGCGCCGGGGCCGAGCCCGGTCCGGCAGCCCGGACACCGGCCGGTGGGCGGCAGGCCGCGCAGCTCCCGCCCGCAGGACGGGCAGGCCAGGCACCACGGTTCGTCCTGCGGCACGGCGTAGCGCACCACCAGGCCGCGCAGTACCGGCGCCACCAGCAGACCGGCCAGTACCGCTCCCAGCGCGCTCCCGATCACGGCTCTCCCCCTCCTCGCCCCGGTCCGGCCGCCGACCGGCCCGGAACCGGCGGGACACCGTCCGCGTCCGACACTCACGGCACCGCGCAACCCGGGTGCCGCACCGACCACATCATCCACGGGGGAGACACCTTGACGAAGCTTCGGAGCACTCTGCGCGCCGCGGCCCCGGTCGCCGTCCTGGCGCTGGCGCTGACCGCCTGCGGCCCGGAGAACGACGACCCGGCCGTCGTCGCCGCCCCGACCGCGGCGCCGACCACGGCCCCGCCCGCCACCGACACCCCGGCCGCCGCCCCCACCGGCGCCGCGACCTCCGCCCCGACCGCCGCGCCCTCGTCCGCCCCGGCCTCCGCCCCGGCCGGTGGCGCGGGCGGAGCGGGCGGAGCGGCCGGCGGCGCGACGAACCCCGACCCGCTGCCGTCCGCCGCGACCAGCGGCAACCCGATCGGCGGCGCGAGCGGCGGAAAGAGCAAGATCACCTTCGACAGCCCACTGCCGCTCACCGCCACCGGCAGCTACCTGGGCAAGACCAAGGCCGACGTCACCCCGGTCTCGGTGGTCAAGGGCACCGCCGCCGAGATCGCGCCGTACCGGTTCAAGCCGGCCGACACCGCGGGCATGACCCCTTATTACGTGACGGTCAACTTCACCAACCGGACCGGCACCCCGCTGCAGGACGAGTACTTCATGATGCGGTTCAAGGTGCAGACCGACCCCAAGGGGAGCGGCATCCTGCCCGCCCCGACCATCCTGAAGTCGATCCCGCAGTGCGACACCGGCAAGCAGCCGGGCGTGCTGAACGACGGCCAGAGCCAGCAGCAGTGTGCCGTCTATCTCGTTCCGGACGGCACCCCGCCGCAGTTCCTCGTCTTCGGCAGCGTTCTGGACACCGAGCCGCTGATCTGGAAGGCGAGCTGAGGCCTCCGCCTCCTGATCGAAGGCGGAGCGGAACGACAGCGTCCGGGCGGTCCGACGGGTGTCCCACGACACGCGCCGGGCCGCCCGTTCGTACCCCTAAAGTAGGCAGGCATGCAGGTCATCCAGTCCAGCAAACTCGCCAATGTCTGTTACGACATCCGCGGTCCGGTGCTCGACGAGGCGATGCGGCTGGAGGAACAGGGCCACCGCATCCTGAAGCTCAACACCGGCAATCCCGCGCTGTTCGGCTTCGAAGCGCCGCCGGAGATCCTCCAGGACATCCTGCGCAACCTCTCCACCGCGCACGGCTACGGGGACTCCAAGGGACTGCTCTCCGCGCGCCGCGCCGTGGTGATGCACTACGAGGAGCGCGGCCTGGACGGCCTGACGGTCGAGGACGTCTTCCTCGGCAACGGCGTCTCCGAGCTGATCCAGCTGGCGATGACCGCGCTGCTGGACGACGGCGACGAGGTGCTCGTCCCGGCGCCGGACTACCCGCTGTGGACGGCCTCCGTCTCGCTGGCCGGCGGCACCGCCGTCCACTACCGCTGTGACGAGCAGTCGGAGTGGTACCCGGACCTCGCCGACATCGAGTCCAAGGTCACCGACCGGACCAGGGCACTGGTGGTGATCAACCCCAACAACCCGACCGGCGCGGTCTATCCGCGCGAGGTGCTGGAGGGGCTGGCCGCGATCGCCCGCCGCCACCAACTGGTGGTCTACGCGGACGAGATCTACGACAAGATCCTCTACGACGACGCCGAGCACGTCCCGCTGGCCACCCTGGCCCCCGACCTCTTCTGCGTCACCTTCAACGGCCTGTCCAAGGCCTACCGGGTGGCGGGCTTCCGCTCCGGATGGATGGTGCTCTCCGGCGACCGGAGCCGGGCCCGCAGTTACGTCGAGGGCCTGACCGTGCTCGCCTCGATGCGGCTGTGCGCCAACATGCCGGCCCAGCACGCGGTGGCCGCGGCGCTCGGCGGGCGGCAGTCGATCAAGGACCTGATCCTGCCCGGCGGCCGGCTGCTGGAGTCCCGGGACGCCGCGTTCCGGCTGCTCAACGAGATCCCCGGGGTCAGCTGCGTGAAGCCGAAGGGCGCGCTGTACGCCTTCCCCCGGCTGGACCCCAAGGTGTTCAAGATCAAGGACGACGCCCGGATGGTGCTCGACCTGCTGCGGTCCGAGCGGATCCTGCTGGTCCAGGGCACCGGCTTCAACTGGCCCGAGCCGGACCACTTCCGGCTGGTCACGCTGCCGCGCGCGGAGGAGATCACCGACGCGGTCACCCGGATCGGGATGTTCCTGAGCGGCTACACCCAGCCCTGACGGACGGGTGGAAGAGCTACGGCCGGAGTCCCGGTCGGACGATCTCCTTGGTCGGGGAAAGATCGTCCGTCGGGGCTCCGGCCGTCCTGTCGCCGGCCGGTGCGCGGTTCGTGCAGCGCACCGGCCTCTCTACCGCTCCTGCTGAGGCTCAGGCTCAGCCGAGGCGGGCGACCAGGTCTCGGTACTCGTCCCACAGCTCGGTCGGCGTGTGCTCGCCGAAGAGCTCCAGGTGGGCCGGGACGAGCGCGGCCTCCTGACGCCAGATGTCGGCGTCGACGGTGAAGAGCAGGTCGAGGTCCTCCTTCGCCAGCTCCAGGCCGTCCAGGTCGAAGCCCTCGACGGTCGGCAGCACGCCGATCGGGGTCTCGACGCCCTCGCCGGTGCCCTCCAGGCGCTCGACGACCCACTTCAGCACGCGGCTGTTCTCGCCGTAGCCCGGCCAGACGAACTGGCCGTCGGCGTTCTTGCGGAACCAGTTCACGTAGTAGATCTTCGGCAGCTTGGCGGCGTCCGCCTGGGCACCGATCTTCAGCCAGTGGGCGAAGTAGTCACCCATGTTGTAGCCGCAGAACGGCAGCATCGCGAACGGGTCGCGGCGCAGCTCGCCCACGGTGCCCTCGGCGGCGGCGGTCTTCTCGGAGGCGATGTTGGCACCCAGGAAGACGCCGTGCTGCCAGTTGAAGGACTCCGTCACCAGCGGGACGGCGGTGGCGCGACGGCCGCCGAACAGGATCGCCGAGATCGGCACGCCCGCCGGGTCCTCCCACTCGGGGGCGATGGTCGGGCACTGCGCGGCCGGGACGGCGAAGCGGGCGTTCGGGTGGGCGGCCGGGGTCTCGGACTCCGGCGTCCAGTCGTTGCCGCGCCAGTCGGTGAGGTGGGCCGGCTTCTCGTCGGTGAGGCCCTCCCACCACACGTCACCGTCGTCGGTGAGCGCGACGTTGGTGAAGACGGTGTTGCCCCAGAGGGTGTCGATCGCGTTGGCGTTGGTGTCCACGCCGGTGCCGGGGGCGACGCCGAAGAAGCCCGCCTCGGGGTTGATGGCGTACAGGCGGCCGTCGGCGCCGAAGCGCATCCAGGCGATGTCGTCGCCGATCGTCTCGACCTTCCAGCCCGGGACGGTGGGCTGGAGCATCGCCAGGTTGGTCTTGCCGCAGGCGGACGGGAAGGCCGCCGCGACGTACTTGGGCTCCGCCTCGCCCGCGGGGCCCGCCGGCGGGGTGAGCTTCAGGATGAGCATGTGCTCGGCCAGCCAGCCCTCGTCGCGGGCCATGGTCGAGGCGATCCGCAGCGCGTAGCACTTCTTGCCGAGCAGGGCGTTGCCGCCGTAGCCGGAGCCGAAGGACCAGATCTCCCGGCTCTCCGGGAAGTGCGAGATGTACTTGGTGGTGTTGCACGGCCACGGCACGTCCGCCTCGCCCTCGGCGAGCGGGGCGCCGACGGTGTGCACGGCCTTGACGAAGTCGCCGTCCTCGCCGAGCTGGTCGAGCACGGCCCGGCCCATGCGGGTCATCACGCGCATCGACACGGCGACGTAGGCGGAGTCGGTGATCTCGACGCCGTAGGCGGCCAGCGGGGAGCCGACCGGGCCCATCGAGAACGGCACGACGTACATGGTGCGGCCCTTCATGGCGCCGCGGAACAGGCCCTGCTCGCCCTGGAAGATCTCGCGCATCTCGGCGGGAGCCTTCCAGTGGTTCGTCGGGCCGGCGTCCTCCTCCTGCTCGGAGCAGATGAAGGTGCGGTCCTCCACGCGCGCCACGTCCGAGGGGTCGGAGGCGGCGTAGTAGGAGTTGGGTCGCTTCTCCTCGTTGAGCTTCTTGAAAGTGCCCTGGGCGACGAGCAGGTCCGCGAGGCGCTGGTACTCCTCCTCGGAACCGTCGCACCATTCGACGCGGTCCGGCTGGGTGAGCTCCGCGATCTCGCTCACCCAGGCCAGCAGGCGCTGGTGGCGGGTGGGCGCGGCGCTGAGAGCAGCCGAGTTCTCGTTCGACACGATCGCTCCGTTTCACGCCATCCCGGCGGGGAGACGGCGTAGCGGGGGTTGAGGGTGCTTTGAGCGTAGCTCCGGGCCCCCACCCCCAACGCGGCAGAACGGCAGAGTTGACGCATCTTTTACTACAGTACGGATGATTACCAGCCAGTAGGACAACACCTTCGGCACCTCCGGCGGCCGATCGACCCCCCTCCCAATGCTCCAAAACGTCCAAGTCGTGATGAGCGCCACTTCCTACGGCCGGGTAACCTACGGACCCGTAGGTAGCGGGTAGCATGCCGCTCATGACTGCTGAGCTCCTGGAGAGCACGGGGCGTGCCGAGCACAAGCCGAAGTGGCGCGGCTGGCTGCACGCCGGAATGTTCCCCGCCACGGTGGCCGCCGGGATCGTGCTGATCTGCCTGGCCGAACCGGGCCCCGCGAGGATCGCGTGCGCGATCTACTCCGTCAGCGCCTGGCTGCTCTTCGGGGTCAGCGCGGTCTACCACCGCTTCCACTGGGGCCCGCGCGGCGACGCGATCCTGCGCCGGCTGGACCACGCGAACATCTTCCTGATCATCGCGGGCACCTACACCCCGTTCACCATCCTGCTGCTGGACGGCGCCGCCCGGCAGGTGCTGCTCTGGGCGGTCTGGGGCGGCGCGCTGGCGGGGATAGCCTTCCGCGTCTTCTGGGTGGGTGCGCCGCGCTGGCTCTACACGCCGGTGTACCTCGCGCTGGGCTGGGCCGCCGCGTTCTTCCTGCCGGACTTCCTGCACACCGGCGGCGTCGCGGTCCTGGTGCTGATGATCGTCGGCGGCGTGCTCTACAGCATCGGCGGCGTCGTGTACGGGCTCAAACGGCCGAACCCCTCACCGCGCTGGTTCGGCTTCCACGAGGTGTTCCACGCCTTCACCCTCGGGGCCTTCATCACGCAGTACGTCGGGGTCTCACTGGTGGCCTACAGCGCGGCCGGCTGAGCCCGGCGCCCCGTGACGGGCGGTCGGCCGGTCGTGCGACCGGACGGCCGCCCGTTCCGCCGTCCACTCCCGGACCGGGTGCTCGTGCGCCCGGTCGTGCGGCGTGCGGTCGTACGCGGCCCGCTCGTGGGTTCCGTCGTGCCGGCGCTCGCGCGGCCGGTCGAGGCGCTCGTGGGCGTGCGGGACGCGGACCGGCCGCCCGGCCTGGCGCGCGTCGATCGCCTCCCGGGCCCGGCGGCAGCGCTCGCAGTGCGCCGCGTCCACCCTGCCGGCGGGCGGCCGCTGCCCGCGGGGGGACGACCGGCGGTCCGGCTCGGACGCCTGGTGGAGCAACTGCCAGCGCCGCCCCACGTAGACCATCAGCAGCAGCACCTCGACCCCGGCGACCACCAGCACCAGCGCGGCGCCGTGGATCAGATAGGCCGCGACCACGGCCAGCGCCGAGCCCACCACCACGGCACCCCAGATCTGGGCACCGGACTCCCGAACGGCCATGACGGCTTCTCCTTCCTGCGCCGGGCTCGTGGTCGGCCCCTGCCGCCCCACCCCTTCTCCGCTCTCGGCACGTGCCGGTCCGCACTGACCGACGGCCACATCGTATCTACCGACAGTCACCCGCAGCCGCCGGAAAGCGGCGAACGACAGATCAACGTTGCGTCAATTCCCCGTGCGGAACGAGCACTTCCAGGACACATCACGGAGCGTAATCGGGAGCCGATGCCTTTCGGACATTGACGGCGGCCATCTTTTGGGAGTTACTGTCATTTGACAGAGACTCCCTTCGCTGGTCTCCGGAGGTTTCCCGTGCCAACTCCGCCCGTCGAGCCCGCCGACCCCGTGGAGCCCACCGCGGCGGCGCCCGGCCCGGACCCACGGCGCTGGCTCGCGCTCGTCGCGGTCGCGCTGAGCGTCCTGGTGATCAGCCTCGACATGACGGTGCTGAACGTGGCCCTGCCCACGCTGGCCTCGCAGCTCGGGGCCACCACCGGACAGCAGCAGTGGATCGTCGACTCCTACACCGTGGTCTTCGCCGCCGTGATGCTCCCCGCCGGTCTGATCGGTGACCGCTTCGGCCGCCGCTTCACCCTCACCCTGGGCCTCGCCCTGTTCGGCCTGGCCTCGGCGGTCGGCATGCCGGCCGACAGCCCGGCCACGCTGATCGCCGCCCGCGCCGCGATGGGCCTGGCCGGCGCGCTGGTGATGCCGATGTCGATGGCGGTGATCCCCGGCCTCTTCCCGCCCGGCGAGCAGCGGCGCGCCACCGCGATCCTGGCCGCCTCGCTGGCCGTCGGCACCCCGCTCGGCCCGCTGATCGGCGGCTTCATCCTCCAGCACTACTGGTGGGGCGCGATCTTCGTGATCAACCTGCCGCTGGTGGCCATCGGCATCACCGCCTGCGTCGTCCTGCTGCCGGAGACCCGCAACCCCGCCGCGCCCCCGATCGACGTGCCCGCCACCCTGCTCGGCGCCGGCGGGCTGGCCGCGCTCACCTACGGCATCATCGAGAGCCCCGAGCGCGGCTGGGCGGACCCGCTGGTGCTCGGCACCGTCGGCGGCGCGCTGGTCGCGCTCACCCTGCTGGTCCTGCGCAGCCGGCGCCGGCCGGCCCCGATGCTCGACCTGTCGCTGCTCGCCGACGCCGCCTTCCGCTGGTCGACGGTGGCCGCGACGCTGGTCTCGCTGGTCCTGTTCGGCGCCTTCTTCGTGCTCCCGCTGTACTTCCAGAGCGTGCTCGGCGCGGACGCCTTCGGCACCGGACTGCGGCTGATGCCGATGATGCTCGGCCTGATGGTGGCCGCCCGGCTCAGCGACAAGCTGGTCGCCCGCAGCAGCCCCCGGACGGTGATCGTGCTGGGGCTGGGCCTGCTGGCCGCCGCCCTGCTCATCGGCAGCCGGACGGAGGTCTCCGACGGCTACGCCCTCGCCGCCGGCTGGCTCACCCTGCTCGGGGTCGGCATGGGCCTGTCCCTGATCACCGCGCAGGCCACCGCCCTGCTCACGCTGCCGCCCGCCCGGGCCGGGGTCGGCTCCGGGCTGCTGCAGACCTTCCGCCAGGTCGGCGGGGCGATCGGGGTGGCCGTCTTCGGCAGCCTGCTCGCCAACGCCTACCGGGGCACGCTGGACACCGGCGGGCTGGCGGCGGGCGCGGCCGAACAGGCCGGCCGGTCGGTGGTCGCGGCCGACGCGGTCGCTGCCGCCTCCGGCGACCCGGCGCTCGCCGCCTCCGCGCACGGCGCCTACGTGCACGGGATGACGGTGGTGCTGCTGGTCTCCGGGGCGATCGCGGTGCTGTCTGCGGCGCTGGTCGCGGTGCGGATGCCCGCCGTCGAACCGGCCGGGCCCGCCGGGCCTCCCGCCCCGGAGAGCGCCCCGGAGAGCGGCCCGGAGACCGGCCCGGTGCCCGCGACCGATCACGGATAATCGAAGACATGAACGCAACGCGGCCGGCGACGGCACCTCCGGCGGGACCGGGCAATCCGATCCAGGCGATGCTGGAGGCGCCGCTGTCGCTGCGCGAGCGGAAGAAGCTGAAGACCCGCCAGACCATCCGCCGCGAGGCATACCGGCTGATCGCCGAACAGGGGTACGAGAACACCACGGTGGACCGGATCGCGGCCGCCGCCGAGATCTCCCCGTCCACCTTCTTCCGGTACTTCGCCACCAAGGAGGACCTCGTCCTCACCGACGAGTACGACCCGGCGATGATCGAGGCGCTGCTCGCCCGCCCCTCCGACGAACCGTTTCTGCGCTCCTGCCGGGAGGCCGTCATCGGGATGATCCGGCACCTGCTGGAGCACGAGCGCGAGGAACTGCTCGTCCGGATGCGGCTGGTCAGGGACGTCCCGGCGCTGCGCGCCCGGATGATGGACAGCGCCAACGACCCGCGGCAGCTCTACCTCGCCGCGCTGACCCGGCGGGCCGGCGTCCCGGAGCCGACCTTCACGATGCGGATCGCCGCCACCGCGCTCGCCGCGGCCACCACGGAGGCGGTGCTGCAGTGGGCCGAGTCCGAGGGCGCCGAGGACATCGCCGACCTGGTCGACCGCGCCTTCGCCATCCTGGAGAACGGCTTCGCCGACCTGTAGGGCGCGGGGGACGGCGGGGCCCGGAACCCCGCCGTCCGCTGTCCACTCTCCGACGTCCGCGGGCTACCCGTTCCGCGGGGCCGTCCGCCGGCGCAGGGCCACGCCCGCGCCCGCGAGCGCGGTGGCGCCCAGGGCCGCGGCCGCCGTCACGGCCGGCAGCGCCGTACCGCCCGCCGTACCGCCCGCCGTCCGCTCGGCGGCGGGCTCGTAGCCGCCGCCCCGGCCCGCCCGGTCGTACGCCGAGCCGGGCAGCTTGTCGCCGTACCGCTGCCGGACCAGGCCCTGGTACGCGGCCAGGCTCACCCCGGCCTCGCCCACCGAGCGACGCGCCTCGTCGTCCAGCGGCAGCACCCGGCCGTCCCGCAGCACGTACCAGGCGTTGATCTGCGGCTCGCGGAACGCCGTTCCGCCACCGCCCTCCGCCGCCCGCTGCGCGTAGTCGCCCTCGTCGCCGCCGGTGGCGATGTTGACGACCCGCCAGCCGCCGCCCTGCTTCACCGTCCAGACCGAGGCGACCCGGCCGTCGGCGGCCACCACCCGGCTCGCGGTGAACTCGGCCCGGGCCACCGGGGCGCCCGGCGTGCCGGACACGAAGGCGGCGTCCAGCGTGTACACCGGCACGGTGTCCCCGGCCAGGCGGGGCGCGGTGGCGGCGGGCGCCGCCTCCTCGGCCGCCCCCGGGGCGAGCCGGCCGGTCGGCGGGAGGCCCTTGCGGGCGAAGAAGCGGCCGACCTGGTCGAGCACGGCCGGGTTCTGCACCGCGCCGTGGGCCTCGGCCAGCTCCGCGGCCGGCACCGGCTCGGGCACCCCGGCGCCACCGGACCCGCCGACGGCACCGGCCGGACCCGCGGCGGACGCGGCCGGCGCGAGCGCCAGACCCAGACCGGCGGCGAGCAGGACGGCCGCCGCGCCGCGGACCAGCGCGGCCCTCTGCATGCTGCTCATGTCGCCCCTCACGCGCCGATCCGGTACAGGGAATGGGTCCAGGAGAACGTGCCGTTCGACACGTAGTAGTTGTAGTCCGCCCAGTTGTAGCGGTAGTTGGACGGCCACGGGTCGCCCCAGTAGACCCAGTTGTTGCCGGTGTCGTAGCCGTACACGACGTGCATGTGGCCGCCGCCGGAGCTCCACTGGATCCGGGTCTCGACCGGCCGGTCGGCGTTCACCTCGGTCTGCACCGTGCTGTAGCGCAGGTAGCCGGTGACGTACGAGCCCGGGCTGATCCCGATCCGGCTCAGGCCGTTCTGCACATCGCCCAGCGTGGCCTGGCTGTTGGGGCAGGCCGAGCTGCCGGAGCGGCCGAACGCGGCGTTGCAGAACTGGTTCTGGCTGTAGTTGTAGCCGTAGAAGGTGGCGATGGTGTTGCCGCTCGCCGCCCAGCACCAGTTGGTCTGCTGTTGCTGCTGCATGGTGATGTCGAGCGTCTTGTAGGTGCCGGCCAGATCGGCCGTGGCACCCGCGGCGGCGGGCCGGACCCGCTGCAGGGGGGCCGCGGGGGCGGCCTGGGCGGGGGTGACGGCCGCGACGCTGAGCGCCGGGCCGAGGACGCCGAGCGCGAGCACCGAGACGGCGCGGCGCAGGCGTATCCGTGTGACGGACATGGGGGATGGCCTCCTTGCGGCAGGCAGAGGAGTCGAGAGGTGTGGGGGTGCGGTCCGGATCGCGCCACCGAGCATCGCGCTGTTGACATGGCCGGTCAACGGTCCTCGGGCCCCGCCCGTCCGGGTGTGAACGGGGCCCGCCCCGCTGTGAACGCCGGCCCCGGAACCCCCGCCGGGAGCGTCAGGACCGGTGACAAACCCCCCTCCAGATGTGAATATTCACGACCCGGGCCCACCGCACGGGCCCCCGCCGGGCCGCCCCGCCCCGCCATCCGAGGAGGCCGCATGCAGCGGACCGACCAGCCCGACCTCGTCACCGCGCTGCGCACCGGCCCCTTCGACCTCGCCCTGCGCACCGCCATCGCCACCCGCGGCCTCGCCCTGCACCGCGTCCGCGACCACCTCGCGCAACGCGGCGTCCGCATCGGGGTGACCAGCCTCAGCTACTGGCAGCAGGGCCACCGCCGTCCCGAACGGGCCGAATCGCTGCGCGCGGTACGGGAGTTGGAGAAGGTCCTGGACCTCCCCGCGCACTCCCTCACCCGGCTGCTCGGCCCCCGGCGGGCCGCCCCCACCGCCCCGGCCGGCCCGCCCGTCCGCCCCTACCGCGACCTCATCACCCCGCCCACCGCCGTCGACGACCTGCTCGCCGAGCTGGCCGGCCCGCGCGACAGCGGGCTGCACACCATCACCCACATCGAGCGGATCCGGATCGGCGCCGACCGCCGGCTCCGGCGCCGCGACTCCCAGCACGCCCTGCGCGCCCACCGCGACGGCATCGACCGCTACCTCGCCATCCACCAGGGCGACCCCGGCAGCGACATCACCCGGGTCGGCGTCCGCACCGAGGACAACTGCCGCCCCGGCCGCGTCCGCCGCGACCAGGCCCACGACCTGCTGATCGCCGAACTCCTGCTGGACCGCCGGCTGCGCGCGGGCGACACCCATCTGCTCGGCTACGGCTTCGACGACGCCCCGGCGCCCGAGCCCAGCTGCGAGTACCTCCGCGGCTTCCACTCGGGCGCGGGGCAGTACGTCCTCCAGATCACCTTCCACCCGGACGCGCTGCCCGTGCGCTGCCACCGCTTCGCCCGCCGCTCGCCCGAGGAGAAGCCCTACGAGAGCGAGGAGCTGACCCTCGACGGCCACCACTGCGTGCACCTGGTCGCCACCGCCGTCGGGCCCTGCATCCTGGGCATCGGCTGGGACTGGGAGTAGCCCCCTCCGCAACACCCGGATCGCTCTCTGCTCCGTCAGTCGCCGAAGGCCAGCTCCAGGCAGTCCTCCACCGGCCGGTAGCCGATCTGCTGGTAGATCGAGTTGCTGGTCGGGTTGGAGAGGTCCGTGTACAGCAGCACCTCCGCGGCCCCGTCGGCCAGGGCGGCGGCCGAGGCGGCGGCCGTGACGCCGCTGGCGTACCCCCGGCCGCGGGCCTCGCGCGGCGTGTAGACCGGGCCGATCCGGGACATCCCGGCGACGACCGCGCTGGCCCCGGCCACCGCGACCGCCCGGCCGCCGTCCTCCCACAGGTGCAGCTGACCGGCGGCGGTCCGGTCGTCCACCACCATCGCGGTGTCGGGGATCCGGATGTCCACCTCGGCCGCGAACGCGTCGAACCAGCGGATCAGCAGCTCGCGGTCCGCCGCCCCGGCAAGCCGGGGGCGGCCGGCCGGCGGGCGCGGCGGGTCGGTCAGCGCGCCGAGCCGGTAGAGGCGCTCCTCGGTCTTGACGGTCGGGGTGGCCCCGGTGGCCCCGGCCCACGCGTCACCGAACGCCCGCACCGCCGCCACCCCGCCGCCGACCCCGGCGAGCGCGGTGAACCCGGCCCAGGCACCGGCGAGTTCGACGGCCAGTTCGGCCGCCGCCCGCTCGGGCATCAGCCCCAGCCGCGGGGCGAACGGCGGGGTCTGCAGGAACACCCCGGCGACCGGCCCGTCCGGCTCGGGGCGCCACCAGCCGAACACCGGCGCACCGGCGCCGTAGTAGTGGAGGCCGCGGGCCGCCAGCCGGTCCGTGATCGTCAACAGCACGGTGTTCTCGGCCGGGTTGGCGCCGAGGAAGTCGCCGGCCTGGGCGCGGAAGTCGTCGAGGGAGGTACTGAGAGTCCAGGGCATGGCCCATCCTCCCCCGCCTCCCCCGGCGCCGACCACCGCTTTTACCCGGCCTGTCCGTGCTGCCCGTACTGCCCGTCCCGCCCGTCCCGCGCGGCCTGCCCGCCGGACTCGACCTGCCCGGCCTGCCCGGCCGCGAACGCCCCCAGCCGCTCGGCGAGGGCCGCCGGGTCGGTGGTCGGCAGCTCGCAGGCGAAGTTCCGGCAGACGTAGGCGGCGGGCGCGCCGTCGACCAGCGGCCGACCGGCGAGCAGCGGCACCTCGTCGCTGCCGGCGCCCGGCTCGCCGAACGCGACCACGGCGCCGGGCGCGGTGCCGAGCAGCGCGGCCCGGTGCAGCGCGGCCGTCCCGGGGTCGCCGGCCGGGCCGATCACCGCGACCTCGCGCGGCCCGTCGGCCAGTGCCTCGGCGGCGGCCAGGCCCCAGCCGATGAACCGCGGCGCGCGCGAGGCGAGCGCCCCGACGATGCCGAGCGCCCGTTCGGCGGCGGTCCGGTGGCGGTCCGAGCCGGTGTACGCGGCGTAGCCGAGCAGCGCGGCCGCGGCGGCGGTCCAGCCGGACGGGGTCGCGTTGTCGGTCGGGTCCTGCGGGCGCCGGATCAGCTCCTCCGCGTCGTCGGCGGTGTCGTACAGCGCGCCGCTCTCCTCGTCGGCGAAGTGCTTGAGCACGGTGTCGAGCAGCCCCCCGGCCAGCTGGAGCCACTCGGCCTCGCCGGTGACGGCGTACAGCGCGAGGAAGCCCTCGGCGGTGTCGGCGTAGTCCTCCAGCACGCCCGCGTTGGCGCCGGGGCGGCCGTCCCGGGAGGTGCGCAGCAGCCGGCCCTCGGGGGTGAGGTGGACGGCGAGCAGCAGGTCGGCGGCCCGTTCGGCGGCCCGGACCAGGTCGGGGCGCTCCAGCAGAGCACCGGTCTCGGCGAGCGCGGCGATGGCCAGGCCGTTCCAGGCGGCGACCACCTTGTCGTCCCGGGCGGGCGCCGGGCGGGCCGCCCGGGCCGCCAGCAGCCGCTCCCTGATCGCCTCGTACTCGGCGAAGTCCTCGGGGTCGGCTAGGAGTTGGAGGACGGAGCTGCCGTGCTCGAAGGTGCCGTCGGCGGTGACGGAGAACAGCCGGGCGGCGGTGGCCGCGTCGGCGGGGCCGAGCAGGTCGACCAACTGGCCCGGCTCCCAGACGTAGTAGGCGCCCTCGGCGGTGGCCCCGGTCTCCTCGTCGAGGCTGTCGGCGTCCAGCGCGGAGGCGAACGCGCCCTCGGGGGTGCGCAGTTCGCGCAGCAGGAAGTCGGCAGTGGAGAGCGCGACCCGCCGGGCCAGCGGCGAGCCGGTCGCCCGCCACAGGTGCAGGTACGCACGCAGCAGCAGCGCGTTGTCGTAGAGCATCTTCTCGAAGTGCGGCACCACCCAGCCGGCGTCCACCGCGTACCGGGCGAAACCGCCGCCGAGCTGGTCGTGGATGCCGCCGCGGGCCATCGCCTCGCCGGTGCGGACGGCCATCTCCAGCGCGGCCTGCGAGCCGGTCCGGGCGTGGTGGCGCAGCAGGAACTCGATCACCATCGCCGGCGGGAACTTCGGCGCCCCGCCGAAGCCGCCGTGCCGCGGGTCGAAGTCGCGGCTGAGCGCGACGAGCGCCTGGTGCAGGTCGGCCTCCCCGGGCGGCTGGTGCACGCCGCTGCCGACCGCGTAGACGGAGGATCGCTCGGCCAGGTCGGCCCGGATCCGCGCGGCGACCTCGCCGACCTCCTCACGCCGGTCCCGCCAGGCGGCGTGCACACCCTCCAGCACCTGCCGGAACGACGGCATGCCGTGCCGGGGCTCGGACGGGAAGTAGGTCCCGAAGTAGAACGGCTCCTTGCCGGGCGTCAGGAAGACGGTCATCGGCCACCCGCCCTGCCCGGTCGCCGCCTGCACCGCCTCCATGTACACCGCGTCGACGTCCGGCCGCTCCTCCCGGTCGACCTTGACCGCGACGAAACGCTCGTTGAGGTACTCCGCGATGCCCTCGTCCTCGAACGACTCGTGCGCCATCACGTGGCACCAATGATCATCAGGCTAAGTGGCACGACGAATAACCCACCGAGAGAAGGATGGGAACGTCGCGCCGCTTGGCCTCTTGCATCGCCTCCTCTCCCCATGGCCACCAGTCCACAGGATTGGAGGCATGCTGGAGCAGGTACGGCGACGTCGCGTTCGCGAGTCGATTCATACCGGCATCGTCGCACGATCCAGACTATCCAGCCCAGTTTCCGAGACAGGTGCCAGCCTTACAGACCCAGTGGCAGCTGCAAGGTCAGCCCGCGCCACATAGCAAAACACAGCTGTCGGCTGCGAGGCCATGAGCCTCAGTTGGAAGGGTCATGCGTCGAGGGACCCTGGCAGTAGAGGTCGTCGGCAGCGAGCGTCCGGTAGGTGACACCTTCACAGCTGTTGAGGTCGACGGCGAGTCGGGTCTCTGCTTGCTCCTGTAGGTAGTCCCGGACCATGCGTGCGCCACCGCGTTTGCGCTGCCGGTCGACACCGTACGTCACATCGGAGATCGCACGGTTCGCTTCGATGGCGTAGCGCTTCCCGAGCTCGAAGAGCGTGAAGTGGTTCTTGACCCGCGCAGTGAGCGTGGCGTCCCAGGATGCCGGTGGGCTGACGAAGAAACGCAATCGCACTGTGCCGAAGTCATGGATCGCTCGTGCGTCCAGCCAGCTCTCATGGGATACCCGGTCGAGGTACGGATGCAGGATCGTGTTCTCGGCGCTGTCCGGACGCTTATTACCCTTGATTAAATTACACCGCTCGCAGACGGGCACGAGGTTGAGCGGATCCACGCACAGTGCAGGGAAGAGGCTCTTCGGCATGTAGTGGTCGAGCTGACGGACGGTACCCTGTCGGCACAACGGGCAGCGTTCGTTGGGTGGAGCCGCCATCAGCTCGTCGCGTATTACCCGCCCCCCGACGGTCTGCATGCCGTTTTCGTACGCCCAATCCACAAAGGTGCTGCCAGCAATCTCAGGAACCGTAAAGCCCTTCGCATCAAGGTCGTGCAGGTTCCTGGCAGCCGCGGCTTCGCGCAGCATCTGGCCAGCCTTCCTCACGGTGTCGGCCGCCTTGAGCAGCCGCTCACGCCGCCCTTCCGCCGTGGTGCTGCGGGCTACGCATGCCTGGTAGCTGTCACTTGCCTTCCGCATGGGAACCTTCAGGGGCCACATCAGAGGGGACCATCCGTCTTCTCTGCGAGGAGGATCCGGACCAGCCCCTTTGCCTCTCCGCCGAGCTTGCCGCCAAAGTAAGCAAGGACTTCTTCGTATGAATCCAGTGCGGCCACCGCTCTGCCGACCTCCGCGTAGAAGCCTGACTCCATCACCTCCAGCCCAAACACCTCGTGGGTCAGCACGCCGACGTTCTCGCCGTACGTCTCAAGCTGAGGGCGCTCGACGCGGCTAATCTCGCCTTGGCGTATGAGCTTGTAGACGCAGGATTGTGGCATCGCCTGAAGCACGACAGGCGAGTGTGTAGCGACTACGGCGACACCGTTCCGGTCGGCCAACAGGTGAGACAGCGCCTGTATGAAAGAAGCCAGCAGTGGCGGATGCAAGTGGGCCTCGGGCTCGTCCACCAGGACTAGGGACTGCTCCACCACGAGGTGCACGAGTTGTGTCATGGTCAGCACTACGATCGCGTGGCCTGAGCTCATCCGCCCAAAGGCAGCGGTCAGGTCACGCACGTCGGAGTCCGTGACTTTCATGCCGGCCCGTATGTCACGGGCGTAGGCCGCGACAGCGGAGTCTGCGAACTGCGGGTCACGGCTCAGCAGCAGCATTGTGTCGCGCCAGCGCATGAGGTCCCGCGAGTCGATGACGGCCTGGACTCCAGCACTGAAGGCCGCTTGCAGTCGTTGCTGCTGGGTGCCGGTGGACAGCTCATCGAGCGAAGTGCTTTGCAGGCCGACATAGGTGTACTTCACCGCTCGGGGATCACTCTCCTCGACCACTTCGACGAAGGGATCGAACGCGCTGAAGGTGACTGACACCACGTTCACAAACCGCTCGCCGTCTGTGGACGTAGACGTCGGGAGCACGTCCATGCGCCCGAATTCCGCGTGCCTCCCGGGCAAGACAACCGCAGCGGCCAGATTCCGCAGCAAGGTCGTCTTGCCAACCCCGTTGCGGCCGATGAGGGCGTGGATATTGCTGGACGGCCTGGAGTCAGGATCAACCTTGAAGTCAAGAGCACTCTCAGCGCCATGCCCCGCTGCGGTGTAGCGGAACCGGTACTCGGTCAGCCGGGCTCCGCCACGGGCGATCCGGTTGAACTGCGCCCTGACCGTCTGTTCCTCAACCGTCCGCAACAGTGATGAGTGTGTCACTGGATACTGCATAGCAGTATCAAGAAGGTCCGGGTTGTAGGCAACGTCAGAGAGCCCTCGAAGGATCTCTTCCCGTCTGTCATGCCCGAGCTTTTTGATGTTGTCGTAGTAGAGGTCGCTCTGCCCGAGTGAGAAAAGTTCACCCGGTGGCGAGCCATCATAAACCCCCGCGCGGATGGGGCTGGGGCCGTCTCCCTGCCCGGCGACGGCGACCTTGACAAACCCTAGGTTCGTCTGCGTCTGCGAGTCTCGGTACCAAAGCGTATAGCTGGTACGAAAACCGAAGTCATCCCAGTCATCGGCCACTAGGACCGCAGCCTCGGGGCCTGAGCGCACCGGTGCGTCTTGGGGCAGGACAATGAACTTCACCTGGTCGAGCCTCCGATTCTGCGGCGGACACCCGCACTTCGGTCGAACTGAGTTCGAACCCTATCGCCTCGCTCCGACAGGACGATCGCGATGCCGCCGGTTCGAGGGCGCGCGCCAAACTGGCGAATCACGCCATGCTCACGCCCACTCTTCCTCTGCGAGTGGCGCTTCATCTAGCCGGTCGCGAAGAATCCGCCAATTCGGCATGAATCTCTCCATGAGCTCGATGAAGCGTTCGCCATGGTTGCGTTCGAGGTAGTGCACCATCTCGTGAACAACGACGTATTCGAGGCAACTTGGATGTTTTTTGGAAAGCTCCACATTGAACCAGATATGTCCGGTCTCGCGATTACACGATCCCCATTTGGTTTTCATGCGCTTGATGTTCCACCGCGGCACCGACACCTCAAGGACGGGTTCCCACTTGGCAATCAAGTCCGGGATCACGTGCCGAAGCTGTTCCCGGCGCCAGCGGTCGAGCAGCGCCCGCCGCTGTTCAGCCGTGGTGCCGGCTTGGACGTACAGGAGCAGCCGCTCACCGTCCAGCTCGAAATGAGCCCGCCCAGGACGCTCCACGACCTTCATCCTGCAGCGGACCCCCCACACGTAGTGCGACTCGCCCGTGACCATCTCTCGCACGGACTGCCGTGCAGCCGACCGAAGCTGCCCGCGCTTCTCTCTGATCCATGGCAGGCGTTGGATCACAGCGAGTCGCACCTGCTCATCGTCGAGCTGGTGCGGCGCCGCCACACGGACGCGTCCCGAGGGTGGATAGACACCGATGTGCAGGTTCTTAATGTTCTTGTAGACGACATCGATGTCGATGCCGCGGATGGCGAGAGAAGCACTAGCGGTACTCATGGCGTGCCTTTAGCAGGTCCATGAGCTCATCAAACCTGTCGAAGTCGGAGGTCAGAGCTTGAGCAAGCGCACGCCTGACCCTCTTCTCCTTCATCGCGTTGCCCACCCACGAGTCGGGCTTGGTGTGAAGGATGGTGGTGTCCACAACCACGGCCAGCTCCGGTGACGGACCGAAGAAATCAATCAGAGCTCGGCGGCCACCATTATCAGCCCACTCCGGATACTTGGTTCCTGACTCGCCCTTGCCAATCTTGGACGCGTGCTCCAAGAGCTTCGCAAGGTAATCCTTGTAGTCCAGGGCACCCTGCCGCCGCTCTTCGAGTATGGCGTCGAGCAGCTCCGACATCTTGTCGTAGTACTTCGGGTTCATCGGGCGCTCATCGATGATCACCATACGCATGTTGTTGGTGATCGTTGCCGCAACCGCTTCCGGGTTCCTCCTGATACCCGCGGGAAGCCTCTCTAGCGCGCCAGCCCCCATCTCGACGATCAGGTGCATCAGGCCAGCTTCCTCGAAATCGGAGACGACCTCGGAGTGGCTAGCGCTGATGTACGTGTCCAACAAATGCCGCATACCGGCCTCGTACTGCTTGAAATCGACGTTCTCGCCAGCGCCGAGCTTCACCTCTGCACGCACGTCGGCGTAGTGAGCAATCTCTTCCTTGATCGCTGCGGCTTCGGCGTCGCTGAACCCGGCAGCCTGCATTTCGTTGGCGAGGTTGCCGTATGCGCGGGTCACCGCTGCCACGGACTTGTAGAGCTCGACCCGCTTGGGTTCGTTAGCCTTCAGCTGGACCGCGTTGCCATGCTCCCGGGAACAGAAGTACTGCTGGTACTGGAGGGTGTCCTTCGGTGGTTCGACTGGCTCACAGAGCGCCCGAATCTTCTCCAAGGCCTCATTGAGGTCATCCCGGGCCTTATCGATCCGGTCTGACAGCAGCCCTTCAACGTCCTTCGCTTCGTAACCGTCAAGAGCACCGCTCGTGTAGTTCTTGATCGCGGACTCAAGGGAGTTGAACAGGTCGCGGTAATCGATGATGTAGCCGTAGTCCTTGTCCTCGCCGTCGAGGCGGTTGACCCGGCAGATCGCCTGAAACAGACCATGGTCCTGCATCTTCTTATCGATGTACAGGTACGTAGCACTCGGGGCATCGAAGCCGGTCAGAAGCTTGTCAACAACGATGAGCAGCCGCATCTGGCCCGGGTCGTTGATGAAACGTTCCTTGACGTCCTTTTCGAACTGCTCGACCTTGCCCATCGCCTTGTCGGCAGGCTCGTTGAAGTGGTCCGCGAGCATCTGCCGGTAGATCTCGTACTGGCGCAGCCGCTCGGTCGCGCCGTGGCCTGAATCTTCCTTGGCGATGTCACTTGCCTGCGGCGTGTATGACGTGATGATTGCGCACTTGCCCTTGAACCCGGCCTGCGTGAACAGCTCGTAGAACTTACACGCCTGGTAGATGCTCTGACTGACGAGGATGGCGTTGCCGCGGCCATCCGCCAGACGCTGCTTGACCTCCATGTCAAACAGAATGTCGTTAACGATCTGCCGGGCCCGCGGCTCCGAGCTGGCGACCTTCTGAACGGTGCCCCAGCGCTTCTTGAGCTCGGCGCGGGACAGGTCAGTCATACCGCGGGTCTTGGCCTCAAACCACTGGTCGACCTTCGCCGGCGAGGTCAGGTCCTGGTCGATGTTGCGAGCCTCGTACCGCAAGTCGAGCACGACGCCGTCTGCAATGCCCTCGTTGAACTTGTAGGTGTGGATGAAGCTGCCGAACCGCTGGACAGTGGTGTCCTTGTCCTCTTTGAGAAGGGGCGTGCCTGTGAAGCCGATGAACATGGCACCAGGCATGAGAGCCTTCATGGCGTCGTGCATCTTGCCCGACTGCGTACGGTGGGCTTCGTCGACAAAGACGAAGATATTGCCCTTGACCTGGAAGTCCTTGGGGACGATCGCTTTGAGTTCACGAATGAACTCGCTCTCAGCTTCATCGCGGGCCTTCTCGTCTTCCGAGCCGCGGAACTTGTGAACCAGCGAGCAGATCAGCCACTTCTCGTCGGCATTCAACGCGGCAAGGAGGCCAGGGCCGCTCTTGGTGCGGTAGATTTCCTTCCCGACCCCCTGGAAGACCTTTTCAATCTGCTCATCCAGTTCGGTCCGATCAGTAATCAGCAAGACCCGCGGGTTCGTCCCGACCTGAGATTCCCGGATCCAATTGGCCAGCCACACCATCGTCAGGGACTTGCCGGAGCCCTGGGTGTGCCAAATGATGCCGCCCTCCCGCTTGGCGATCCGCTCCTGAGCCGCCTTGACGCCGAAGTACTGGTTGTGCCGACACGTTTTCTTCTGTCCTGAGTCGAAAACCATGAAGTCGTGAACCAGCTCGAGCAGGCGCTCCTTCGAACAGAGTTGCACCAAGGAACGGTCGAGCGGATCGGCAATGTCAGACGGCTCACGCCACGCCAACCAGTGCTTCTCTGGCGTGTCGATGGCGCTGTAACGCAACCCCTCTACGTCGTTGCCGGCCATGACGAGCTGCACCGTGGTAAAGAACGATCGAATGAACTCAGGACGCTGATTCCCGATGCTCTGCCGGATGCCGTCAGAGACGGCAACCTTCGAACGCTTGAGTTCGATCGTCCCGAAGGCGATTCCGTTGACATACAACACGATGTCAGGGCGCTTAATGCGTTGCCCCGGAACCGTCACTTCCTCGGCCAAGGCGAAGTGATTTGCTTCGGGGTGCGCCCAATCGACGAGCCAGACCGTCTCCGTCTGGGCGCCAACACCGGGTTTAAGCTTCACCCCGTACCGAAGCAGGCCGTAGACGTCTCGGTTCGCCTCGTACAGATCGCGGCCGCCACCGAGCGAGGCGTCACTCCTCAGCTTGTCGATCGCTCTGTTGATGAGGTTGTCGCTGTAGCCCCGGGCGCGAAGATTTTGAGTGAGCAGCTCCATATCAACGTTGGAGTTTGCCGCACGGTGTTCCCAGTTGCCGAGGTACTCGTATCCCAACGAGTCTCGGAACAACTTGACAACTCGGTCTTGAGTCATGCGCTCCGACTGGCCGACGTTGCTCATTCTGCGCTCTCCTTAACGGGAAGGCGGGTGCGGCCTGTGAGGAGCTGCTGCATCATGCCTTGCTTGAGAGCGCGCGCCTTATCGAGGCGGATCTCATGGACAGAAATTTCGGTATCCATGTCAGACAAGACCTCAGCAATCGCCGCCTGTTCGCGTCGATCAGCAGGCCAGCGAAGAAGAAGATTGCTAAGCCTCGAGCTGCCTAGATGCGCGACCGAGGTGGTCTTCGTAGCGATAGCCGCAAACGCCCCCGTCCGCTGGCAATATCGAAAGAGATGCGCAGCGAATTCGGGAGACGTCGCCGGGTAGGCTCGAAATCGGAGCAGCTGATTCTGCATTGCGCAGGGAGTTCCGAACTCACTACTGTAAATAGAACAGCGACCGACGAGCTCTAGAGACTGACCTTCATTGAGTAGAACATCCCCGATCTCAATGCGAAAGCGCTCAAACTCGACATCTGTCATAGGCATCCAAAGAACGTCCTCGAGCTCGATTCGCCCATCAAGCACGTTCTTTGTCCGAAGGTAGGGGCGCAAGGCTCCGGCGCCGCTGACGTTCAGCGCCTTGCCAGCAAGGACATCCCCCATCTCAGTCACACGACGATACTCCCAGGTACCCTCGAACCCCTGCAGGCGCGTCCGACCGGTCAAGAGCTGCTGCATCGCAGCTTGCTTGATTTCCTTCTTCTTGGCAATTAGATACTTGATGTGCTCGATGGCTGCTTGTGCGTCTTCGAGAGCAGCCACGACCGCGTCTTGGTCGGCCCGTGAAGGAAGTCTGACGGGCAGCGCGGAAAGGATAGCGGTGTTCAAATTCGGCATCGTGCCGCCAACAGCGTTATCCTGCAACCATACTTGCGCTGGTCGTGACCCCAGATAGTGCGCCACATACTCCGGATTAACAGTAGCCCGATTGCTCCCGAAACGAGCGGCGAGGCAGCCAGTGCCACATAGCCAACCCACTTGCCCCGCACGGACGATGGACCTGCGGCCAACATCGCCCCGGCGACTGAAGATGATGTCGCCCTCGCGTAGAGCATGCCGTCGCAGCTGACGGGCGTGCCAGTCACCGACTCTCGCAATGCCTTTCTCGACGATCTCATTGTCGCCCAGATTGATTGGCATTACCAGTGGAGTTCCGACCAATTTGTAGTCACTCGCGTGGAGTTGGCTTCCAAATGGCCCCGTCTGGATCACGCCTCCCGTACGACTTACAATTTCACCCAGTGTTGTGGACTCTTCGTGCATAGCGCGATTCACCGGCTGAATCCCATAGCGGAAAGGTGCTCTGCAAGCCTTGCATGGATCGTCTCCAGCCGGGCCTCAAGCGCACCGGGTGTCTGTGCATACCGCCGGCCGAGTTCTTGGAGGCGCGCAACCAGAGCAAGCGTGAGTGACTCAGCCTCAGATGCCACGCCGTCGGCGACCGCTGCATGCCACTTATCGTCGAGCACCAGCTGCTTGATCTCAGGCTCGGTGAGATCGCCGTACTTCTTGAGGGTTGCAAGATCGAGCGCGGCCTGCGCCTCCTTGGCGTCCTTCTTGGAGACAGACTCTTGGTTGTACAGCTTGATCAGATGCTGCAGCACCTTGATCTCTTCGGGGTCAGCTCCTTCATGCCGGGCCACCTTGAGTCGCGTCGAAGCGAGAGCCTTTGAGATCTTGCCGTCGTCCATCGCCTCAGCAAGCAAGCCTTCCTCGACGGCGTGCTCTTCGATGTACTCCTCAACAGCACGGCTTGCCACTTCGGCTGCCGCATTCAGCGAGTCGGCCTCAGCCTGCTCGTCCGCAAAGTAACGAGCTACGACAAGCGCCGGCGGGATGAGGTCCATCTTGTACTTCGTGGCACTGCGTCCCGAGCCAATGACCAGGTCCGGGGTCTCGGAGAGCTTGCGCACCTTATCCTCAATATTCTTGCGCGGCTTCGCCGCCTCACACCACCCGTCGTTCATTACGAGGAAGACGTCGTCGTGCATGACGCCGTGCCAATAAGTCATGAGCTGCTCGTAGACGTCGTATTCGTCGAGCAGAGGGGTGCCCTTGAACCGGGCCAGCAAATCGTCACTGATAAGAGCGATCAGGCCCTTGGGCACAGTGTCCGGGTTGAGCGCTTGCAGGACCGAACGGTGCGTGGCGAACCAATCGTCAACCTGGCCACGAACGCCCATGACAAACTTTTGAAACACATCGGAGTCCAAGATGGCCTGTTGCACCTCAGCCACGCTGATGGCCAGGTCGCTGTAGCCAGGGCGGTTCGGCTTGAAGAGCGTGGCACGAAGGCTCGAGAAAGCCTCCCAGTACCCGTTGAGTGAGTCCAGATTGTGGTCTGGGATCCCGCCGTGAAGATGGGCATGAAGGTCCTGGATATCCTCCGGCTCGGAGGAATCGATGTACCGCGGGATGTTGAGGTTGTAGTCGTTCTTCGGGTCGGCGATCTCATGCAGCAACACCATACGCGAATAGCGCTCGATCTCGGTCTGCTTGTTAAACACGTCGACGATCTTGTGAATATCCTGACTCCGAAGGCGGTTCTTGTTACCATCCTTCATGAAGCCCCTGGAAGCGTCTATCATGAAGACGCCAGTTCGCGCGTGGGAATTCTCCTTGTCGAGAACGATAATACAGGCCGGAATTCCGGTTCCGTAGAAGAGGTTCGCGGGCAGGCCAATGATGCCCTTGATGTAGCCACGGCGCAGCAGTTCCTTACGAATGTTGGCCTCAGCGTGACCACGGAACAACACACCGTGCGGCAAGATGACTGCGGCCTTGCCGTTGCCCTTGAGGGACTTAAGGATATGCAGGAGGAAGGCGTAGTCGCCGTTCTTCTCCGGCGGCCGGCCGAACTCGAAGCGACCGTAGTCGTTCTCTAGGCCATTGCTCCAGGACTTGATCGAGAACGGTGGATTGGCGACGGCGAAGTCGAAGGTCTGCAACCGTGCGCCTTGGGTGAACTGTGGGCTGGTAATGGTGTCGCCCTTGCGGATGTCACGGTCCTCGTAGCCATGGAGGATCATGTTCATCTGGGCAAGTGCCCAGGTGGCGTTGTCCTTCTCCTGACCGTAGATGGTGAGGCCACGTGGGGCTTCGTCAGCGACCTTGAGGAGCAGCGAGCCGGACCCGCACGTTGGGTCGTAGACCGTGTGGTCCTGCCGGGTAGCCGCACCGATACCGACGACCTTGGCGAGCACCCGCGAGACCTCGGCCGGGGTGTAGAACTGCCCCTTCGATTTGCCTGACTCCGTGGCGAAGTGCCGCATCAGGTACTCGTAAGCATCGCCAAGCAGGTCGTCGCCCTCGGCGCGGCTGCCTCTGAAGTCGAGAACCGCGAAGATCGCCACCAGTTTGGAGAGGCGATCCTGCATCTCCTTGCCCGTGCCGAGCTTCTCCTCGTCGTTGAAGTCGGCCAGGTCGATGACCTTCTCGAGTCCGTTGGCTTCGGCGAGCCTGCCGATGATCTTGTTGATCTTGTCGCCGATCTCCTTGTCACCCTTGAGGGCGACCATGTCATCGAAGGATCCGCCGACGGGGACATCGATCAAGGAGGTCGGGTCGGACTTGGCCTTGTCCGTCACATACTTCACGAACAACAATGTCAGGATGTAGTCCTTATACTGGCCAGCATCCATGCCGCCGCGCAGCTCGTCACAGCTCCGCCAGAGCGAGCTGTACAGGTCCGACTTCTTGAGAGCCACTACCACGTCACCCCATTGACTACGTCGAGACCAGAGCCGGACCGCGATTCCACGGCAGGGTGTACGTGTGGCCTGTCCATCCTTCGGCGCCCATCCTTCGTGTGTCCATGCGCGACCGCATCATCACTACTGGTGATGCTCAAGCTCAGTACCTCAACGATAGCGCCGGGAGCTGACGATGGATCCCGGTACCATCCGGCGCCTAAGGACGCAGCTCGAGCTCACGGCTCTGCGCGAGGAGAAGCCGATCTGCGGTGCTCGTGCGAGCTCCTCAAGGCCGCTTCGGCTTTTCGCCCAGGAGCTCGACCCGACCCGGCGACGGTACTGAGACTCATCGACGAGCACCAGCACCGCCTCGGGGCCGAGCCCGCCCTCCGGGAACTGCACATCCCTCGCCTCCACCTACCACCGCTGGCGCTCCGCGTCCACGAGCCCTGCGAACGCAGACGGCACGACGCCGAGCTGACCGGGCGGATTCACTGCATCCACGCCTCCCCTTCAGCGCGAGGTCACTCACGTCGGCCGCAAGCGGGGCGAGCGCCTGATGCGCCAGGCCTGCCTCCAGGGCGTCAGCCCGCGCCGGCCCCCGCTCCTTCACCCGCCACGACCCACGGACGACCTCGCCCCGGACCTGGTCTAGCGCGATTTCACTGCCGACGCCCCGAACCGGCTGTAGGTCGCCGACATCTCGCTCATCCCCACCGGCGAGGGCCCCGTGGCGGCTGGCCACGATCCGCGACGCCTTCTCCCGCTGGATCGTGGGCTGGCACACCTCCGAGCACGCGGACGCCGCCCTCGCCCTCATCACCTGGAATGCGCCTGTATGGCCGGGGAGGCTCATCCACCACAGCGACCACGACTGCCCAGTACATGTCCATCAAGCCACAAACCCGCCCGCTGAAGGCAGGAACCGCCCGGGGTGCCGCCAGCCACGGCACCGCCTACCGGCCGACCCCAGGATTCACGGCTTCCACGGCTCGCGCCGGCTGTGTATTCGCGCTGTGCTCGATGCCCCGGAACCCGTTCCCGAGGTAGCCGCCGATCACGATGACGGTGGCCGCCGCGCCGAGGGCGAGCGCCAGTCGTTCACCTCTCGACAGAGCGGTCGCGCCGTCCGACGGTGCGGTCCGGCGGTAAACGAGCACCCCGGTCGCGAAGGCCCCGGAAACGACAAGGGCAGTGATCAGGTCAAAGGTTATGTACAAGAAGCCCCTCGGGTTCGGTGCCCGCCGCCGAAACGGGACGCCTTGGCGGCGGGCACAGGCAAACGGCCTGGTTCACGGACGGACGCGACGCCCTCGGTCGGGGCCGCCTGGGTCGACTACTCGGCGTCCAGCTTCTGTCGCAGCTGATCCAACGTGGAACCGTCGGGCGTCCGCCACAGGGTCCAGCCGTTGATGATGTTGCCGGTCACAGCCTCGGCGGCCTTCGACGGTGAGGGAAACGGGGAGGAGTGCCCGTCGACGACGAGCTGACCGTCGGCGGTGACGACGGCGCGCCCCGACCTGTTGGCGCGGCGCTGACGAAACGTGAGGACCGTCCCCGGTTCGAGCAGGTCGGCGCGCATCAGCCCGGCCAAGGGCCCGTGGGGAATCACCGGAGCGGCCTGTGGGGAGACGGCCCCTTCACCGAGGGACAGGGTGACGTGGACGGTGTCGTCACCGCTCGCACTCACGAGTCGGGCGATGACAGCGGGGTCGAAGTGGATGCTCAGGGTGGCCATGCGCGCTCCTGACGTAGCCGGCCTCCCCCGACGGGACGCCTTTGCTCGTCTTCGATCTTAAGCAGTACAAGCTGCTTGAGTCAACTTTTAGATCCAGTGACTCAGGAGAAATTTCGGGCCACCGGACGACAACCGGCTCGCCTGCGGACGCGGTGAGCGGTGAAGCGCCGACAGGGCACGGGCCCTTCAGGCGCCGCAGCCGTTCGGGAGGCATCCGAAGCAGAGCCGCCTGCTCTTCATCTCGCCAGGAAGCTGCTCAGCGCCTTGCTGCGGATGTCCCGCGTCGTTGCCAGTTGGTCCAGCAACAGCCGCTCATGGGCGTCGAAGCTCGCCATGGCTTCGCCGATGGACCTCTGGGTATCGAGATCGGGAAGGGCGACGGGCAACATCCCGAGCACTTCGAGCGAGATGGTCCGCAGAGCCAGGCTCCCGGTCGAATGGGCATCGAGCCACTCCCGAGCTCCGGCGCTGCGCAGGAACGCCGCCAAGTAGTGAGAGTCGACAGTGCCGGGAGGGCTGATCACGAAACAGCCAGTGCCGCAGACCCATCCCTGCTGTTCTTCTCCGACCACGGCGCATCGCCCGAGATCGCCCCGGCGGGCGACCACGATGTCCCCGCAATTCAACCGGAACCGATCAAGCCGTTCGGCATGCTGCTCGGAGATGCACTTGATTCCGTCCACGGTGAAGCCGATGCCCGAGATGTCCTTCGGCATCACAACGGGAACCCCACCGGCTTCCACGTAGTCCTGGGCCCGGACCAGGCTTCCCGAAGGCCCTGCGAGCAGCCGCACGGGGCGACCACTGACCGTGGACCTGCCGCTCACCACGTCCTTCAGCAGCAGGTTCTGGCATTGGATGCCGTCCTGCGCCAGCTGATCCTGTGCGCCGACGATCTGCGCCAGTTCCGCTCCGAGCTCCGATGTCTCGCGGTTGCGCCGCTCGAAATCGGTCAGCATGGCGCTCAGGTCTGTGGCCCCGTCCGGCCCGCTCTCCGTCCGGAGGTAGGTCCGCGGGTCCAGGTTGCCGGCGTTCTCGATGAGTTCGGCGTATGCAACCGATCGGGAGAAGCCCGGCTCATCCACCTCCGCCGAGGTTTCGAGCCAGCGCCGGAAACGATCTGCGATGCGGTCGACGACCTCGCCCGACAACGTGCGGGGCCGCCCCGCCGGCCGGCCCCCCGCGCTGCGCGCATCGACAAGGATCACGGAGTCGCTTCGGTGTGCCGGCCGGGAACGGCGGCCTCGGCCGAGTACCCATACATGCACAGCGATATTGGTACCCGCGAAGAGGTGCGTCGGCAGCGCGATGACCGCGAGAACCGAGCCCAGGGCGACCATCTCACGGCGGATCTGCGCCTCCGCTCCTCCCGCCCAGGCCGCCCGCGCAGGCATCACGACCGCCGCAATTCCGCCTTCCTTGAGCTGGGACCAGGCAAGCTGCAACCAGGCGAAGTTGGCACTCGACTCCGGTGCTGCGATGAACTGCCGCTGCCCCCACCCGTCGATCCGCTGATTGAACGGTGGGTTGCTCAGCACCCGGTCGACACGGCCCAGGTTCCGGTCTCGCAACAGCGCCGCCGGATCTGCCAGTTCCACCTGCGGCACGCTCACACCGTGCAGGGCCAGGTTCAACATCGCCGGGCGCACGTTGCTCCGATCCACCGCGTACGCCTCGAACGAGTTGTCACCGACCACCCCCCTCTCGGCCAGGTGGCGCGCAGCGGCCGCGAGCACGCCGCCGGCGCCACAGGCCGGATCCATGATCCGGTCTCCCGGACGAGGGTCGGCCAGCTCCACGAGCAGATCGGCGACTCCGCGCGGCGTGTAGAACTCCCCTCCCGACAAAGCCCCTTCCGCCGCGTGCCGTTGGAGCAGAAGCTCACAGACGTCGGCCACCGCGACCTCGCCGAGGCCGGGACCCCGGTCCAATTCCGCGACGAAAGCCGTCATCCAGGCGGCATCGTCCGGTCCACTCCCGAGCTCGAGGTCGGCCGACCAGAGCAGCGGAAAACCCGGACGCCGGGCCGCGTCCTGCAGAGCCCCCCGCAGTTCGGTCACCGGAGAGAAACCGGCTGCGGCCTCCGCAGAAGCGCGCTTCCAGCGCTTCACGTAATCTCCCTCGGGCCGGCCTTCCGCCTCCGCAAAGGCAGCCAGCACCAGGATCGCCAGCATCGCGTCAAGGTCACCGGCCGTACCGCGGCCACGCCGGTAGGGCGCGTACGCCCGCCACAACCGCTCGGCGAGCTCTGCTGCCGGATCTGCCGCTTCTGCGATCATCGAATGCTCTCCCTCGAAATCCTTCTCCTCCTACTTCACCTGGCTGATGAAGTACGCCCCGGCGGTGACTGTGATCAGCAGGCACAGTCGCAACGTCGCCCCCGTGCTCTGCATCGCCTTACCCAGCAGTTCGATGAATGCCCTCATTGTGCGACTCTCCTCGATAGACGATATGCGCAGGATCACTGCGCACTACGCCTGACCTCATTGGCGGCGAACTGGCACCCCGACAGGTCGGCACAGTGTCCACATTAGCGGTAATCCGTTACGCGCAGAGGGAACGGCACATCGAGCAGAAGTCGGACGGGAGTCGTTGCGCAGCATTGCTGCGCATGCTTCGATGGCGCAACCGCCAGCTCTAGGCGCCAATCGGGTCGACAGATCCCGCGGCGACAGCACGCCGACGAAGCTTGCACGTGACTCAGATCACACCAAAAGGATGGAGTCCCCCCGCCCAGAGGAGCCCTGAGCGCCTCGGAGAGTGGAGCACTAACGCAACTCCGCTTCGATGCGCGGCTGGAGGAGATGCCGCTGGCCGATCGGCAGGGACATCGAGCTACCGCTCGAGCAGGGAGGCCGGACGCCGCGCCTGCCAACTAAATCGAACCGGCTTCTCGGCGGAAAACACCTCGCGGCGCGAACAGGCGCGAAGCACGGAAAGACTCCATCGTGTAATAGAAAGTGTCTTACACTGCGACTATGAAGCCGACCCGAGCCGGAGCTACCGAGAACATCTCCGTCTCCATGCCCGCCGAGCTGGTCAGTGAGCTCCGCTCTCGGACCGGACGCCGCGGCCTGTCCAGCTACATCGCCGAGGCTGTCAGGCACCAGCTCGCCATGGACGGGCTCGCCGAGATCGTCGCGGCGCACGAGGAAGAGCACGGCGCGCTCACGGAGCAGGAGATCGAAGCAGCTCGTCGCGAGCTGTTCGGAGACGAGAACGCCGAGGATGTCGAGCGGGGCGCTGCGTGAAGGAGCAGTCGGCCCGCTCACTCGTGCTCGACTCCGAGGCGCTGTCGCTGCTCCTACGCAACGACCGCGGCATGGCGGCTCGCATCGAGGCATCCCGGCAGGCTGGGGTCCCCATCCTCGTGTCTGCGCTGACCATCGTTGAAGCCGTACAGGGGAAGACCGATCTTGCACGCTTGAAGTGGGTACTCTCCCGGCTACGAGTGGAACCGGTCAGCCAGGAGGACTCCCTGACCGCAGTGGCGCTGCTTCAGGACGCGGGCGGGCTGCACGGGCACAAGTACGCGATCGACGCCCTCGTTGCCGCGCTCGCGCTCCGCGTCCCGGCCCCCGTGATCGTTCTGACCTCCGACAGGGACGACTGGTCGAAGCTCTGCGGGAAGCGCGTGATCATCAGAGAGGTGTAGCACCGCCGACTACTCGGTTGACGAGTTCACTGGCACCAGTGACAAGCCGCGTACCCGACCGACAGCAGCACCGGCACACCGCGCCGCTCCGCCTCCTCGAACGCTTCGGGCCCCCAGGGCCACCAGTCGACCGGATTGTCGGCGTGCTGCCGCAGGTACGGCGACATCGCGTCGGCGAGGCGGTTCGGCATGCCCCCATCCTTGCGCATCGGCGCGGTGGAGGGGGCACGGCCTCACTCCTTCGGGGACTCCGGTTCCTCGGCGAAGTCCACCCGCTTGAACTGCTTGTTCATCGACTTGGCCAGGAACCAGGTGGCCACGCCGAGGGCGGCGAAGACGAGGAAGCCCAGCAGGCCGGGGGTGACCTTGGCGTCGTCGACGGCGAGCTGGGCGGCGAGGTGGGTGAGGTTCACGGGGGCGCTCATATCTCTATGGTGGCCCGGCTCACGGGGAGCCGGGCCGTCGGGGGGTGCTTCAGTCCCGCGTGTCGGCCGACTCGGCCGTCAGGCTGGGGGTGCGCAGGCCGGCGAACAGGTCGTCCTCCGGCAGGTCCACGTCGACCAGGGTACGGGCGAGCTCGTAGTCCTCGGTGGGCCAGACCGTGCGCTGGACCTCCAGCGGGACGCGGAACCACGGGCCGTCCGGGTCGATCTGGGTGGCGTGCGCGATCAGCGCGCGGTCCCGGGTCTCGAACCAGTCGTCGCAGCGGACCCGGGTGGTGATCTCGCGCTCCGCGCGGCCGCTCTTCTCCCAGCCGGCGATCCACTCGCCGTAGGGGGACTCGTGGCCGTTCTCGGACAGGTACTTGTGCAGGGCGCGGATCCGGCCCATCGGGAAGCCGTGGTTGTAGTACAGCTTCAGCGGCTGCCAGGGCTCGCCGGCCTCGGGGTACGCGTCGGGGTCACCGGCGGCGTCGAAGGCGACCATGGTGATCTTGTGGGTCATGATGTGGTCGGGGTGCGGGTAGCCGCCGTTCTCGTCGTAGGTCGTGATGACCTGCGGCTTGAACTCCCGGATGAGGCGGACCAGCGGTTCGGCCGCCTCCTTGACGTCCTGCAGGGCGAAGCAGCCCTCGGGCAGCGGGGGCAGCGGGTCGCCCTCCGGCAGGCCCGAGTCCACGAATCCCAGCCAGGCCTGCTTGATCCCGAGGATCGCGCGGGCCTCGTCCATCTCCTTGCGCCGGACCTCGTGGATGTTCTCCTCGATCTCCGGCTTGCCCTGCAGCTTCGGGTTGAGGACCGAACCGCGTTCCCCCCCGGTGCAGGTGGCCACCAGCACGTCCACCCCGTGGTCGACGTACATGGCCATGGTCGCCGCGCCCTTGCTGGACTCGTCGTCCGGGTGGGCGTGCACCGCCATCAGTCGCAACTGCTCAGTCAACGCGTGCGTTCCTTCCACAAAAATGTCCGGGCGTACCGCGCAAGCCGGTCTGCCCACCGTCTGAGCCGCTCTCGGGGCCGCGTGACCGCGGGGCCGGCCGCCGCGCGGGGCGCCGACACGGCCGAGCCCGCCCCCGCCGGACCGGCCGCGGGCGTGCCCCTCCTATAGTGACGGACTGGAGGAGCACCGCATTCCCCCGCACCACCCGCGCGGCCCCCTCCCCACGAGAGGACTGAGCCCCATGAGCGCCGGCACCCGGACCCCGCAGCTGCCCGAAGACCGTTACGGGCGTCGCGGCGACCGCGAGAGCGACCGCCGGCTCAAGGTGGTCGGCGCGGTCTGCGCGGTGGTGATGCTGGGCCTGATCGCCTGGCTGGGCGGCTCCTACCTGATCCGCGAGACGAAGATCAACGGCACCGTGCCGACCTTCCAGGCGCTCTCCGACACCGAGCTCCAACTGCACCTGGCGGTGCGCAAGAGCGACGGCACGGCCGGCAGCTGCACCGTCCGCTCGCAGGGCGAGGACGGCGCGGTGGTCGGGGTGGCCGACTTCCCCGTCCCGGCGGAGGGCTCCGAGTACGACGCGGTGGTGAGTCTGCGGACCACCGCCCGCGGCACCACCGCCGAGCTGCTGGGCTGTACGCCCAAGTAACCGCACCGCAGGCATATTCGCGCAGGGGAACGGGCATCCGTAGGGGAGTCCCACCCACCGATCCTGTACACCTCGGCGCAACGCTGTCGTCAATGGAACGCCAACGACCCTCCCGCTTGTCGGCGGGAGTTGTTAGGCTCGTGGTTTCGCCCCTTCCGCACCAGCTGGTACGGGAGCGGGCGTTGCTTTGTAGTTAAGACCGATATCAGCACCACTCAACACGCTGACGACTCACACCCTCAGCACAGCCCCAGCACCTACGAGGAGCACCCGTGACCCAGACCAGCGAGAACGTGACCTGGCTCACTCAGTCCGGCTACGACCAGCTCAAGGCCGAGCTGGATCACCTGACCGGCCCCTGGCGGATCGAGATCGCGCAGAAGATCGAGGCCGCGCGCGAGGAGGGTGACCTCAAGGAGAACGCCGGCTATCACGCCGCCAAGGAGGAGCAGGGCAAGTACGAGCTGCGGATCCGCCAGCTCACCCAGATCCTGGAGCGTGCCAAGGTCGGCGAGGCCCCGGCGGACTCCGGCGTGGTGGCCCCGGGCATGGTCGTGACGGTCGCCTTCGACGGCGACGAGGACGACACCATGAAGTTCCTGCTGGGCTCGCGCGAGGTCGGCGACGACGACCTGGACATCTACTCGCCGCAGTCGCCGCTGGGTCGCGCGATCGACGGCAAGACGATCGGCGACGAGGCGACCTACGAGCTGCCGAACGGCAAGCAGGCCATGGTCAAGATCGTCGAGGTCAAGCCCTACGCCGGCTGATCACCCCCGACACGCCCGAAGGCGGCCGCGGTTTCCCGCGGCCGCCTTCGCGCACCCGCCTTCGCGCACCCGCCTTCGCGCATCCGCCCTCGCGCATGCGCCTGCGCGCGTCCGGGCCGGCGGCTCAGCGGGTGGAGGAGCGGTACTTGCGCACCGACAGCCAGGAGAACACCGCGGTGATCACCACCGACCAGAGCACCGACACCAACTCGGCGTGCTGCATCGGCCACACGTCGTCCACCGGGCCCACCTGGTTGCCGAACAGGTTGCGGCAGGCCTGCACGGTGGCGCTGAACGGGTTCCAGTAGGCGACCCCCTGCAGCCAGCCCGGCATCGAGCTGACCGGCACGAAGGCGTTGGAGACGAAGGTCAGCGGGAAGAGCCAGATCAGCCCGGCCGAGGTGGCCGCCTCCGGGCTGCGCACCGACAGGCCGATCAGCGCCCCGATCCAGGAGAAGGCGTAGCCGAGCAGGAGCAGCAGCCCGAACGCGCCCAGCGCGGACAGCAGCCCGTTGTGGATCCGCCAGCCGACCAGCAGCGCCACCAGGGCCAGCACCACCAGGATGAACGCGGTCTGGCAGAGGTCGGCCAGGGTCCGGCCGACCAGCACCGCCGAACGGGCCATCGGCAGTGAGCGGAACCGGTCGACCAGTCCCTTGGACATGTCCTCGGCGATGCCCGCCGAGGCGCCGGCCACCGCGAAGGTGACGGTCTGGGCGAAGATGCCCGCCATCAGGAACTGGATGTACGCCGAGGAGCTGGACTGCGCCCCGGGGATCTTGATCGCGCCGCCCATGACGTACGAGAACAGCAGCACGAACATGACCGGCTGCATCAGGCCGAACACCAGGATCTCGGGGATCCGGGTCATCCGGCGCAGGTTGCGCCGGGCGACCACCCAGGAGTCGTGCCGCACGGCGTCCACGCCCCGGCGCTGCTTGGGCACCGCCCCGCCGATGGCGTGCTCGGTCGCGCTGGCCATCTCAGATCTCCTTCCCGGCCGGAACGGCCTGCTTGCCGGAGCCGGTGCCGCTGCCGGAGCCGCCGCCCCGCCCGCGTCCCTTGCCCCCGGCGGCGCCCTCCTCGTCCTCGGTCTCGGTGTGGTGGCCGGTGAGCGAGAGGAAGACGTCGTCCAGGGTCGGCCGGCGCAGCCCGATGTCGTCGATCTCGATCGAGCGGGCGTCCAGCTCGCGGATCACGTCGGCGAGCACCCGGGCGCCGCCGCTGACCGGGACGGTGATCCGCCGGGTGTTCTTCTCCACGGCCGGCTCGCCGAGCGCGTGGGCGGAGAGCGCCGCGACCGCCTCGCCGACCAGGTCGGGCCGCTGCACCACGACCTCGATCCGCTCGCCGCCGATCTGCGCCTTGAGCCGGTCGGCGGTGCCGCGCGCGATCACCCTGCCGTGGTCGACCACGGCGATGTCGTGGGCGAGCCGGTCGGCCTCCTCCAGGTACTGGGTGGTGAGCAGCAGCGTGGTGCCCTGCTCCACCAGCGTCTCGATGACCTCCCACAGGGCGAGCCGGTTGCGCGGGTCGAGGACGGTGGTGGGCTCGTCCAGGAACATCACCGGCGGACGGACGACCAGCGCCGCGGCGAGGTCCAGGCGCCGGCGCATGCCGCCGGAGTAGGTCTTGGCGGTGCGGTCCTTGGCCTCGGTGAGGTTGAACCACTCCAGCAGTTCGAGCGCCCTGGCCTTCGCCGCGCGGGCCGGCATCTGGTACAGCTCGCCGACCATCTGGAGGTTCTCGAAGCCGGTGAGGTACTCGTCGACCGCGGCGTACTGGCCGGAGAGGCCGATCAGGCTGCGGACCCGGTTCGGGTGCTTGAGGACGTCGACGCCGGCCACCGTCGCACCGCCGGAGTCGGGCTGGAGCAGCGTGGTGAGCACGCGCACGGTGGTGGTCTTGCCGGCACCGTTCGGGCCCAGCAGCCCGAGCACCGTGCCCTCGGGGACGTCGAGGCTGACGCCGTCCAGGGCTCGTACGTCACCGAAGGTCTTGACCAGGTTCTCGGCTTGGATGGCTGGCGCCATGGGCCTGCCTCATCTCCTCGGAGGAACGGGCGGAACTGCGTGGTCTGTCCCACTCTGCCCCGAATCCCCCGTTCGGGCCTACCGGGAGACCACGTACCCCGCGCCCCGCAGCTCGCCGAGCACCGCCGCGCAGTGCTCCGGCCCCTTGGTCTCCAGGTGCAGGTCCACCTCCACCTCGGTCAGCCCCAGCTGCGGATCGACCCGCACGTGCGCCACGTCCAGCACATTGGCGTCCACCCTGGTCAGCACCGCCAGCAGGCCCGCCAGCGCGCCCGGCCGGTCGGCCAGCCGCACCCGCAGCGACAGGTACCGGCCGGCCGCCGCCAGGCCGTGCCGCAGCACCCGCTGCATCAGCTGCGGGTCGATGTTGCCGCCGGACAGCACCGCCACCACCGGCCCCTCGAAGGAGTCCGGCCGCTCCAGCAGCGCCGCGACCGGAGCCGCCCCGGCCGGCTCCACCACCAGCTTCAGCCGCTCCAGCCCCAGCAGCAGGGCCCGGGACAGCGAGTCCTCGGAGACCGTCCGCACACCGTCCGCCAGGGTGTTGACGATCTCGAACGGGACGTCCCCCGGCCGGCCGACCATGATCCCGTCCGCCATCGTGGCGAACCGTTCCAGCGAGACCGGGTGCCCCGCCGCCAGCGAGGGCGGGTACGCGGCCGCGGCCGCCGCCTGCACCCCGATCACCCGCACGTCCGGCCGCAGCGGCTTGACCGCCGCCGCGATCCCGGCCAGCAGACCGCCGCCGCCCACCCCGACCAGCACGGTCCGCACCTCCGGGCACTGCTCCAGGATCTCCAGCCCGACGGTGGCCTGCCCGATCACGACGTCCCGGTGGTCGAACGGGTGGATGAAGACCGCGCCGCCCGCCTCCGCGAAGCGCTGCGCCGCCCGCAGCGCCTCGTCGACGGTCGCCCCGTGCAGCCGCACCTCGGCCCCGTACTCCCGGGTCGCCGCGATCTTCGGCAGCGGCGCGGACACCGGCATGAAGACGGTCGAGCGCACCCCGAGCAGCGAGGCGGCCAGCGCCACCCCCTGGGCGTGGTTCCCGGCACTCGCCGCCACCACGCCGCCCGCCCGCTGCACCGGCGAGAGCCCGGCGATCCGCACGTAGGCGCCGCGCAGCTTGAACGAGCCGGTGCGCTGGAGGTTCTCGCACTTCAGGTGGACCGGCGCACCGACCAGCGCGGAGAGGTGGCGGCTGCTCTCCATCGGCGTCACCCGGGCGATCCCGGCGAGCATCTTCTGGGCGCCGCGGACGTCGTCGAGGGTGATCGGCCAGCTGTGCATGACAGCAGCCTAGAGTCTCGCGACACGTGCTTCGGGGACGTCGGCCCTGTTCCCGGGCCCGCCCGGCCCGCGTACGCTGCTGCTCCTGAGCCTTCCTCACCGCACGACGATCGTGAGCCGCGATGACGACGACCTCGCCCCAGGCCACCGACCTCACCGAACCCGTGCACACCCAACTCCAGTACCAGCTGGCGGTGTTCGCCCGCCGCATGGAACAGGTCCGCGGATCCGACGGGGTGGCCGCCCTGGTCCGCGCGGCCTACCTGCTGCTCGAACGGCTGGAGCGGCTCGGCCCCGCCAACGTCAAGGCGCTGGCCGACGCCCTGGGTGTCGACTCCTCCACCGTCACCCGGCAGGTCGCCCCGCTGGTCGCGGCCGGCCTGGTCGGCCGGGTGCAGGACCCGGCCGACCGGCGCGCCGTCCGGCTCGCGCTGACCCCGCTCGGCGCCGGACGCCTGTCCGAAGTGCGGGCCGGGAGAGCCGAGTTGACCCGCCGGCTGGTGGCCGACTGGCCGCCCGAGGAACAGCGGGCGTTCTGCGCCCTGCTGGCCCGCTTCAACCACTCCATGGAGGAGTACACGGCGGGCCGGCAGGGCCCGGGCGGCGCGTAGCGCGCCGCCCGCGCCAAGGCCTCAGCCCAGCGCCTGCTTGAGGTCGGCCAGCAGGTCGTCGATCGACTCGATGCCGACCGAGACGCGCACCAGGTCGGCCGGCACCTCCAGGGCCGAACCGGCGACCGAGGCGTGGGTCATCCGGCCCGGGTGCTCGATCAGCGACTCCACGCCGCCCAGCGACTCGCCGAGGGTGAAGAGCCGCGCCCGGTTGCAGACCTCGACCGCCGCCTCCTCGCCGCCGTTCACCCGGAACGACACCATGCCGCCGAAGGCCTTCATCTGCTTGGCGGCGATGTCGTGGCCGGGGTGCTCGGCCAGACCCGGGTACAGCACCTGGCTGACCTTGGGGTGGCTCGCGAGCAGCTCGGCGACCTTCTCGGCGTTCGAGCTGTGCCGGTCCATCCGCACGCCGAGGGTCTTGATCCCGCGCAGCACCAGCCAGGCGTCGAACGGGCCGGAGACCGCGCCCATCGCGTTCTGGTGGTAGGCGACCTCCTCGCCGAGGCCCGCCTCGGCGATCACCAGGGCGCCGCCGACCACGTCCGAGTGGCCGCCCATGTACTTGGTGGTCGAGTGCACGACCACGTCGGCGCCGAGCGCGATCGGCTGCTGCAGGTAGGGGCTGGCGAAGGTGTTGTCGACCACCAGCAACGCGCCGGCGCCGTGCGCGATCTCGGCCAGCGCGGCCAGGTCGGTGATGCCCAGCAGCGGGTTGGACGGGGTCTCCACCCAGACCGCGCGGGTGTTGGGGCGCAGCGCCTCGCGGACGGTGGCGAGGTCCTGGGTGTTGGCCACCGAGAACTCGACGCCCCAGCGGGTCAGCACCTTGGCGAAGAGCCGGAAGGTGCCGCCGTAGGCGTCGTTGGGGATGACGATGTGGTCGCCCGGCTTGAGGACGGTGCGCAGCAGGGTGTCCTCGGCGGCGAGGCCGGAGGCGAAGGCGAGGCCGCGGGCGCCGCCCTCCAGCGCGGCGAGGCACTCCTCCAGCGCGGTACGGGTCGGGTTGGCGCTGCGGCTGTACTCGTAACCGCCCCGCAGGCCGCCCACCCCGTCCTGCTTGTAGGTGGACACCTGGTAGATCGGCGTGACGACGGCCCCGGTCTGGGGGTCTGCTTCCTGACCCGCGTGGATGGCGAGGGTCTCGAAGCCCTGGGGAAGCTGGTGCTCGGTCATGCTCCGAGCGTAGTCGGCGAACCGCCGGGTGCCGCCCGGAGGACGCGGGCGCCCGCCGGGTCGCCGGCCCGGTGGCCCTGGTGCCGCCCGGAATCCCCGGCCGTCCGGCCGCGTTGGAACCTGCGCAACACTCCCCGAACCCGTTGGAGCAGGCCGTGCTGTTCAACCGCCACAAGACCTCGCTCGTCCCCGCCGACCAGGCCCTGCCCGGCCGGGAGACCCCGGCGTTCACCCTGCGCGAGCCGCACACCGTGCTCGGTCACCCGCTGACCGGCCCGTACCCCGAGGGCCTTGAGGTCGCGGACTTCGGCCTGGGCTGCTTCTGGGGCGCCGAGCGGACGTTCTGGCGGCTGCCCGGCGTCTGGACGACGCTGGTCGGCTACCAGGGCGGCCACACCCCGAACCCGACGTACGAGGAGGTGTGCAGCGGCCTGACCGGGCACACCGAGGCGGTCCGGGTGGTGTACGACCCCGCGGTGGTCTCCTACGAGCGGCTGCTGAAGACCTTCTGGGAGGCACACGACCCGACCCAGGGCAACCGCCAGGGCAACGACGTGGGCACCCAGTACCGCTCCGCGGTCTACACCCACTCCCCGGCCCAGGCCGCCGCCGCGACCGCCACCCGGGACGCCTTCCAGCCGGCGCTGACCGCGCTCGGCCTCGGCCCGGTCACCACCGAGATCGCCCCGGCCGGCCCGTTCTACCCGGCCGAGCCGTACCACCAGCAGTACCTCTCGGACGCCAAGAACCCCAACGGCTACTGCGGCCTCGGCGGCACCGGCGCCAGCTGCCCGATCGGGGTGGCCCGCACGGACGCCTGAGGCTCCTCGTCACCCAGGGTTCCCGAGTCGGGCCCCGCGGGCGCAGACTGGAAGGACCGGTAGGGCGGCCGCGTCACCGTCCCTGGTGACGCGGCTGCCCCTGTCCCGAGGAGCACCTCATGGCCGGTCTCATCCGCAGGAACTTCGACACCGATCCCGAGGAGATCCGCCCGTTCGAGGCGGACAAGGGCGAGTTGCGCCTGGTCAACCTGGACGGCGGAGCCGTCGGCCGGGCGGTCTTCCAGCCCGGCTGGAAGTGGTCCGAGCACGTCAAGCCGATCGCCAAGACCGACAGCTGCCAGGCGGCCCACGCCGGCTACGTCGTCTCCGGCCGCATGAAGATCGTCATGGACGACGGCGAGGCGGCCGAGTTCGGTCCCGGCGACTTCATGCTCTGCCCGCCCGGTCACGACGCCTGGGTGATCGGCGACGAGCCGATGGTCGTCGTGGACTGGCAGGGCTTCGGCGACTACGCCCGGCGCTCGTGAGCACGCGGCCGGCGGCGGTCAGCCCCGCCGGACCTCGTGCATGAAGCACCCGAACTCCACCGCCCGGACGTGCAGCACGGCCACCTCCGGATCGGTGAGCAGCCGCGCCGCGACCGCCTCGGCGGTCTCCGGTACGACCAGCTCGCCGCCGAGGATGTTCCCGCGCCGGCCGTACGCGCGCACCACCCGCCGACCGCTGTGGAAGCCCTCCGGCCAGCCCTCCGCGGCCGGGCCGGCGCACGGCCCGTCGTGCACGAAGACCGGGCCGACCTCGTCGTACGGGCCGGGCTCGGCCCCCGTCCCGGCGGCCCAGCGCCGCAGCGGCGCGTAGCTCACCAGGGCGATCCGCTCCCCGGCCCGCGCCCTGGTCAGGCAGCAGCGCAGCGGGGCGCCGCCCTCCTCGTCGACGGAGCGCACGGGCGCACGCCCGGCGTCGTCGCGCTCCAGCAGATCGCGGTGGACGGCCGGGTCGATCGGCCGGACGGTGAGCACGGACGGGGCGGTGGAGGTTGTCGTCATGCCCCCACCCTCCCGCCCGGGCCACCACGAGTCCGGCGGATTTCGGCCATCGCGTTCGCCCCGGGCTGTCAGCCCGCGGACCGCGGCCCGGAGGGAGGCGTCAGATCGCGCTGCCGGCCTTCCAGTCGGCCCAGCCCATGTTCCAGCCGTTGAGGCCGTTGGACGGCACCACGGTCTTGTCGCCGGAGTTCACGACCTCGACCACATCGCCGATCATCGAGCTCTTGAAGAACTTGTAGCCGTCCGCGCTCGCGTCCTGGCCGCCCTTGACGTCGCGCAGGCCGACGCAGCCGTGACTGGTGTTCTGGCTGCCGAAGGTCGAGGCCGGGGACCAGTAGTTGCCGTGGATGAAGGTGCCGGAGGTGCTGAGCCGCTGGGCGTGCGGCACGTCGGGGATGTCGTACTCGCTGCCGAGGCCGACGGTCTGCGAGTTCATCCGGGTCTGCTGGTACTGCTCGGTGATCACCATCTTGCCGCCCCAGGTGCGGAACTCGGGCGAGCCGCCGGAGATCGCGTAGACGGCGCTGACCTGGCCGTCCGTGGTGACGGTGAGCTTCTTGGCGGCGAGGTCGGCGACGCTGGTCTGCGCCCGGCCGATGGTGAAGCGGACGTCCTTGGACTGGGTGCCGTAGACGCCCTTGGCGCCCTGGACGTCCTTCAGCCGGAGCTTGACGGTCACCTTGGTGCCCTTGGCCCAGTACTGCTGCGGCCGGAAGTCGAGGCGGGTGCTGGAGAACCAGTGGCCGACGATCTCGACGCCCGGCTCGGCTATCACGGTGATCGCCTGCTGGACGGCCTTGCGGTCGGTGACCGGCTTGCTGAAGTTGATCGAGACTGGCATGCCGACACCGACGACCGAGCCGTCCTCGGGGGTGAAGTAGCCGACGAAGGTGTTGGCCGGGGTCGCCGTGGTGAAGACGGCGTTGGCGTCGGCCTCCAGCTTCTCCTTGTCGAAGGCGACCGCGGACACGCTGTACTTGGTACCGCTGGCCGGGGCGGCGGCGGAGGTCCACAGGGTGCCGTCGGCGGACAGCTGGCCGGCCAGCGCCTTGCCGGTGGAGTCGGTGACCTTGACCGTGCTGAAGGTGCCGCCGGCGACGGCGACCCGGACCGGCTCGCTGAAGCTGGCGGCGCCGGCGCCGTCGGCCGGGGTCACCGTGATCACGGCGGCCGAGACCTTGGGGGTCGGGGTGGGGGTCGGGCTGGGGGTGCTGGTGGCACTGGGCGTGGGCTGCGGGCTGCCGGTGGCCGTGCCGCCGGCACCGCCGGTGTCGCCGCCAGTGCCGCCAGTGTCACCAGAGCCACCGTTGCCGCCGGTGCCGGGGCCGCTGCCGGTGGTGGTGCTCTTGGTGTCGTTGCAGGCCGCGAGCAGCAGGACCGGGGCGCCGATCAGGCCCGCCAGCACACCGCGCCGGCTCCAGTTGCTGCCGGTCCCTCGACCCTGGCCTTCCCGTGCCGTCACGTCGCCCACTCCCTGCTGATCATCCGGGCATTACGGATACAGAAACGCACTTTGTGCGTTCACGGTTCCATCACCAACGGCTTGCGATCGTACGAGAATCCGAAACGCGGCGCCAAATATGGACAAATGCCCGGTTCGCATGCGGAACCGGGCATTCACGGGCGGTGACGGGCGCCCCCTACTCGGCGGACTCCTCCACCGCGTACTCGTCCCACTCGTCGCTCTCCGGGTCGAAGTCGGTCTTCGCCGACTCCCAGGTCGCCGAGGCGAGCTCGACCCCCGGGACGTCGCCGAGCAGCGCCAGCGGGTCGATGAAGTGGGCGAGCGAGCCGGACGGGTCCACCTCGATGGCCTCGACGGACTGCGCGCGCTCCTCGTCGTCGAGGTACTCGTCATCGGCCACCTGCTGGAGGGCCGCCGTCTTGAGGGCGCCCTCGTCGGTGATCTCGGCGATGAGCTCGATGCTGAGCCGGACGTAGCGCGCGTTGTCCTGGCCGGTCGTGTCAGTGCTGGTCATGTCAGTGAGACTACGGGAAACCGGCCCTGCCGACGGCGCGGACGTGGGCGGGCCCGGCCCCCTCCGGAGAGGGGACCGGGCCCGCCGCCTCCGCGGGGCTCCCCCACCCGGGAGCCGCGGAGACGCGCCAAGCGGCGCGGTCGCCCGGGAGCCGCCACCCCCTGGCAGCCGGCCGGAGCCGGACCGGGGCGGGACGACGGCGCCTCCGCGGGCAGGGACACCACCGACCGGATCAGGACCGGCCGTCGTGCCCGAGACGGGCCGCGCCGCCGGGGAGCCGCTCCCGGTCGGTCACCGCCGTCTCGCTCGGCGTCTTGCCGTGAGCACAACGATGCCGCAGCCGTGTTAAGCCCGTGCTGCACGGAGATGACGCCGGTGTACCAGTTCGCCCGGAAACGGAACCTCCGCCCCGCAGGTCCGCGGCCGCCGGGTCGGGGTCGGCGGCCGTGCCCCGGACTCAGTGACCGGCGCGGCTGCCGGTCAGGAAGCCCAGCAGGTCCTGGCGGGTCACGATGCCCTCCGGCTTGCCCTCCACCAGCACCACCGCGGCGTCGGCCTTCTCCAGCACCGTCATCAGGTTGGTGACGGTCTCGCCCGAGCCGACCACCGGCAGCGGCTTGGACATCACCTTGTCCAGCGTGTCGGTCAGCTGGATGTCGCCCGCGAAGACGCCCTCCAGCAGCAGCTTCTCCACCACCGAGCCGATCACCTCGCCGGCCATGATGTCGGGGTGGCCGGCGCCCGGCGAGACCACCGGCATCTGCGAGACGCCGTACTCGCGCAGCACCCGGACCGCCTCGGAGACCGTCTCGTTGGGGTGCATGTGGACGAACTGCGGGATGCCCTCGTGCTCGATGGCGTCCTTGCGGGCCAGCACCTCGCCGATGTGGGCCTCGTCGGTGGCGGACGGCAGGAAGCCGTAGTCGGCCATCCAGTCGTCGTTGAAGATCTTCGACAGGTAGCCGCGGCCGCCGTCCGGCAGCAGCACCACGACGACGTCGTCCGGGCCGAGCCCCCGGGCGACCTCCAGCGCGGCGACGACCGCCATGCCGCAGGAGCCGCCGACCAGCAGGCCCTCCTCCTTGGCCAGGCGGCGGGTCATCTGGAAGGAGTCCTTGTCGGAGACGGCGACGATCCCGTCCGCGACGCCGCGGTCGTAGGCGGTCGGCCAGAAGTCCTCACCGACGCCCTCGACCAGGTACGGCCGGCCGGTGCCGCCGGAGTAGACCGAGCCCTCCGGGTCGGCGCCGATCACCTTGACCTTGCCGCCGGAGACCTCCTTCAGGTAGTTGCCGGTGCCGGAGATGGTGCCGCCGGTGCCGACGCCCGCCACGAAGTGGGTGATCCGGCCCTCGGTCTGCTCCCACAGCTCCGGACCGGTGGAGTGGTAGTGCGAGGCCGGGTTGTCCGGGTTGGAGTACTGGTCCGGCTTCCAGGCGTTCGGGGTCTCGCGGACCAGGCGGTCGGAGACGTTGTAGTAGGAGTCCGGGTGCTCGGGCGCGACGGCGGTCGGACAGACGACCACCTCGGCGCCGTAGGCGCGCAGCGTGTTGATCTTGTCGGTGGAGACCTTGTCGGGGCACACGAAGATGCACTTGTAGCCCTTCTGCTGGGCCACGATCGCCAGGCCGACACCGGTGTTGCCGGAGGTCGGCTCGACGATGGTGCCGCCGGGCTTGAGGGCGCCGGAGGCCTCGGCCGCCTCGATCATGCGCATCGCGATGCGGTCCTTCACCGAGCCACCGGGGTTGAAGTACTCGACCTTGGCGAGCACCGTGGCGCTGATCCCCTCGGTGACCTTGTTCAGCTTGACCAGCGGCGTGTTGCCGACCAGGTCGATGATCGAGTTGTGGTACCGCACGGGGGTCCTCCCGGTCTGTGGGCATGCAGTGGCTTTCGGTACTGCAAAGCGTAGGCCGTACCAGCAGCCCCGGAGGGCCCGTGCGCACCACGAACGGCCCACCCCCGTCGTAGGCCGGGGCGTTCGCGGGTACTAGGGGTGTACACGCATCGGGAGCGGCCCTTCACCGGGTGGCACGAGGACGCGAAGGGGGCACCGGATGTCAACGGCACAGGGGTCACGGGCCCGGGTGGCCCGCCGGATCGCCACCGCCGCGGCGTACGGCGGCGGCGGACTCGGCGTACTGGGCGTGGGCCTGGTGGGCCTGCTGCTGACCGAGAGCAAGCTGGCCGTCCAGGCCATCGGCATCCTGGACGGCGACCCGCCCAAGGCCGACGGCGTCTACGGCGAGGCCTTCGCCGACACCTCCGCCGCGCCGCAGCCGCCGCTGGTGCTGGCCTTCCTCGGCGACTCCACCGCGGCCGGCCTCGGGGTGCTGCGGGCCCGCGAGACGCCGGGCGCGCTGCTCGCCGCCGGACTCGCCTCGGTCGCCGAGCGCCCGGTCCGGCTGGTCAACGTGGCGTTCTCCGGCGGCCGCTCCGCCGACCTGGCCGGCCAGCTGGACCAGGCCCTGGCGCACCGCCCGGACATCGCCGTGATCATGGTCGGCGCCAACGACGTGACCCGGCACAGCCCGGCCGAGCTCGCGGTGCGCCAGCTCGGCGCGACGGTCGCCGCGCTGCGCGCCGCCGGCTGTCAGGTGGTGGTCGGCACCTGTCCCGACCTCGGGACGATCAAGCCGGTCCGCCCGCCGCTGCGCTGGGTGGCCCGCCGGCTGAGCCGCCGGCTGGCCGCCGCGCAGACCATCGCGGTGGTGGAGGCGGGCGGGCGGACCGTCTCGCTCGGCTCGCTGCTCGGGCCCGAGTTCGCGGCCCGGCCGGAGATGTTCGCCGCCGACCGCTACCACCCCTCGGCCCAGGGCTACGCGACGGCCGCGATGGCCGTGCTGCCCTCGGTCTGCACCGTGCTGGACCTCTGGCCGCAGGAGGACCGGCCGGACGGGCAGGCCCCGGGCGAGGCGGTGCTGCCGGTGGAGGTGGCCGCGGCCGCCGCGGCCGGACGGTCCGGCTCCGAGGTGGCGGCGGTCGGCGGCGAGGCCGGCGCGGCCGGCCGCTGGGCGCTGCTGCGACACCGGCTGCGGGCCGGTCTGCCGGGTTCCCCGGCCTCCGGGGAACCGCCCGCGGGGGGTGCTCCGGGCCCCCGGAACACGTCGGCCAGCTCACACACCGAGGCGGGTGACGACTGACCTACCAGACGGTAACTTTCCTCCCGGACGCCTGTCCGCCGCCACTCAGCGAGGAGCCCGCCATGCCCGAAGCCGTCATCGTCAGCGCCACCCGTTCGCCGATCGGCCGGGCCTTCAAGGGCTCGCTGAAGGACGTCCGCCCGGACGACCTGACCGCGCACGTCATCCAGGCCGCCCTCGCCAAGGTGCCGCAGCTCGACCCGCGCGAGATCGACGACCTGATGCTCGGCTGCGGCCTGCCCGGCGGCGAGCAGGGCCACAACCTGGCCCGCGTCGTGGCCGTGCAGATGGGCATGGACTACCTGCCCGGCGCCACCATCACCCGCTACTGCTCCTCCTCGCTGCAGACCACGCGGATGGCGCTGCACGCGATCAAGGCCGGCGAGGGCGACGTCTTCGTCTCGGCCGGCGTGGAGACCGTCTCGCGCAGCGTCCACGGCACCTCGGACGGCATGCCGGGCACCATGAACCCGCTGTTCGACGAGGCCCGGGGCCGCACGGCCAAGCGGGCGGAGGAAGGTGGCGGCGAGTGGCACGACCCGCGGGAGGACGGGCTGCTGCCGGACGCCTACATCGCGATGGGCCAGACCGCCGAGAACCTGGCCGCCCTCAAGGGCATCACCCGCGCCGAGCAGGACGAGTTCGGCGTGCGCTCGCAGAACCTCGCCGAGGCCGCCATCGAGGCCGGCTTCTGGCAGCGCGAGATCACCCCGGTCACGCTGCCGGACGGCACCGTGGTCAGCGAGGACGACGGCCCGCGCGCGGGCGTCACGCTGGAGGGCGTCTCCGGCCTGAAGCCGGTGTTCCGCCCGGACGGCACGGTGACCGCCGGTAACTGCTGCCCGCTGAACGACGGCGCCGCCGCGCTGGTCGTCATGTCCGACACCAAGGCCCGTGAGCTGGGCATCACCCCGCTCGCCCGGGTGGTCTCCACCGGCGTCAGCGCGCTCTCCCCCGAGATCATGGGCTACGGCCCGGTCGAGGCCTCGAAGCAGGCGCTCAAGCGGGCCGGCCTGAGCATCGGCGACATCGACCTGGTCGAGATCAACGAGGCCTTCGCCGCCCAGGTGATCCCGTCCTACCGCGACCTCGGCGTCGACCTGGACCGGCTGAACGTCAACGGCGGTGCGATCGCCGTCGGCCACCCCTTCGGCATGACCGGCGCCCGGATCACCACCACCCTGATCAACTCCCTCCAGTGGCACGACAAGCAGTTCGGCCTGGAGACCATGTGCGTCGGCGGCGGCCAGGGCATGGCGATGGTCATCGAGCGGCTCAGCTGAGCCCGGACGACCCTTCCCCCGTCAACTCCGAAGGGTCCAGACCACCCGTTTGGAGTGACGCAGCGTAATTGAGGGCCGGATCACACCGCGAGGTCGATCCGGCCCTCTTCCGCGTCGTTTCCGGTCCGGAAATCGACGGTGCGGAGCGGATCAACTCCGCAGCGTAGAGCGGGACTACCTAACAATTTGGGGACAAGAACGAAAGTCGGCGACAAAGTGGACATTCGCCACTGCGGTAACGGGGCCGGATGCGGCAGTGTGGAGATGTAACCCCGTTCCGCTCCTCGCTAGGAGTACGTTCCGTGAGCGCCGTCTACACCATCCTGCTGCTGATCCTGATCGCCGTGTCGACCGCCGTGCTGCTCCACCTCCGGGGAATCTCCCGCCGGCTGGACGAGCGGGCCGCCGCCGCCCCGGCCGTCGACGAGGCGGCGATACGCCGGGCCGTCGCCGACGCCCTCGCGGCCGACCGCGAGCGGGAGATCACGGAGGCCCGGGCGTTCTGGGCCGAGCAGGAGGCCCGCGCGGCCGAGGACGCCCCACTGTTCGACTCCCCGTTCGCCAGTGTCTTCAACACCACCGACGAGTGGCCGCTCTTCTTCCCCCGCCCGACCGGACCGAGCGAGGCGGCCGACAACGCGGGCACCATGGACCCGGAGTTCGGCGAGGCGCTGCGCTCCGCGCTGGAGGACCTCATCAACGAGGGCGGCGTCCGCCCGGCCGAGCCGGAGCCCGAGGGCGGCGCCCCGCTGCGCCCCGGCCACCCGGCCGGTGCCCCGGCCGCCGAGACCGCCGGCGACGCCCGGGCCCGCCGCGAGGCCGACCTGCTGGCCACCGGCCTGGAGGCCGGGCTGCTCGACGCCGAGTCGGCCGTCGAGGAGGCCCCGGTCGCCGCGCCCGACCCGCGCCGCCACCCCTCGCACCCCGACTTCGTCCCCAGCCAGGCACCGTCCCGGGAGTGGACCGACACCCGGCTGAGCGCGCTCGCCGAGGAGGGCACCGCCCTGGTCGACGTCCGCCCCGGCCCGCTCGGCACCCTGGACGTCTACGCCTTCGCCGACGGCACCACGCTCTGCGTGGCCCCGGGCGACCGCGAGGCCGCGTACCGGCTGATCGACGCCGTCCGGGCCGGCGAGAACGTCCGGCTGCTCGGCGGCTCCCGGTTCTCCGGTTCCTACTCGCTGACCTTCTCCACCGACGAGGACGCCGTCTACGTGCTCGCCGACCGGGTGGTGGCCAGTATCTGAGCGGCCGGTACCTGAGCGGTCGGCATCCGGCCCGAGCAGCGGAACGGCCCGGGGGCCGGCCGGATCAAGGGGTTACCGATCCGGCCGGCCCCCGGGCTTTGTGCTGCTCAGGCCCTCGACCGCTCCGGCCCTCGATTGCCGGACCGTCGGCCGGTCAGACGGCCGCGTCGGTCTCCGCCAGCCACCGCAGGGCCCGCGCCCGGACCGCCGCCGCCGTCGCCGATCCGTCGGCCTGCGCCACCACGGCGTCCGCGGGCAGCGCGTCCAGCGCCACCGCCAGATCGTGCCCGACCACCGCGAGCTGGTCGCCGACGGCGAACGCCCCGGCGTCCGGCAGCTCGCGCAGCGGCCCGCCCGCCCCGCCGCCCGACCGCGCCGCCTCGGCCGCCTGCGCCGCGGCCGCCAGCCGGCGGGCCAGCGTCAGCCCGGCCGCCGCCCGCGAGGGGTGCCCGGCAACGGAGCCCAGCAGCCGGCTCTGCGGCATCGCGCGGAACCGGTCCGCCAGCGCGTCGACGGCTTCCACCAGGGTCTTCTCATCGGGCGTCTCGGACATGCCGCGAGCATACGGGGCACCGGCAGGCCAAAGCCGCCGGGCCCCGGAGCAGGTGCTCCGGGGCCCGGCGGCAGTGATGGCGCGACGGAGGATCAGTCGTCGCCGCGCAGGATCGCGATCAGCCGCAGCATCTCGACGTAGATCCAGACCAGCGACAGGGTGAGCCCGAAGGCGGCCCGCCAGGACTCCTTCTGCGGGGCGCCGTGCGCGATCGCCTCCTCGATGGCCGCGAAGTCCAGCGAGAGGAAGAACGCGCCGAGGCCGATGCCGACCAGGCCGACCACGATGCCGAGCGGGCCGGAGCGCAGCCCCATGTCGGCGCCGAAGACCATGGAGGCGACCATGTTGACCAGCATCAGCAGCACGAAGCCCATGGCGATCGCGATGCCGATCCGGGTGTAGCGCGGGGTGACCCGGATCCGGCCGGTCTTGTAGGCGATCAGCATCGCCGCGAAGACCGCCGCGGTCCCCAGCACCGCCTGGATCGCGATGCCCGGCCAGATGGTGTTGAACACCTTGGTGATCGCGCCGAGCGCGAAGCCCTCCAGACCCGCGTAGAGCAGGATCAGCGGCGGGCTGACGCTCCGCTTGAAGGAGATCACCAGGCCGACCACGAAGGCGACCAGCGAGGCGCCGAGGGCCAGACCGAAGTTGCGGTCCGGCAGCGCGAACCAGGCCAGGCCGCCGGCGGCGACCAGGGTGAGCAGCGTCATCGCGGTGCGCGCGACGACGTCGTCGAGCGTCATCCGGCCGGTCGCCAGCGGACCGGCGGACGGCGCGTTGTACATCTCGACGAGCTGCTCGTCGGTCAGCGGCTGCTGGCCCTGCGGCTGCTGGGCGTAGGGGCTGTTGGCGTACGGGTTGTTGCCGTACGGGTTGGTGGCGTACTGGCCCCCGGCCGGCGGGGTCTGGGTGGTCCCGAAACCCGCGTAGCCGGACTCGCGGGTGAAGGACCCCTCCCGCGAGAAGACCGGGTTGCTGCTTCTCATTGCTCATTCCCTCCGTGGCGGCACTGCACCGCCCGAAGCACCAGGGTAATGGCTTGGCAAAGAAATCGGCATCCGCCGCGAGAAGGATTCGGCCGCTGACCTCCGGCGGGGACGCCGGAGGGCGTCCCCGCGGGCAAGTACGTGCCCAGAGCCGGACTCGAACCGGCACGGCCTTTCGGCCAAGCAGTTTTAAGCTGCCCGTGTCTGCGTTCCACCATCTGGGCGTCCTGCGGACCCGGCCCCGCCGACGGAGCGGAGAGCAGCGCTCCGCCGCCCGTGCGGACCACCCCTGAGCCTAGTCTCCCGGCCTCCCCTTTCGCATGTTCCGAGGCGGGGAAGTTGTCATGTTTCCTTGCCATCTGACGAACTGTTCGTGATTTGGCCACCGAACCCGCTCGATCCGGCCACCGCCCTCCCGTTCAGGGTCGGTGTCATACCGCAGGAGGAGGGTGCCACCTGGGTGTACACCCAACGGTGGTCAGGCCAACCGTCCGGCGGAGCGACGAGAAACCATGATCATCCGGCGGAGCATGGAGGTACGTCCGGACACCCCTTGAAAGGGCCCGGCCGTCCCACACCCTTCCGCGCCGCACCACCGGCGCGCGCCACTCTGCCTGCCGAGAACCCGAGGAGCACCCCCGTGAGCACGTCGACCGCAACCGCCGTCCGCACCGGCCGGGCGGCCGCCCGCGCCACCGGCCTGAACAAGGTCTACGGGGAGGGCGAGACCCGCGTCGTCGCCCTCGACAACGTCAGCGTCACCTTCCCCCAGGGCGAGTTCACCGCGATCATGGGCCCCTCCGGCTCCGGCAAGTCCACCCTCATGCACTGCATGGCCGGCCTGGACACCGTCTCCTCCGGCTCCTCCACCATCGGCGACACCGAACTCGTCGGCCTCAAGGACAAGCAGCTCACCCAGCTGCGCCGGGACCACATCGGCTTCATCTTCCAGGCCTTCAACCTGCTGCCCACCCTCACCGCCCTGGAGAACATCACCCTCCCGATGGACATCGCCGGCCGCAAGGCCGACAAGCAGTGGCTGGACAAGGTGGTGGAGACCGTCGGCCTCTCCGGCCGCCTCTCGCACCGCCCCAGCCAGCTCTCCGGCGGCCAGCAGCAGCGCGTCGCCTGCGCCCGCGCCCTCGCCGGAAAGCCCGACATCATCTTCGCCGACGAACCGACCGGCAACCTCGACTCCCGCTCCGGCGCCGAGATCCTCTCCTTCCTGCGCAACTCCGTGCGCGAACTCGGCCAGACCGTCGTCATGGTCACCCACGACCCCGTCGCCGCCGCCTACGCCGACCGCGTCGTCTTCCTCGCCGACGGCCGCATCGTCGACGAACTGGCCCAGCCGACCGCCGACGCCGTCCTGGACCGCATGCGCCGCTTCGACGCCAAGGGCCGCACCAGCTGACGCCGCGCGTCCGCCGCCCGACCCTTCGCAGACCCAAGGACCCCAGGACACCCCATGTATCGCACCGCACTGCGCAATGTGCTGGCCCACAAGGGCCGACTGCTGATGACGGCGCTGGCCGTCATGCTGGGCACCGCCTTCGTGGCCGGCACCATGGTCTTCTCCGACACCTTCGGCAAGGCCATGCGGGAGAACAACTCCACGAGCTACTCGGACGTGGCGGTCCAGGTCATCGACACCGCCGCCGGCGCCACCGCCTCCCCCGAGTCCAAGAGCGAGAAGAGCCCGGTCACCCTGACCGACGCCACCGTCCAGCAGCTCACCGCGCTGCCCGGCACCGCGAGCGCCCGCGGCGTGGTCGGCGGCTTCACCGGCGTCGCGGACAAGAAGGGCGATCTGATCGGCCAGCCCTGGACGGCCCGGGGCGCCAACTTCGCCCCCGGCCCGGACGGCAAGGACGCCCGCTACCCGATGGCCGAGGGCCAGGGCCCGAAGAACGGCAAGGAGATCGCCCTCGACCGGAAGACCGCCGACAAGGGCGGCTACAAGGTCGGCGACACCGTCCGGGTCGGCTCCAACGGCCCGGTCCTGGAGGCGAAGCTCACCGGCGTGTTCACCACCGACGACCCGGTGGTCAACAGCGGCGGCACGCTCACCCTGTTCGACCGCGCCACCGCCCAGCAGCTGCTGCTGGAGCCCGGCCGCTACAGCAGCATCGTGCTCGCCGCCAAGCCCGGCACCAGCGAGGACACCCTGCTCTCCCAGGTGAACCAGAAGCTCCGCCCCGAGCAGCAGATCGAGGTCCGCACCGGCGCCGAGCTGAAGGCGGAGGACGAGCGGCTGATCACCAAGAGCTCCGAGAACATCCGCACCATGCTGCTCGCGTTCGCCGGGATCTCGCTCTTCGTCGGCATCTTCATCATCGCCAACACCTTCACCATGCTGATCGCCCAGCGCACCAAGGAGCTGGCGCTGCTCCGCGCGATCGGTGCCAGCCGCAAGCAGGTGACCGGCTCGGTGCTGGTCGAGGCGCTCGCCATCGGCGTCATCTCGGCCGCGGCCGGCCTGGTCGCCGGGGTCGGGGTCGGCGCCGGGCTGCAGTCCCTGGTCGCCTCGCTGGACGACGGCATGCCGACCGGGTCGCTGGTCATCAAGCCGCTGACCGTGGCGGTCACCCTGCTGGTCGGCGTCCTGGTGACGGTGCTCTCCGCCCTGCTGCCGGCCGTGCGCGCCGCGCGGATCGCCCCGGTCGCCGCGATGAGCAGCGGCGACCAGCCCGCCAGCCACAAGTCCCTGATGGTCCGCAACGCGATCGGCTCGGCGCTGGCCGCCGCGGGCATCGCCCTGGTCGCCTTCGGCGCCTCGAAGGGCAACTCCGACGGCCGGATGCCGGTCGCGTTCGGCGCGCTGCTCGCCGTCCTGGGCGTCTTCGTCCTGCTGCCGCTGCTCTCCCGTCCGGTGATCGCGCTGGTCGGCCCGGTGCTCGGCAGGCTGTTCGGCACGCCCGGCAAGCTGGCCCGGCAGAACGCGGTGCGCAACCCGCGCCGCACCGCCGCCACCGCCGCCGCGCTCACCATCGGCCTGACCCTGGTCAGCGGTCTGACGGTGATCGGATCCTCGCTCACCGACACCGTGGACCGGGCCGTCACCAGCTCGATGAAGGCCGACTACCGGGTGGCCGCCGCCAACCGGATGAGCCTGTCCGACAAGGTCCCGGCCGAGATCGCCAAGGCCCCCGGAGTCGCCGCCTCCTCGCCGGCGACGCTCGTGACCTGGCAGCTCAACGGCACCAGGCGGGACATCGTCGGCCTGAACGCGGACAGCCTCGACAAGCTGGTCGAGGTGACCATGAAGAGCGGCTCGATGGCCTCCGTCGCCCAGGGGAAGCTGCTGGTCGACGACGACCTCGCGAAGAAGCTGGGCGCCACCACCGGCTCCGCCGTCGAGGTCACCTACGGCGACGGCTCCAAGGGCGCCCTGACCGTCGGCGGCGTCTACGAGCAGGGCGGCATGCTCGGCGGGGCGGTGCTGGCCAACAGCGAGATCCTCAAGCACGACCCGCAGCCCTACCTGAACCAGGTCCTGGTCAAGGGCACCGGCGGGGAGACCGAGGCGCTCAAGCAGGCGCTGAAGGACGCCACCGGCTCCAACCCGGTGATCGAGGTGCAGTCGCGCCAGGAGGTCCGGGACGGCTTCAGCCAGAGCATCACCTTCGCGCTGAACATGATGTACGGCCTGCTGGCGATGTCCGTGATCGTCGCCGTCCTCGGTGTGATCAACACCCTGGCGATGTCGGTCTTCGAGCGCAAGCGCGAGATCGGCATGCTGCGGGCGATCGGCCTGGACCGCTCCGGCATCAAGCGGATGGTCCGTCTGGAGTCCGTGGTGATCTCGGTGTTCGGCGCCGGTATCGGGGTCCTGCTCGGCTGCTTCACCGCCTGGGCGATCAACGGCACCCTGAAGTCCAGCCTCCCGGACATGGCCACCGTCGTCCCCTACGGCCAGCTGCTGCTCTTCCTGGCCCTGGCCGGCGTGGTCGGCCTGGTGGCCGCCTTCTGGCCCGCCCGCCGGGCCTCCAGGCTGGACATCCTGGACAGCATCAAGACCGACTGACCGTCGGACGGCGCCCGCCGCGAGCGGGCGAGTCACAGCGAAGGCCCCTGCCGGAGGGTTTCGGCAGGGGCCTTCTTCGCACTTCTGTACTCCGCCCGACTCGCACAGCCGGCTGAGCACCACGGAGGTCGTGGTCCGGCAGCACTGCCGGGCGGAGGGCCTCCGACTCATACCCCGGTGCTCCCACACCGGGGTCCGCAGTCGCTTACTTGCTGGCGAGCTCCTTGTCGGCGGCTGGCTTGGCGGCCTCGACGGCGGGCTTGGTGGGGGCCGTGACCTCCTGGATCGGCTGGTACGGGTTCTCCATCTGCGACAGGCCGACCATCTCGCGCTTCAGGAACATGGCGAGGGTCCAGTCGGTGAAGACCCGGACCTTCCGGTTGAAGGTGGGGACCATGGCGCCGTGGTACAGGCGGTGGAACCACCAGGCCGGACGGCCCTTCAGCTTGTACTTGCCGAAGAGGATCGCGACACCCTTGTGCAGGCCGAGACCGGCGACCGCACCCAGGTTCTTGTGCTTGTACTCCTGCTGCGGGAAGCCGCGCATGCCGGAGATCACGTTGTCGCCGAGGACGGCGGCCTGGCGCACGGCGTGCTGCGCGTTCGGCGGGCACCAGGCGCCCTCGCCGGCGGCGAGGTCCGGCACCTGGGCGTTGTCGCCGGCGGCCCAGACGTAGTCGAAGCCCTGGACCTGGAGGGTCGGCGCGGTGTCGACGTGGCCACGCGGGCCCAGCGGCAGACCGAACTTGGTCAGCACCGGGTTCGGCTTCACGCCGGCCGTCCACACGATGGTGGAGGCGTCCATCTCCATGCCGTTCTTCAGCACGACGTGGCCGTCGACGCAGGAGTCCATCGAGGTCTCGATGTAGACCTCGATGTTGCGCTCCTCGAGCTTCTCCTTGGTCCACAGACCGAGGTCCGGGCCCATCTCGGGGAGGATCCGGTTCGCGGCCTCGACCACGACGAAGCGCATGTCGTCACGGCTGACGGTCTTGTAGATCTTGGAGGCGTCGCGCGCCATGTCCTCGATCTCGGCGATCGTCTCGACGCCGGCGAAGCCGCCGCCGATGATGACGAAGGTCAGCGCCTTGCGGCGGATCGCCTCGTCCGTGGTGGACTCGGCCTTGTCCAGCTGCGCCATGACGTGGTTGCGGAGGGCGATGGCCTCCTCCACGGTCTTCATGCCGATGCCGTTCTCGGCCAGACCCGGGATCGGGAAGGTGCGGGAGACCGAACCGGTCGCGACGACCAGGTAGTCGAAGGGCAGCTCGTACGAGTCGCCGGCCGCGGGCTGGATCGTGGCGATCTTGCGCTCGTGGTCCACACCGGTGACCGCACCGGTGAGCACCTCCGCGTTCTTCAGCGCGGTGCGCAGGGGCGCGACGAGGTTACGGGGCGCGACGTTGCCGCCGGCCGCCTCGGGGAGGAAGGGCAGGTACGTCATGTACGACCGCGGGTCCACGACCGTGACAGTCGCTTCGCCGTAGCGCATCTTCTTGAGGATGCGCATCGCGGCATACAGGCCGACGTAACCACCGCCGACAATGAGGATGCGAGGACGCTCCGTGGTGCTCATATCCGAAAGTATCCAGCACCGCTCGGAGCAGTCTTCGTGAGCCCACTCACAAGCTTATGGGGACCTTCTGCTACACTACGCGCCCCCGTTTCGGCCCCCCGCCCACCCCCTCGCGGCCGGCGCGACCCCCCGGTGGGCACGCCCGTTCGGACGGCCCCGCTGAGCAGCAACGATCCATGGTGCGGCCCAGTTCCCGCATGAGATTTCGAATTTCAAACCTCCAGCGGCTCAGAACCTGCGATCCAGCGGCTGTCACGCCCAGCGAGCCTTCGGTCCCACATATCGGACGGACCGGACCGCCGGGCACGCCGAAAGACTGGATCCTCATGTGAAGAAATTCACGAACATTCCCGCGGCGCCCGCGCGCGCCCCGGCCCCGGAGCCCCAGGGGGGGGCTGCCGGGGCCGGGGCGGTAAGTCCCACGCCTGCTCAGCGGGCGATACTCCAGGCGATTCCGTCCAGGATGTCGTGCTCGCTGACGACCACCTCGGCGGCGCCGGTGCGCTCCATGATCTCCAGCAGCTCCAGCGCGCCCGCCGCGATCACGTCCACCCGGCCCGGGTGCATCGACGGGATCGCCGCCCGCTCCGCGTGGGTGGCGTGCAGCAGCCGGTCGGCGATCTCGGCGACCCGCTCGCGGGAGATCCGGGAGTGGTGGATCGCCTCCGAGTCGTACCGGGGCAGGTCCTGGGCGATCGCCGAGATGGTGGTGACCGTGCCGGCCAGGCCGACCAGGGTGGCCGCGCCGGTCAGCGGGACGACCTCCTCGGCCCGGTCCAGCTCGGACCGGACGTGTGCCCGGGCCTCGGCGACCTGCTCGTCCGACGGCAGCTCGGCGCCGCCGAAGTGCCGCTCGGTCAGCCGGACGCACCCGATGTCCACCGAGCGCGCCGCCCGGACGTCCTCGGCCCCGAGCACGAACTCGGTCGAGCCGCCACCCAGGTCGAAGACCAGGTAGGGGGCGGGGAACTGACCGCCGGTGAGCTCCTTGGTGGCGCCGGTGAAGGACAGGTGCGCCTCCTCCTCGCCGCTCACCACCTCGGGCTCCACGCCCAGGGCCGCCCGCACGCCGTCGACGTACTCGGCGCTGTTCTCGGCGTCCCGGGATGCGCTGGTGGCGACGAAGCGGATCCGCTCGGGGCCCACCCCGAAGCCGGAGATCACCTCGGCGTACTCCCGGCAGGCGGCGAAGGTGCGCTCCAGCGCGTCCGGGTGCAGCCGCCCGGTGCGGTCCACGCCCTGGCCCAGCCGGTTGATGATCATCCGCCGGTCGAGGTCGGTGATCTCCCCGGTCCGCGGGTCCAGGTCGGCGACCAGCAGCCGGATCGAGTTGGTCCCGCAGTCGATCGCCGCCACCCGGGTGGTGCTCATGCGCCGGCCTCCCCCGCCTCGTCCGCCTCGTCCGACTCCTGCGCGGCCCGCTTGGCGGCGCGATCGGCGGTCTTCTGCTCCTTGGCCGCGATCACGGCCGCGTGGTCCTGCTCCTTGGCCCGGTTGCGGGCCACCCGCTCACCGGCCTCGGCGACCTCGGCGGCGGAGACGCAGGGGCCCTTGGCCCACCAGTCCTCCAGCATGCCGAGCGCCTCGTCGCCGAGCGGGTTGACGCCCTCGCCGGCCGCCAGCGAGTGGCCGACCAGCACGTGCAGGCACTTGACCCGGTCCGGCATGCCGCCGGCGCTCGGGAAGCCCTCCAGCACCTCGATGGCGTCCCGGCGGGCGATGTAGTCCTCGTGCGCCTTCTGGTACGCCGCGGCCAGCTCGGGGTCCTCGGCGAGCCGGGCGCTCTGCTCCTTCATCACGCCGTCCGCCTCCAGGGTGCCGATCAGCGAGGCGGCCTTGGGGCAGGTCAGGTAGTACAGCGTCGGGAACGGCGTGCCGTCCGGCAGCCGGGGGGCCGTCTCCACGACGTCCGGGTTGCCGCACGGGCAGCGGTGGGCCACGCCGCGCAGACCGCGCGGGACCCGGCCGAGCTGCGCGGCGATCGCCGCGACGTCCTCGTCGGAGACGGTGGGGTGGTTCTCAGTGGTCATGGGAGGAGCTGTCTCCAGCGGGGGCGGGGGCGGGTGGTGAGGGAGGGGCGGGCTGCCCCGGGGTGGCGGGGGCCACCGGCGCGGGAGCGGCCAGGGGTGCGGCGGCGGCGTCCACGGAGTCCCAGACGCTGGCGTACCAGGGCCGGGCCGCCTCGGCCGGACCGGCCGCCGGGCCCGCCGCGGGCGCCGGAGCGCCCAGCGCGGACCCGGCCGCGTCCCGGGCCGCCGGGTCCACCGCGATGTACGGGGTCTCCCCCGGCATCGCGTAGTGCAGCCGGGTGCGGGCCTGCGCCTTGACGTACTCCGGGTCCTGCCAGCGGGCCTTCTCCCGGCGCAGCTGCTCGACCTGCTGCCGGGCGTGCTCGGCCCGGGCGCGCTGCGCCGAGATCTCCGAACGCTGCGAGATGAACTGCCGCGTCGGGTAGGCGAGGATCGCCACCAGGGAGCAGAGCACCAGGACGAGGACGGTCGCCCGGCTCGTGAACCGAGGCCGGGCCGCCAAGCCCGGGATCCTCCAGCCTGCCATCTGCGGTGTCCCCTCCTGGTCGCGACGGTGCCCCGCCGTCCACCCTACGGGGTGAACGGCGGGGCACCGGTCAGGCGTGCGCTACCTGGCGTCCCGGCGATACCGGCCGGGCGCCGTCGGTCGGGCTCAGCCCTCGTGCTTGAACCGCGGGAACGCGCCGCGGCCGGCGTACTCGGCGGCGTCGTCGAGGATCTCCTCGATGCGCAGCAGCTGGTTGTACTTGGCGACGCGCTCGGAGCGGGCCGGGGCGCCGGTCTTGATCTGGCCGCAGTTGGTGGCGACGGCCAGGTCGGCGATGGTGACGTCCTCGGTCTCGCCGGAGCGGTGCGACATCATGCAGCGGTAGCCGTTGCGCTGGGCCAGCTCGACGGCGTCCAGGGTCTCGGTCAGCGAGCCGATCTGGTTGACCTTCACCAGCAGCGCGTTGGCGGTGCCGGTCTCGATGCCGCGGGCCAGGCGGGCCGGGTTGGTGACGAACAGGTCGTCGCCGACCAGCTGGACCTTGTCGCCCAGCTTCTCGGTCATGGCCTTCCAGCCGTCCCAGTCCGACTCGTCCAGCGGGTCCTCGATGGAGACCAGCGGGTAGGCGGCGACCAGGCCGGCGTAGTACTCGATGAGCTCGGCGGAGGAGAGCGCCTTGCCCTCGAACTGGTAGGCGCCGTCCTCGTAGAACTCGGAGGAGGCGACGTCCAGGGCCAGCGCGACGTCCTTGCCCGGCACGTAGCCGGCCTTCTGGATGGCCTCGACGATGAGGTCCAGGGCCTCGCGGTTGGAGTCCAGGTTGGGGGCGAAGCCGCCCTCGTCGCCCAGGCCGGTCGACAGACCGCGCTCCTTCAGCACGCCCTTGAGGGTGTGGTAGACCTCGACGCCCCAGCGGACGGCCTCGGAGAAGGACTCCGCGCCGATCGGGGCGATCATGAACTCCTGGATGTCGACGTTGGAGTCCGCGTGCGAGCCGCCGTTGAGGATGTTCATCATCGGGACCGGCAGGACGTGCGCGTTCGGGCCGCCCAGGTAGCGGAACAGCGGCAGATCGCTGGCCTCGGAGGCGGCGTGCGCGACGGCCAGCGAGACGCCCAGGATGGCGTTGGCGCCGAGCGAGGACTTGTCCGGGGTGGCGTCCAGGTCGAGCATGGCCTGGTCGATCAGGCGCTGCTCGGTGGCGTCGTAGCCGACCAGCTCGGGGCCGATCTGCTCGATGACGGCCAGGACGGCCTTCTCCACGCCCTTGCCGAAGTAGCGGTTCTTGTCACCGTCGCGGAGCTCCAGCGCCTCGAAGGCGCCGGTGGAAGCACCCGACGGGACGGCGGCACGGCCGGTGCTGCCGTCGTCGAGGCCGACCTCGACCTCGACCGTGGGGTTGCCGCGCGAGTCGAGAATCTCACGAGCGACGACGACATCGATGGACGGCACGAGGCATCTCCTAGCGGAAGCAGGTTCGGCTGACGGTGGGGTGCAGTCGGCCGGACGATTGCGGAGTCGTTACGACCAGAGCCTAACCGCACGGGCTGTCCGGGCCACGTCGACCTCGGTTCCGTCTCAGCGTGTGGCCGTGCTACCCACCGGTAGTTCACCTGGTTGCCCGACCTGCGGGGGCCGGATGCGGACGAAGGGGACCGATCGGCCCCCTCCGCCCGTCCGTGGGATCGGACCGGCCGTCAGCCGAGGGTCAGGACCTGGCCCGGGACGATCAGGTTCGGGTCGCCGCCGACGGTGCCGCGGTTGCCGTCGTACAGCGCCTGCCAGCCGCCGGAGACGCCCTGGGCGGTGGCGATCCCGGCGAGCGTGTCGCCGGAGCGGACGGTGTAGCCCTGGCCGGCCGGCTGCTGCTGGGCGGCGGGGGCGCTCTGGACGGGCTGGGCGGCCGGCTGGCCGGCGTACTGCTGGTAGACGCTCTGGTGGCTGGTCCAGTACCAGGCGCCGTTGTTCTGGTACCAGTACACCTTGGCGTCGGCGTCCCAGCCGGCCTTGCCGGAGAAGGCCGGCGCCTGCGGGGCCTGCTGCTGGGTCTGCTGCGGGGCCTGCTGGGTCTGCTGGGCGCTCTGCGGCGCGTACTGCCGGGCCTGCGGCTTGGCGGCCTGCTGCTGCGGCTGGGCCTGCGGGGTGGCGGCCGGCTTCGGGGCGGCGGGCTTCGGGGTCTGCTGCTGGGCCTGCGGCTTCGGGGCGGCCGGCTTGGCGTCCGTCGAGGTGTCGACCGCCGCCGGGGCGCCGCCCTTGGTCAGGCCCGCCTTCTGGGAGCAGACCGGCCAGGCGCCCGGGCCCTGCGAGGCGAGGACCTTCTCGGCGACCGAGATCTGCTGCCCCTTCGAGGCCTGGTTGGCCTGCGGCGCGTAGGCGGTGCCGCCGTACGCCTTCCAGGTGCTGGGGGTGAACTGGAGGCCGCCGTAGAAGCCGTTGCCGGTGTTGATGCTCCAGTTGCCGCCGCTCTCGCACTGGGCGACCGCGTCCCAGGTGGAGGCCGGGGCGGCGGAGGCACCGGTGGCGCTCAGGATCGGCATCGCCAGCCCGACGCCGGCGACACCGGCGACGGCGATGGCCTTCTCGGCCTGGGTACGGCGACGGTGACGACCGGTTCCAACGAACAGCATGAAGAGGTCCCTCTCCGCACGCCTGCGAGGTGAGCTGTCGGGTTCGGACCGGGAGGTGGCCCGGCCGCGCGGAGGCGGCTTCACCCCTAGCCGTGGGAGACGGCGCAAAACCTGGGTCCCCCGCCCCTGCCCAGGGTTCTGGTCGGTTTCCCGTGGTGCGGCGGGCAGGACTCGGCGTTCCGCGCACGGGGCTCGCAGCTGCGAACTCCACGGAGAGTAGACAGATCTTCAGAGCAATCACAAGCTCATATCGCAGATATCACATGGACATCACGTCATGTGATTGATTGCCTACCAACCGAGGCGGTATGTCCGGATTGAGGGTGGTTCAGACTCCCTGAAAGTGGGCAACGGAGAGCCCCCGTCAGCGTGTTGTGCCGGCTCGTCAGCTTCCCGAGCCGACCTCCGGAACCGCTCCGAGCTGCGCATTCTCCGGCGTGAATTCCACCGGAAGCTCACGGAGTCCACGCATGATCAGACCGCCGCGCCAGCGCAGGTCGTCGGGGTCGGCGGCCAGCCGCAGGTCCGGCAGCCGGGTCAGCAGGGTGGCCAGCGCGGCCCGCCCCTCCAGCCGCGCCAGCGGCGCGCCGATGCAGTAGTGGATGCCGTGCCCGAAGCCCAGGTGCGGGTTGTCCGCGCGGGCCAGGTCCAGGGTGTTCTCGTGGGCGAACCGCGCCGGGTCCCGGTCCGCCGCCGCGAGCACCACCAGCACCGGGTCGCCGACCGGGATCTCCACCCCGCCGATGGTCAGCGGACTGGTCGCGAACCGCCAGGTGGCCAGCTCCACCGGCCCGTCGTAGCGCAGGAGCTCCTCGATCCCGGTCTCCAGCAGCGCGCTCTCGCCACGCCCCACGGACTCCTGGAGCAGGGCCCGCTGGCCCGGGTTGCGCAGCAGCGCGTACACGCCGTTGCCGATCAGGTTGACCGTCGTCTCGAAGCCGGCGAACAGCAGGATGAAGGCCATCGCCGCGGCCTCGTTCTCGGTCAGGTGCTCGCCGTGGTCGCTGGCCCGGATCAGCCCCGAGATCAGGTCGTCGCCGAGGTCGGCCCGCTTGCGGTGGATCAGCTCCGCCAGGTACGCCCGCATCCGCTTCACCGCGCGCCCCACCCCGCCGCGGCCGCCGCCGCCGTGGCCCGGCTTGGTGTGTCGCAGCATCATCCCGGCCCAGTCCCGGAAGTCGTCCTGGTCCTCGGCCGGCACCCCGAGCAGGTCGCAGATCGCGTAGATGGGGAGCGGGAAGGCGAACTCGTGGATGAGGTCGGCCGAGCCGCGCGCCGCGAAGCCGTCGATCAGCCGGTCGGTCAGCTGCTGCACCCGCGGTTCGAAGGCCGCCACCCGGCGCGGCGTGAACGCCTTGGACACCAGCCGGCGCAGCCGGGTGTGGTCCGGCGGGTCGATGTTCAGCAGGTGCGTCATCAGATCGGCCTGGCGCTCGCCCGGGATGCCGACCCGGCCGGTGCGGTGGGCCTGCTCGCTGTGGTGCACCGGGTTCTTGGAGAGCCGGCTGTCCGCGAGCGCCTGCCGGGCGTCCGCGTACCGCGTGACCAGCCATGCCTCGACCCCGCTCGGCAGGGTGGTCCGGTGCACCGGCTCGTGCTCGCGCAGCCACGCGTACGCGGGGTACGGATCGGCGGCGAACTCCCAGGTGAACAGGGGCGGACGGGCGGAGGCGGGCTGAGCTGGCATGGCTCGACGGTATCCCGGGCGTGTCCCGGCGACCGCACGGCGTGCACACGGGCGCTCGGGGCACCGGGCGAAGCCCTTCCGCGTGGCAGGCGTGAGCCTGGTCACCTGAGGGGTAATTCCTGTTGCGGAGGGTCAGGACCTGCCTACGATCCTCCGCAAGATGTCCGTGGGCGACGGTGCGGAGCCGCCCACAGGGAGGAGCAAGGCCATGCGGGTCACCGGTTCGGTCGTCGTGATCACCGTCCTCGACGGCGGGTCGGGGGCGGACCTCGCCCGCCGCCTCACCGCGGCGGGCGCCGCCGGCGTGCTGATCGCCGACCAGCGGGTCGGGGTCGCCGAGGACCTCGCCACCGAACTCGACCGGCCGCGCTGCCCGGTCGTCGGCGTCTGCGGCGACGTCCGCCGCCCCAGTGACGTCGCCGCGCTGGTCGACACCGCCGAGAAGCACCTGGGCCCGATCGACCTGTTCTGCGTGGCCGGGCCGGACGGCGAGCGGATCGTCTCCCTCTCCGACCTGCCCGACCACCTCGACCTGGAGCGGCTCGCCGAACTCGTCGCCCTGGTCGGCGAGGCGATCGGCGAGGTCGTCGTCCCGGCGCAGCGCCGCCCGGTGGAGGACGTCGCCGCCGTCTGAGAAAGTGTTGGGTAATCGGGTGATCACTCGTTCTTGAGGTCGTCGGCGAGGCGGCGGGCTGCTTCGGTCTCGATGGGGCCGCGTGGTTCGATCTCCTCGCCGGCGAGGCGGGCGGCCATGAGCCGGATCATGGCGACCTTGATCATCGCTTCGGCGTGCGCGGTCTTGCGCTCGTAGTCCCGTGCCAACCGTCTGCACCGTCCCAGCCAGGAGAATGTCCGCTCGACCACCCACCTGCGGGGCAGCACCTGGAAGCCTTTCACATCCGCGTTGCGCGGCACCGCGACGATCTCCAGGCCCTCGCGCCCGGCAGCCCACCCCACCAGCCCCGCGTCGACCACGTTGACGTAGCCGCCGTCGACCCAGACCAGCCCGACCTGCGGAAACTCCTCCCGAACCCCGGTGAGGACCAGCTTCGCGCCGGCCCGGTCCTGCACCGACGCCGAGTGCACGACCGCCCGCAGCACGAGCCCGCAGGTGTCCACCAGCAGGTGGCGCTTGCGGCCCCGCACGCGCTTGCCCGCGTCGTAGCCGATCGCCTGCCCGCCCTGGTGGCTGCGGGCCGACTGCGAGTCCAGCACCGCCGCCGAAGGCTGCGGATCCCGCCCGTCCGCCACCCGGACCCGCTCACGCAACGCATCGTGGACCCCGTTCCAGGTCCCGTCCGCCGTCCAGGCACGGAACCACCGGTACGCCACGTCCCACGGCGCCAGATCGTGCGGCACCAACCGCCACGCGCATCCACTGACCAGCACGTACAGCACCGTGTCCACGACCAGCCGCCGCGGGAACTTCAGCCGCCGACCCGCCCGACGAGGATCCCGTACCGGAAGCAGCGGCTCGATCACCGCCCACTGGGAATCCGTCAACGACGAGTCGTAGGACGGCTTGCACGCACAGACACACATGGCGGTGATCTTCGCGGACGCCACGTCCGCGAAGATCACCGCCAACGCATCACGGCACGCAGTTGATCAATTACCCAACACTTTCTGAGGCGTCGCCGTCCGGGGTGGGACCGTCCGGGGTGGGACCGTCCGGGGTGGGACCGTCCGGGGGCGTGACCGCTACTCCTCCGGCTTCAGACCCTCGGCGGCGCGCACCGCGTCCCGGTAGCCGCGGGCCGCGGCCCGCAGGGCGGCGTCGACATCGACCCCGGCGTCGTGCGCGCGCTGCGCCACCGCGAGCAGCAGCCGGCCCGCCGACTCCGCCGTGAGGTCGGCGGGCAGCTCGTACGGCTCGTCCGGCACGCCCGTGAAACCGGCCCGGCGCACCCGGGACACCAGCTTCGCCGCGTACGCGAGCGAGGGCAGCCCGGCCGGCACGCCGTCCAGCACCGATTCGCGCTCCGACTTCTCGGCCGCCTTGAGCGCCTCCCAGCTGGCCTCCACCTCGGCCGAACCGCTCGCCTCGGCGTCGCCGAACACGTGCGGGTGGCGGTACATCAGCTTGTCGACGATGTCGCCCGCCACGTCGTCGATCGAGAAGGCGCCGGTGGGGTGCTCCTCGGCGATCCGGGAGTGGAAGAAGACCTGGAGCAGGACGTCGCCCAGCTCCTCGCGGAGCATGTCGCGGTCCCCCTCCTCGATCGCCTCGACCAGTTCGTAGGCCTCCTCGACCAGGTACTTCACCAGGCTGGCGTGGGTCTGCTCGGCGTCCCACGGGCAGCCGCCCGGCGAGCGGAGCCGGTCCATCACGGAGACCAGGTCCAGCAGCCGCGCGCCCGGCAGGTCGTAGGAGCCGGGGAGCACCTCGATCTCCGGCACCTCGCCGGCGTGCTCGACGGCGAGGCGGGCCAGCGCGTCGGTCAGCCCGGGGTCGCCGTCCGGGCTGCCCAGCCAGACCGTCGGGCCGGCGCCGGCGCCCGGCTCGGCCGGGGCCCCGGTGAGCAGCCGGGCCAGCGCGGGGGCCGAGCCGGGGGCCACGATCCGGACCTCGACCCCGGCCTGCTCCACGGCGGGCAGCTGCGGGTGGGCGGGGTCGGCGGCGAGCACCCGGCCGGCCGAGCGCAGCGCCTCCCAGGCGGGCCAGGACAGCAGGCCGGGGGCCACCCGGTGGGTGGTGATGAGGAGGATCAGCTTCGCGCCCGGAGGATTCGTCGTCACACCCCGAACCTACCCGCACCGGTCCGCGGGCCGGTGCCGGTGTCGCGCACGGTTCGGCATGGGCGTCAACCCTGACGATCGTCCAGGTCGAACCCTGCTCTCGCCACACCCACCCGGCCCTACGGCCCCCCGTCCACCTGGCGGATCTGTCGAAAGTCATACCCGCAGCCCACCCTGGCAGCGCCCCCGACCGGCACGAGAAGTCGGCCCCACCGACCTCCCACGTCCGCAATCCATCCGGGCGGCGGACGGCTCGCCGTGGTTGACGGAGCGGGTCAGGCCTGGCGGTGGTCCGTGGGGGGCCAGGTGGTGGAGTGGTGGGGTTGGAGGGTGTCGAGGGTTTGGCGCAGACGGCGGACGGCCGGGTGGTGGGGGCCCTCGCGGCGTTCGCGGTCGAAGAGGAGCTGGAGCAGCCACGACCAGGCCGCCTCCGTCTCGCCGAGCGAGGCCAGCAGGACGCCGATCCGCTCACGGAGGTCCAGCAGGCGTTCCGGTTCGCTCTCCGGCCACACCGCGTGCAGGGACTGGAACTCGGCGAGCGCCTCCGCGCCCCGCCCCAGCTGTTCGAGGCACTCGGCGGCCCGGTAGCGCGGCTCCAGCACCCCACGCCCGTGCGGTCCGCCCTCGGCGGTGGCCGCCAGGAGCCGGTACTCCGTCAGGGCCTCGTGGTGGCGCCGTTCCTGGAGCAGCGTGCGGGCGTAGATGGTGCGGACGGTGCGGATCATCGCCGCCCCGTCGCCGAGTTCGGACCGACCGCGGGCCAGCAGCCGGGCGGCGAGGTCGAGCACCTCGGCCCGTCGGCCCGCGTCGACCAGGTCGGAGAGCCGGGCACAGGACGCCGCGAAGTCCTCCCCCGCCGCGACGGGCACCGCGGGAGGCGGCGCGGCGGCGGGTGGGTTCGGCACCGCGGCCATCAGGAACGGCGGCGGCGCCACCCGGGCCGACGCCGCCGGTGCGGCGCCCGCCGGGCGGGGCTGGGGCTGGAGGGGGTGCCGGTACGGGCGGGCCGGGTCGGGCAGCGACCCGTACCGGGGCTGCGGCACCGCGACGGCGGCGGGCAGCAGCGGCAGCAGCCGCTCGTACACCTCCTGCGCGTCGGCCGGACGGTCCTCGGGCCGCTTGGCGAGCAGGTCGAGGACCAGCCGCTCCAGCGGCGCCGGCACCTCGGGGCGCAGCTCGCGCAGTGGCACCGGCGGGTCGTCGACGTGCCGGCGCAGCAGGCCCAGTGCGGTGGGGGCGCGGAACGGCCCCTCGCCGGCCAGCATCTCGTGCAGCAGGCAGCCGAGCGCGTAGAGGTCGCTGCGCGGGTCGACGGTGGCGGACAGCGCCTGTTCCGGCGCCATGTAGGAGGGGCTGCCGATCGGGGCGCCGGTGAGGGTGAGGCGGGTGGCCGTCGGGTCGATCGCGGTGGCGATGCCGAGGTCGAGCAGCACGGTCCGGCCGTCCTCACGGACCATCACGTTGCTGGGCTTGAGGTCCCGGTGGACGACGGGCACGGCGTGGACGGCGGCCAGCGCGGCGCACAGCTGGGCGGCCACCGAGACGGCCCGATCGACCGGGAACGGCGCGTCCTCGGCGATGAGGTCGGCCAGGCTGACGCCGGGCACGCGCTGCATGACGAGGTACAGCTCGCCGCCGTCCTCGCCCGCGTCGAAGACGGTGACCAGGCCCGGGTGGTCGAGGGCGGCGGTGGTGCGGCACTCGCGCAGGAAGCGGTGGCGCAGTTCGTCGCCGGGGCCGAGGTGTCCGGCGCGGGCGGGGCCGGTGGCGCCGGTGGCGGCGAGCAGGTGGTCGGTGCGCAGCAGCTTGACCGCGACCGGGCGGGCGAGCCGTTCGTCGCGGCCGGCCCAGACCTGGCCCATGCCGCCGTGGCCGATCTTCTCGGTGAGGTGGTAGCGGCCGCCGATCACCCGGGCGGCGGTCACGGGCGGTCCTCGCGGGCCTGACGGCGCAGCAGCTCGCCGAGTTCGCGCAGCTCGTCGGAGGTGGCGGGACCGGCGGGAGTGGCGGGGCCGACGGGAGTGGCGGGGCCGACGGCGCCGGGGCCCGCGGCGCGGACCGGCGGGTGCGAGATGGCCGACGGGTGGGAGTCGGCGGCCGGGTAGGCCCGGGCCGCCTCCGGGTACGGGGCGGCGCTCCCGTACGACTGCGCCGCGGGGTAGGGCTGCGCGGACTGCGGGTACGGCTGGGCGACCGGGTACGGCTGGACGGGGGCGGCGGGCGCCGGGTAGCCGTACCCGGCGGGCGGCGGCGCGTAGGAGCCGGCCGGGACGGGCTGCCGGCCGGAACGGGCCGCCGACCAGACCGCCCGGCGGTCCATCAGCAGGAAGTGCACCGGCGGGGTGAACGCCAGCAGCAGCATCATCGTGGTGCCGACCGCGTCGGCGGTCGGAGCGTCGCCCTTGGGGTAACTCCCGGCGACCCCCGCGGAGATGAAGAAGGTGAGGAAGAGCCCGGCGTAGACCACCGCGCCCAGGATGTCGTACCCCCGACGGCGGCGGATCGCCAGCAGCAGCGAGGGGACCATGCCGAGCAGCCCGAAGGAGAGCACCGGCGCGAGGACCACCAGGATCCGGCCGAGCACGCCGTACGGCCCGGGCTTCCGGCCACGGCCCTGCGGCGGGACGGCGACGGTCGGGGCATAGGCCTGCGGTCCGGCGCCGGGTATGCCGCCGGCCGGCGCGCCACCGGGCGGTGGGCCGAACTGCCCGGGGTACTGCCCTGACATGCGCGCTCCTGAGCGGGTGAGGACGACGGCGGTCCCGATCACCGAATCGGTCCCGCACACCGTACCGCCCGTGCCTGTCGAACGACCCCGGCACGGGACGTCGACCGGACCGGCCCACCGCGCGGTCGTCGGGGCACTGACGGAGGCTCGGCGGCCCCGGCCCCGGCGACGCGGGGCGTCGGCCGGGCCGTCCTCCGGGGGCGAGCGCCGAAGCACCGGCCGAGCCCGCCGGGCCGGCCGCGAAGACGCCCGCCGGGCCGGCCTACGACGCGGGCGTCAGGGCATCGACGGGGGCTCGGCGGTGCCGGTGGCGAGGGCGTCGGTGGCGGCCTGGGTGAGGGTGCGGCCCAGGGTGGCGGCGCGCTGCAGGGCGGTGTCGAAGGCGGCGAGCCGGGCGAAGGCGGCGCCCAGCCTGCGCTGCTCGGTGATCGGCAGGCGCGGCAGCTCGACCCGGCGGATGTCGAGGCGGGTGGTGGTGGAGGCGTGGCTGGCGGCCCGGCGGGCGGCGGCCGTGGAGCGCAGGTGGCCGGCCAGGAACTCCGGGTCGAGCGCGGCCGGGTCGGGGCGCAGCAGGTGGAGCTGGCGGCCGAGGGCGGCGCCGGCGGGCGGGCCGTCCGGGCCGACGACGCGGGCGGTGCCGCCGCCGAGGGCGGGGACGAGGACGTCTCCGGGGCGGGTCAGTGGGGCGGTGTCGGCGGCTTCGGCGGTCCGGTCCAGGACGGCCTCGGGGGCGCTGCCGGTGAGCAGGTCCTGCTCGGTGAGGACGGGGGTGCCGCCCGGGTCGGCGTCGGCCGGGCGGGAGGGCGCGCCGGTGCCGGAGGAGTGCACCTCCAGCAGCCCGGAGCGGACCAGTTCGCCCAGCGTGACAACCGCGCCGCCACCGCTGCCCGCGCCGCCACCCGCTTCGCCGGTCGGCTCGGGCAGCAGTGCCGCGGGGTCGGCGAGGCCGGCCAGCAGCTCGGCCAGCCGGCCGCCGAGGTGGGAGAGTCCGGCGGCGCCGCCGAGCGGGGCGGCCGGCGGGACGTGGCGGGCGGGCGAGAGGTCGGTCTCGTCGTCGAGCAGGTCGATCGCCGCCACGGTCCGGTGCCGGCCGGGGCGGTCCGCGGGCAGCGGCAGGCCCTCGCGGGCGGCGAGGTCGAAGGCCCGCCAGGCGTCCAGGACGGTGCGGCGCAGCTCGGGCCAGCGGACCTTGTCGCGGCCGCCCTCGGCGGCCTCGGCCGAGCCGGGCGAGGCGGAGGCCGCGTCCAGCATCAGGACCTGGCGGAAGTCGTCGCCGGGGCGGGGGGCGCGCAGCACCCAGAGGTGGAGCGGCACCCCGTACGGGGGCGCGGCGCCGGCCGGGAGCGCGACGACGGCGCGCAGCGCGCCGGAGCGCAGCAGTTCGGCCCGGACCCGGCGGCCGGCCCGGCGGGCGGCGACGGTCGGCGGGAGCAGCAGGGCGGCCAGCCCGCCGGGCCGGGTGTGGGCGAGGCAGTGCAGCACCCAGGCGAGTTCGGACTCGCCGCGCGGCGGGACGAGGCCGCCGGGCCAGCGCCGGTCGAACTGCAGCTCGTCGTGGCCCCAGTCCCGCTCGTTGTAGGGGGGCTGGCAGAGCACCGCGTCGAAGGTGTGGCCGGTGTAGGCGTCGGCGCGCAGGGCGTCGCCGGGGCGGAGCTCGACCGGGAGCGGGGCGGGGTCGGCGGCGGGCGTGCGCAGTGCGAGCCGGAGCCCGGCGAGCGCGGCGGTGACCGGGTCGGCGTCCTGGCCGTAGCGGTCGGTGGTGGGCGGCAGGGCGAGCAGCAGCGCGCCGAGGCCGGCGGCGGGGTCGAGCACGGTGGCGGGGACGCCGGCGACGGCGGCGAGCAGTTCGGCGGCCTCCGGCGGGGTGGGGCTGAGCTGGCGGGTGTTGGCCTCGGCGTAGCGGGTGAGGAGCTGTTCGAAGGCGCCGGCCGGGCCGGCCGCGGCGGCGAGTTCGGCGAGCAGGCGGGCGAGGTCCAGTTCGGTGGAGCCGAGCAGGCCGGGCTGTCGCGGGCCGGCGGCGCCGTCGGGGCCGTCGGGGCCGAGCGCGGCGCGGGCGGTGTCGGCGAGGGCCCGCGGCAGCCCGGTGGCGAGCCTGGTGTCCGGTTGGTCGGCGAGCGTGCCCCAGCGCTCCGGCGCGCGGTGGTGCAGCAGCAGGACGGAGCCGGCCAGGACCAGCGGGGCGGCCGGGTGGCCGCCCGGGTCGCGCAGGGTCTCGACGAGCCGCCAGACCCGTTCGAGCAGCGGCAGTTCGGCAATCTTGCCCTGGGCCCGGAGCCAGGACTCGACGTCGGTGAGCGCGAAGGTCGGGCTGCTGTCGGTGCCGCCGACCGGGCGGGGGAAGTCGGGGTGGCGGCGGCGCCAGTTGCTGACGGCGGCGCGGCCCACCCCGGCGAGACGGGCGATCTCGACGGCGGTCACCTCGGGACGGTCCGGCATGGGGTGCTCCTTCGGCGGCGGCAGCGGGCGACGACGGCGGCGGACGACGCGGCGGCGGCATCGGTGTGACCACACAGCATAGCCAGCGCCTTCCGCCGGACAGTTCACACGTGAACGGAGAGGTTTCACGAATTCCTGTTGACTCGGTTCACAGCTCATGGTGTGATCTCTCCTGTCGACAGCACGCCAGGTCGGCACCGGGAACCGCGCATTCGCAGAGACCAAGGAGACAGCCATGTCCGCCACCATCCGCCGCACCCGCCGCACCGCCGTCCTGCTGGCCGGCGCCGCGCTCGTCGCCCTCACCGCGACGGCCTGCGACTCCACCGGCGGCACCTCCGTCTCCACCGAGGCCAAGCAGACCGCCGCCGCCCCGGCCCCGGCGGCCACCGGCGACGGCACCCCGGCCAGGCCCGCCGAGAGCAAGCCCGCCGAGGCGGCCAAGGCCCCGGCCAAGGTCGGCGACACCATCGCCCTCAAGGGCACCCTGGAGAAGGGCAACACCGCCGACGTCAGCGCGCTGAAGGTGGTCGACCCCGCCGCGAGCAGCAACGAGTACCTCACCGCGGCGGCCGGCAAGCACTACGTCGCCGTGCAGTTCCAGATCAAGGCGACCGGCTCCAAGGCGTACGGCGAGGCGCCGTGGAGCAGCGCCAAGCTGATCGACGACCAGGGCCAGGCGTACGGCCCGACGTTCGCCGAGACCAAGGCCGGCCCGTCCTTCCAGACCCCGACCAACATCGCCGCCGGCGATTCGGGCAAGGGCTTCGTGGTCTTCGAGGTCCCCGACGGCACCAAGCTCGACAAGGTCCAGTTCGCCCTGGACAACGGCTTCGCCGACCAGGTCGGCCAGTGGAAGATCGGCTGACGGCTCTGTTCACGGCCCGCACGCCCGCCGACACGCCCCGCCGGCCCACCATCCCACTGGCCCATCGGTCCGCCGACGACAACGGCGGTCCCGGGCTCATCGCCCGGAACCGCCGCACCTCCCGCCGTACCCCTCCCCGGGGGCCCGCTACTTCTTGGCCCCCGCCAGGTCGTCGAACATCGTCGACAGGAACTCCCGGCACCACGCCAGCAGCTCCCGCCCGACCAGCGGCTTGCCGCCGATCCGCCCGGTGGACGGCCTCGGCACCAGCAGCTGCTGGGTCGCCGCCTTCACCTGGCTGCGCGGGTAGAGCCGGTTCAGCCGCAGCTGCTGCGACTCCCGCAGCTCGACCGGCCCGAACCGGACGTTGGAGCCCTGCAGGGTGATGTCCGCGATGCCGCACCGCCGCGCGTACAGCCGCAGCGCGGCCACCAGCAGCAGGTTCTCCACCGGCTCGGGCAGCTTGCCGTACCGGTCGACCAGTTCGTCCCGGACCTGGGTGATGTCGTCCTCCGAGTTGACCGCCGCGATCGAGCGGTAGGCCTGGAGCCGCAGCCGCTCCCCCGGCGCGTAGTCGTGCGGCACATGGGCGTCGACCGGCAGCTCGATCTTCACCTCCAGCGGCTCCTCCTCCGGCTCGCCGCCGCCCGCCAGCGACTCCCGGAACTCGGCCACCGCCTCGCCGACCATCCGCATGTAGAGGTCGAAGCCGACGCCCGCGATGTGCCCGGACTGCTCGCCGCCGAGCAGGTTGCCCGCGCCGCGGATCTCCAGGTCCTTCATCGCCACGTACATACCGGCGCCCATCTCGGTGTGCTGGGCGATGGTGGCCAGCCGCTCGTGGGCCGTCTCGGTCAGCGGCTTCTCCGGCGGGTACAGCATGTACGCGTACCCGCGCTCCCGCCCCCGGCCCACCCGGCCGCGCAGCTGGTGCAGCTGGGAGAGGCCGAAGGTGTCACCGCGCTCGACGATGAGCGTGTTGGCATTGGAGATGTCGATGCCGGACTCCACGATCGTGGTCGACACCAGGACGTCGAACTCCTTCTCCCAGAAGTCGACGACCACCTTCTCCAGCTGGGTCTCGCCCATCTGCCCGTGCGCGGTGGCGATCCGCGCCTCGGGCACCAGGTCCTTCAGCCGGGCGGCCGCCTTGTCGATCGACTCGACCCGGTTGTGGATGTAGAACACCTGGCCCTCGCGCAGGAGTTCACGCCGGATCGCCGCCGAGATCTGCTTCTCGTCGTACGGTCCGACGAAGGTCAGCACCGGGTGCCGCTCCTCCGGCGGGGTGGTGATGGTGGACATCTCGCGGATGCCGGTGACGGCCATCTCCAGGGTGCGCGGGATCGGGGTCGCGGACATGGTGAGCACGTCCACGTTGGCCCGCAGCTTCTTCAGCTGTTCCTTGTGCTCGACACCGAAGCGCTGCTCCTCGTCGACGATCACCAGCCCGAGGTCCTTGAAACGGGTCTCCGAGGAGAACAGCCGGTGGGTGCCGATGACGACGTCCACCGAGCCCTCGAACAGCCCCTCCAGCACGGCCTTGGCCTCGCTGTCGGTCTGGAACCGGGACAGCGCCCGCACGTTCACCGGGAAGTTGGCGTAGCGCTCGGCGAAGGTCGAGAAGTGCTGCTGCACCAGCAGCGTGGTCGGCACCAACACCGCCACCTGCTTGCCGTCCTGCACCGCCTTGAAGGCCGCGCGCACCGCGATCTCGGTCTTGCCGTAGCCGACGTCGCCACAGATCAGCCGGTCCATCGGGACGGACTTCTCCATGTCCGACTTGACCTCGGCGATGGTGGTCAGCTGGTCCGGCGTCTCCGCGTAGGGGAAGGCGTCCTCCAGCTCGCGCTGCCACGGCGTGTCCGGGCCGAAGGTGTGGCCCGGCGCGGCCATCCGCGCCGAGTACAGCTTGATGAGGTCGGCGGCGATCTCCTTGACCGCCTTCTTGGCCCGCTGCTTGGTCTTCGCCCAGTCCGCGCCGCCGAGCCGGTGCAGCGTCGGGGCCTCCCCGCCGACGTACTTGGTGACCTGGTCGAGCTGGTCGGTCGGCACGAACAGCCGGTCGCCGGGGTGCCCGCGCTTGGCCGGCGCGTACTCCAGCACCAGGTACTCGCGGGTGGCGCCCTGCACGGTGCGCTGCACCATCTCCACGTACCGGCCGACGCCGTGCGCCTCGTGCACCACGTAGTCGCCGGCCACCAGCGCCAGCGGGTCGATCGCGTTGCGGCGCCGGGACGGCATCCGCCGCATGTCCTTGGTGGAGGACTTCTGGCCGGACAGATCGGTCTCGGTGATCACGGTCAGCTTGAGCGCCTCGTCGACGAAGCCGTGCTCGATCGAGCCGCAGGAGACGTGCACGACGTCCCGGGTCGGCGCCTCGGACAGGTCGGCGACCAGCCGGGCCGGGATGCCCTCGTTGCCGAGCACCTCGGCGAGGCGCGAGGCCGGGCCGTGCCCCTCGGTGACCATGACGACCCGCCAGTCGGCGGCCAGCCGCTCCTTGGCGTCGGCGATCGCCCGCGCGGTGTCGCCCCGGTACGCCTCAACCGCGTGCATGCCGAGGGTCAGCGTGTTGGCGTCGAACTCCAGCACCTCGTGGACCGCGGCGTCGCTGGTCGCGAACGGGCTGACCGACCACCACGGCAGGCCGATCTCGGCGGCGTGCTCGCGCACCTCGGCGAGCGAGCGCAGCGAGGCGGCCGAGACGTCGATCGCCTCCAGGTCGATCGGGCGGTCGCCGCCGGCCGCGGCCGCCACCCAGGAGGCGTGCAGGAACTCCTGGCTGGTCGCCACCAGGTCGGCGGCCCGGGTGCGGACCCGCTCGGGGTCGCAGACCACGGCGACCGAGCCGAGCGGAAGCACGTCCAGCAGCAGCTCCATGTCGTCGACCAGGACGGGCGCGAGGGACTCCATGCCCTCGACCGCGATGCCCTCGGCGATCTTGTCCAGGATCTCGGCCAGCCCCGGGTGCTCGGCGGCCAGCTCGGCGGCCCGGGCCCGCACCTCGTCGGTCAGCAGCAGCTCCCGACAGGGCGGCGCCCACAGACCGTGCTCGGCGATCTCCAGCGAGCGCTGGTCGGCCACCTTGAAGTACCGGATCTCCTCGACGTCGTCGCCCCAGAACTCCACCCGCAGCGGGTGCTCCTCGGTCGGCGGGAAGACGTCCAGAATGCCGCCGCGTACCGCGAACTCGCCGCGCTTCTCGACCAGTTCGACCCGCGAGTAGGCGGCGGCGGCAAGCTTGCGGGCGATCTCCTCAAGATCGTGCGACTCGCCCCGCTGGACGGCCACCGGCTCCAGCTCGGCCAGCCCCTTCACCTGCGGCTGGAGCACCGAGCGCACCGGCGCCACGATCACCTGGACCGGCCCGGCCGCGGCGTCGTCGGCGCGCGGGTGGACGATCCGGCGCAGCACCGCCAGCCGACGGCCGACCGTGTCGGAGCGCGGCGAGAGCCGCTCGTGCGGCAGCGTCTCCCAGGCCGGGAACTCGGCGACCGCGTCCGGCGGCAGCAGCGAACGGAGCGAGGCGGCGAGGTCCTCGGCCTCCCGGCCGGTGGCGGTGACGGCCAGCACCGGACGGCCCCGCTCCCCGGCCGCCTGCCCGGCGAGCGCACGGGCCAGCGCGGCGATCGCGAACGGCCGGGCGGCGGGCGGTCCGACCAGGTCGAGGTGCCGGCGGCCGCCGGCCGCGGCACCGGTGGCGGTCGCGGCCTCGATCGCCTCGGCGAGGGCCGCGTCCCGCGCGACGACATCGAGCAGTCCGGTCAGGCTCATCTGGAGTCTCTTCTTCGTCCCGTGGCTGGTGCTGCCCTGGGGCCGGGGGCCCGTCCGGGCAACGCGAACGGCCCGGCACGCCGAGCGGCCGGGGGTCTCCAGGGTACGCCGCGGGGCTGACGCGCACCCGGCACACGGCCGGGGCGGGGCGGGGTGCGGTCAGGCGCAGGCGAACCACCGGCCGCGGCCTGCCGCTCCGCTCGTTTCGCCGGACCGTTTCCCGACCGTCGCGTTCTGCCACGAACTGGACATACTCCTGTCACTGCCCGTCCATGGAGATCGCGCACCATGGTGAATGTGCCCGCCGCACCCAACCGTGGGGGATGGCTGCGGAAGGCACGGTCGCACACCCGATGGGGGTCGGGGGTGCGAGGCCGGGCGACCCTGGGTGGGGGCGCCCGCCCACGCGCCGGGAACCGTGGCGTCCTTTCCTGGAGGACGCCACGGGTCTCGGCCTCATTCTTTCCCCGGCGCTCCTTCCCCGGCGCCTCCCGGCTTGCGCAATCCCGGGAAAACCCGCGCGGTCGGGCCCCGCTCCCTACCCTGATGTGAAGACCGTGTGGGGGACGCCCGGAGGGGCCAGGGGGCGTCGCGATGGAGGGGGTTCTTCGTCATGCGCGTTGTCATCGCAGGCCAGGGCTACGTGGGGCTGCCGCTCGCGGTCCGCGCGGCCGAGGTGGGGCACCGGGTGGTCGGCTACGACGTGGACGAGCGCCGGATCAAACGGCTGGCCGTCGGCGAGTCGTACGTCGAGGACATCCCGGCCGAGCGGCTGCGGCCGCTGCTGGAGAACGGGAGCTACCTGCCGTCCGCCGAGCCGTCCGACGTGGCGGGCTTCGACATCGCGGTGATCACCGTGCCGACGCCGCTGCGCGAGGGCGTGCCCGACCTGTCGTTCATCGAGGCCTCGGCCGCCCTGCTCGCCCAGCACCTGCGGCCCGGGGCGAGCGTCGTCCTGGAGTCGACCACCTACCCGGGCACCACCGAGGAACTGCTCGCGCCGCTGCTGGAGCAGGGGTCCGGGCTGACCGCCGGGCGGGACTTCCACCTCGGCTACAGCCCGGAGCGGATCGACCCGGGCAACCCGACCTGGCGGCTGGAGAACACCCCGAAGGTGGTCTCCGGGGTCGACCCGGCGTCGCTGGCGGCGGTGGAGGGCTTCTACGGCGGGCTGGTCGAGCGGACCGTCCCGGTCTCCTCCTGCAAGGAGGCCGAGCTCACCAAGCTGCTGGAGAACACCTTCCGTCATGTGAACATCGCGCTGGTCAACGAGCTGGCGATGTTCGCGCACGACCTCGGCATCGACGTCTGGGAGGCCATCGACGCGGCCTCCACCAAGCCGTTCGGCTATCTGCGGTTCACCCCCGGCCCGGGGGTGGGCGGGCACTGCCTGCCGATCGACCCGTCCTACCTGTCCTGGCGGGTCGAGCGGGCGCTCGGCCAGTCGTTCCGGTTCGTCGAGCTGGCCAACGACGTCAACAGCCACATGCCCGACTACGTGGTGCGCCGGCTCGCCGAGGCGCTGAACGAGCGGCAGCGCTCGGTCAAGGGCTCGCGGATACTGCTGCTCGGGCTGGCGTACAAGAAGAACACCGGCGACGCCCGGGAGACGCCGGCCGCCCGGGTCGCCGAGCTGCTGGTCCGGATGGGCGCCGAGGTCCGGGCCGCCGATCCGCACGTGGTGGTCGGGGTGCACGTGCCCGAGCCGGTGATCCCCGGCCAGCGCGCCGCCGAGCACGACCCGCACGGGGACCCGTTCGGCGCGGTTCGCCGGGTGGAGGCGAGCCCGGAGGAGCTGGCGGCGGCGGACGCGGTGGTGCTGCTCGCCGACCACGACGACTTCGACTACGAGGCGGTCACCGCCCATTCCCGGTACGTACTGGACTGCCGGCGCCGGCTGGCCCCGGGGGCCTCGGTCGAGGTGCTCTGACCCGTCGGAACGGTGCCGGGCGACCGCACCCGCCCGGCACCGCGGGTCAGCGGGCCTCCTCGCCCGCGCGGCCCCGCGGGGCCCGTCCCCCGGCCGCTACCAGCGGGAGAGGTTGATGTCGTACATCGTCACCTCGTGGCCCACGTGGCCGTTGAAGTCGTACTGCTCCCAGTTGAAGACGGTCCACGAGCCCATGCCACTGCCCAGGTACGTGATGACCTTGTTGTTCCCGGCGTCGATCCGGTCGACGTTGTAGATGCGCACCGCCATCCACCCGTCGTTCGCGAAACAGAGCGAGCCGCCGTAACCGTAGTTGTAGACCTTCGCGAAATCGTTGCGGTTTCCACAATCGATCCGGTTGATGGCCTCGGCATTCGCGGCCGGCAGCAACGTCGCGGCCGCTGCGGTGAGCACGGCGAGTGCGCCGATCCGGCGGCTCATGACATTTCCTGGACGATGCCCGGAAGAACGTTCCGAAAGACTTGTGCGGCGAATCATGGAAACCCTCCGAAGGGGTAGCGGCTGCGACTCCAGAGGCTGACATGACGCCGCACGACCGAACAGTTCTTTTCCGGCCAAGCCGCACGGCCGCGACACCCGGAAGGCCGCTCCGCACAGGCATGCGCTAGGGTCCGAACAGTCCTGCCGTTCCTGAGGATCGGAGCTTCCGCTTGGCCCGCCCGCCGCATTTCGGACGATTCACCGCCACCGCCACGGCGGTCGTTTTATCGGCCTTTTTCACAGGCTGCGCCGGACCCTCCGGAGGAGGTTCTGCGGATTCCACCATGACCCCGCCGGCGATCGACGCACCGAAAGCCCCGGAATCCGGCCGGGCCGGAATGACCGGACTTCCGCTTTCCGCTTATCAGGCCGACGACGAAGCCTCCGTCAAGGAGATTCGGGTCCGCAATGCGCTGGTCGTCTCGTGCATGCGCCGGGCCGGTTACACCGGCTTCGGCGGCGACGGTCTGCAGGAGGCCCGGCCGCCGGACAACGCCACCGCCCTGCCGGCCGGCGCCTGGGGGTACCTCGGCGCGCAGGCCGCGGGCACCCAGGGGTTCCACGCGCCCCGGCGGAACGTCCCCGGCGTCGTGACCGGACCGGCGGCCGGGGCCGGCGAGGCCTACGACACCGCCCGGGTCGACTGCGACCGGCAGGCCGCCGAACGGATCGGCTCGCCGCCCGGGCCGGGGGCCGACCTCCTCGGCCGGCTCTTCGCCGACTCCATGGCCGCCACCGGGCGGGACGGACGGGTCACGGCGGCGACCGCGCGGTGGGCCGCCTGCATGACGGCCGCGGGCTTCCGGACCGACGACCCGGCGACCTTCCCGGACCGCTTCCGCGCCGCGGCGGAGACCACCCCGGCCGAGCTGACCGCCGCCCGGGCCGACGCCGACTGCACCGCCGACAGCAACCTGGCCGGGATCTGGTTCACCGTCCTGGCGGGCTACCAGCGCCAGCAGATCGACCGCAACGGCCCGGCCCTGAACGCCCACCGCGAGGCCGTCCGGGCCCAGGACGCCAAGCTCACCCGACTGCTCGCCGAAGGGGACGCCGGGCCCACCCCGTGAGCCCCGGGGCGCCGGACGGACCCGTCGCGAACGGGTCGGGCCCCGGGCGCCGGAGGGCACCCGGGGCCCGACGGGCCGCGGAACGGATCAGCGGCGGTGGTAGCCGACCGTGTTCGGAGTGGCGTAGTCACTGCCGTCGTCGATGATCACGATCTTCGGGATGATCCGGGTCTCCTCCTCGGCCGGCCGCTCGGCCGGGGCGGCCGGGCCCTCCCCGGCGTCCGTCGGCGCCGGGGGCGGGGTGGCCGGCCGCGGCGGCACCGGGCCGGTGGCGACCGCGGCCGCCGGGGCCGGGGCCGGGGAGATCCGCCCCGGGGTGACCCGCAGCACGGCCGTGGCCGCCTCGCTCGCCGGCGCCGGGAGCGCCTCCTTGCGGAGGTCGGCCCGCGGGTCCGCGAGGACCGGCAGCGGGATCTCCCCGGTGTCCGCCTCCGAGTCCACGACCGGTGCCCGGCCCACCACCGGCGCCCGGTCCACCGGCGCGCCGACGGCCGGCGCGCGGTCGGCCGGGACGGCCTCGGCCGGGACGGCGGTGGCCGCCGCGAGCGCCGCGGGCTCGATCGCGCCGACCGCGGCACCGGTGAGCGAGGCCAGCGTCGCCTTGATGTGGTCGAGGTGCTGCTGCACCGTCTCCAGCCTGGTCGCGTACTCGCGCTGCTCGCGCTCGGTGGCCGCGTTGATCCGCTCGGCCTCGCGCCGGGCCTGCTCGACCAGCTGGTCCGCCCGGGCCTGCGCCTCGGCGTCGCTCTGCTTGATCTGGCCGAGCACCGTCTCGCGGAACTGCTCGGCCTCCTTGACCCGCCGCTCGGCGGTGGCGGAGACCGTCGAGTCCTCGGCGTCGGCCGCGGCCTGCGCCTCGGCGAACATCTCGTCGGCCTTGCGGCGCAGCTCGGCCAGCTTGGCCTCGGCCCGCTCGGAGGCCTCGGCGGCCGCGACCCGGACCTTGGCGGCGTGCCCGGTGGCGGCGTCCCGGACGGACCGGACCTCGCGGTCGGTCTCGGCCCGGATGGTCTCCGCCTCGGCCCGGGTGCGCTCGTCGGTGCGGCGCACGGCGGCGTCGGCCTCGGTGCGGGTGGTGGTGGCGTACTCCTTGGCGGCGCGGTCGAGTGCCTGGCCGGCCTCGTACACCTCGTCGCGGAGGTCCTCGGCGAACCGCTCGGCCTTGTCGCGGACGGCGCGGGCCTCGTTCTCGGCCATCCGGGCCAGACCGGCGGCCTCGTCGCTGAGCACCTGGTAGTCGGGCTCGGGGGCGTCGGCGGCGGCCTGCTGGATCTCGGCCAGCCGGCGCTCCATCTCCCGGAGGCCGGCACCGAGCACGCTCAGCCGTTCCCACCCCTCGTCGCGCTGCGCGGTGAGCGCGGTCAGGGCTCGGTCGACCTGCTCCGGCGCGTAACCGCGCCGGGCAACGGTGAAGCCGTACTGGGGGACGGCGTCGCTCATGGGCTCTTCCCCTCGTGTCGCGGGCTGCGGAGCCCATGATCGGACGGATCGGTCTGCTCGGGGACCGGGTCGGCGAACCCGGTCGGGAATCGTGCGTCGGACGGATCGAAACATGTCGAGAATGGCCGACAGTGACCATCCTCTTGACCTATTTTGCGCGGATCTGGACGAAACCCCAACGAGGCACCGCCGCGCCGGTACGCCGAAGGGGCCGTTCCGGAGACCGGAACGACCCCCTGCCACCTGCGCGGATCCGGCACGGCCTGCTCAGAGCAGACCGTCCCAGAACTGCTCCAGCAGCACGGCCCACCAGGTGTCCGCGGACTGCAGCGCAGCCGGGTCGATCGCGGCCAGCTGGGCCTGGAAGTCGGTCGTCCAGCGACCGGCCTGGTCCGGGGTCAGCCCGTACCGCAGCCGCCACATCCGCCCCAGCAGGGCCAGCGAACGGGCGAACTCCGGTACACCGGTGTTGACGAACCGGGGGGGCTCGCCGGTTCCTTCCAGGTCCACCGCGACCACGTGCGCGGTGCCGTACTGCACGCAGAGCTGCCGGCCGTAGTCGTTGCCGAGCACCAGGTAACCGCCGAAGTCCGGGCCGCCCGGCAGACCGCGCTCGGCGGCCAGCTCGGCGAGCGTCGGGATCGGCCGGCCCTCCTGGGCCTGCGCCCAGAAGAACGGTCCGAAGTCGCGCGGCAGGCCCGCCCACATCAGCGTCTGCGCCACCGGCTCGGGCACGCCCTGACGGGCCACCGCGCGCTGCTCGAAGCGGAACACGTTCGGCCCGAAGGCCTGGCCGAGCTCCGAGGCGAGCTGCTGCGGGGCGAGCGGCGGCAGCGGCGGGACGGTGCCCGGCGCGGGCAGCGGCACCCGGAACGGCCGGACCCGCTGCTGGCCGGAGGCCAGCTGGTGCAGCTCGTCCAGGTGGTCGAGCAGCTGGGCCATGCCGGCCTGCCGGGAGTGGTGGTCGCGGCCGTAGTCGGCGGTGTGGGTGAGCCGGACGTTCGGCCAGGAGGCGGCGATCATCCGGTTGCAGTACCCGCCGGGCAGGTCGCACGACTCCAGCTCGGTGTAGAGCTCCAGCACCTGCTCCGGCGGCACGTTCAGCCGCCGCAGGTCCTGGAGGATCTTCCACTCCGGGTGCGGGGTGCCGGGCTCGCTGCGGTGCAGCAGCTTCTGCTCCGAGCCGTCCGGGCCCCGGTAGCTGAGCGCGGCGAAGTAGCCCGGGCCGACGGCGGGTACGCCGGGCGGCACCGGGGCGGCCGGCGGCGGCCCGGGCACGGGCGCCGGCGGGGCGGCCGGAGCCGGGGCGGGCGCCGGGGGGCCGACGGGGGCCGGGCCGCCCGGGTAGCCGTAACCGGCCCCCGGTGCGTCGACGGGCGCGCCCGCGCCGGGCGGCGGCGGGACGGCGGGGCCGCCGGACGGCGGGGTGCCCGGGTCGGCGGGGGCGCCGAGTTGCGCCGGGTCGATCGCGCCCGCCAGCTGGGTGCGCTCGTACGCCACACCGGCGCCCGGTGCGGGCGCGGCGGGCGGGGCGGGCGGGGCGTCGCCGGGCCGCAGGCCCGCCGGGGGCGGGGGCGGCGGGGCGCTGGAGGCGCCGCGACCGCCGGACGCGGCGGGGGCCGGGCCGGAACCGCCGAGCAGTCCGGGCGGCGGGGGCGGCGGCGGGGCGGACGCGGGGTTGCGGCCGAGGCCGACGGGAGCGGAGCCCGCGCCGGGACCGGACGGGCCGCCGAGCAGACCCGCGGGCGGGGGCGGCGGCGGGGCGGACGCCGGGTTGCGGCCACCGGCCGGCGCGTCGGCGGGCGGCGGCACCGGAGCACCGGGCGCGGGCGCGCCGGGCAGGCCCGCCAGGCCGGGCAGGCCGTCGGGCGAGGCCAGCATGGTCGGGGCGTGCTCCACCGACGGCGCGGCCGGCGGTACGGCCGGCGACGGGACGGGCGCGCCCGGCAGACCAGCCGGCCCCGCCATGCCCGGCGGACCGTCCGGCGGCGCCAGCAGCGTCGGCGCGGGCTCCACGGCCGGCGCCTGCGGCGGGACGGGCGCGCCCTGCGGCGGCACCGACGTCCCCGGCGCGGGCGTGCCCGGACCGCCGGGCGCACCCGGCAGACCCGCCAGCCCCGGCAGACCGCCCTCGGGCAGCAGCACGGTGGCCGCCTCGGAACCGGCCCGCGGCTCGCCGGGCAGGCCGGCGCCGTTGGTGCGCAGCCCGTCCGGCAGCAGCACGGTCGCCGCCTCGACCTCCGCACGCGGGGCGGGCGCGGCGGCCGGCTCCCGGTGGCCGGGCGGCGGGGCGAGCATGGTCGGCGCGTCCCCGGCGGGCCGCTCGGAGACCGGCGGCGTGGTCAGGACGGCGGGCGCGGGCGGCTCCCCGTGCTCGGCGGCGACGGGCCCGGCACCCGGTGCGGCACCCGGCACAGCGGCACCCGGCGCAGCAGCGGGCGGCACGACCGGGGCGGCCGGCGGCGCGGGCGGAACCGGCGGCGCCACCGGTGCAACGGTCGGCTCGGCGGCCCGGACAACCGGCTCGGCGGCCGGCTCGATGGGCGGCTCGACGGGCGGAGCCCCCGTCCCCAGCTGCTCCGCCTCCGCGGCGAGCGCCGCCGCACCGGCCTCCTGCAGCCACTGCGGCGGGCTGAGCAGGAAGGACGTCGCCTCGACCGGCCCCGGCGCGGGCCGGGCCGCACCGGCCGGATTGGCCGCGACCGGGCGCCCGTAGGCCTCCTCGTACTGCCGGACCACCTCGTTGACGGGCAGTGCGGGCCAGAGCGTGCTCGCGCCGGAGTCCCGGGCGATCACCAGCCGGGCCTCCCCCTCGGCGGGCGCCGCGCCGTCACCCGGCTGCACCGCCCAGCAGACGAAGCCCAGGTCGAACTCCCGGACCCGCACCTCGCGCTGCCGCTCCCGCAGCACCCCGCCGTTGATCCACTCCTCGGCGAGCTCATGCGCCTGCGCGTACGTCACCACGCCCGGTTCACCCCTGTCCCCATCGTCCCCGCTCGTTCCACGCCCTCGGCGACCGTCCGGGCCGCACGGCCCGACGCCGCCACGTCAGCCCACCGGGACGGCACGGGCGAAGCCGCCGTCCACCATCAGCCCGGCCACCGTCTCCAGCTCCGCCGGGCTCCCCGCCAGCCGCAGCAGGAAGTCGTCGAAGTCCTCCCCGCAGGGCAGCAGCAGCCGCCCGACCCGGTCCTCGGCCGCCTCCGGCGCACCGGTGTCCCGGGCGTCGTCGTAGAGGCAGAACCAGACCGACCCGGTCCGCTCGCCGCGCACCTTCAGCGCCACGATGCCGCCCTGGGCGTAGGCGATGCCCAGGTAGTCCTTGGTGAGGTGGTCGCGCAGGCACTTGTTGGCGTAGACGACGTCCGTGGTGCCGTACTCCTCGGTGAGCGTCAGGAACGGCTGGTCGAGCAGCAGCCCGAGCTCCGCGTCGAGCGCCACGCCGACCGGGGCGCGGCCGCCGCCGAGCTTGAGGAAGGTGCGGTAGGCGCCGGGCAGCCGGTACCCGAGCCGCTCCTCGGCCCGCTGCACGAGGTCCTCGGAGACGCCGATCGGGTCGCCGCCGTCCTTGGCGAGCGAGAAGTGCACCGGCCGCTTCTCCTGCAACGGCCGGGTGCCGCGGCGCGCGTGGTCGGCGGAGGAGGTCGCCAGGCCGCCGTGGTGCCGCAGCAGCGCCTTGACCTCGACCGGGACCAGCTCCATCCGCCGCCATCCGGGCGCGGCGCGGCCGACCGCGTGGTGCCAGGTCCAGCCGGGCGGGGTCGCGACGGCGGTCTCCAGGTCGGCCCAGAGCGGATGGCCCTGGGTGAACTGCGCGACGTTGGCCGAGACGTAGTCGGTCAGCCGCAGCTCGTCGACGCCGAAGCCGGCCGGCGGGTCGGCGACCTCGGCCGCCGCGGCGGCGTACGGGCCGAAGTCCGGGTAGCCGTACTCGTCCACCCGGACCCCGGCGGGGTGCCGCTCCGCACGGACCGGGTCCGGGAAGTGCACCACCTGACCTGCGTACGCCGCGTTCGGTGCGGCGGCGACGCCGGGCCGACCTGTCGTCATCTGGGAGCCCCCACTGGCTGCTGCATGTTCTCGGTGCGCCTGTCGGCAACCAGCGTAGGGGGTGCGCGCGCGACCCGGCCCCCCGCCCGGCACGCCCGCGCGCGACCCGGGGCGAGCGGTACGGGGACGGCGCGCGCCGCGGCTCAGGCCGCGAGTGCCTTGGCCAGCGCCTCCACCACCCGCTCCTGCTGCCCGGCGGTGATCTGCGGGTAGAGCGGCAGCGTCAGCAGCTCCCCGGCGGCCCGCTCGGCGACCGGGAACGCGCCCTCGCCGTGCCCGAGGTGCCGGAACGCCGGCTGCAGGTGGACCGGCACCGGGTAGTGCACGCCCGCGCCGATCCCGGCCTCGTTCAGCGCGGCGAGCAGCGCGTCCCGCCGCCCGCGGCCGGCGCCCACCCGGACCGCGTACAGGTGCCAGACGTGCTCGTTGCCGGGCGCGGTGCGCGGCGCCGACACGCCGTCCAGCCCGGCCAGCAGCCGGTCGTAGCGGGCGGCGGCGGCCCGCCGGGCCTCGTTCCAGCCGGCCAGCCGGCGCAGCTTGGCCCGCAGCACGACGGCCTGCAGCGCGTCCATCCGGGAGTTGAAGCCGAACCGCTCGTGCGCGTACTTGCGCGCCGAGCCGTGGTCGCCGATCAGCCGGACGGCGGCGGCCAGGTCGTCGTCGTCGGTGACGACGGCGCCCGCGTCGCCGTACGCGCCGAGGTTCTTCCCGGGGTAGAAGCTGGTCGCGGCGATCCTGCCGTGCAGGGCCCGGCCGTCCTGCCGGGCGCCCTGGGACTGCGCGGCGTCCTCCACCACCGGCCGTCCGCCGGCCAGTTCGAGCAGCGGCGCCATCGGGGCGAGCTGGCCGGTGAGGTGGACGGGCAGCAGCGCGACGGCGTCGGCGAGCACCTCGGCGACCCGGGCCGGGTCGATCAGCAGGTGCTCGGGGTCGGCGTCGACCAGCACCGGGCGCAGGCCGGCCCGCTGGACGGCCTCGGCGGTGGCGACGAAGGTGTTGGCGGGCAGCACCACACCGCCGCCGGGCGGCAGGTCGAGGGCGCGCAGGGCCAGTTCGAGGGCGTCGGTGCCGTTGGCGGCGCCGACGCAGTGCCGGGCGCCGGAGAAGGCGGCGTACTCCTCCTCGAAGCCGGCCACCTCCGGTCCCTTGACGTAGCCGCCGCTCGCGAGCACCCGGTCGAAGCCGGCCCGGACCTCCGCCTCGATCTCGGTGTGCGCGGCCGCCAGGTCGACGAGCGGGACGGGCTGGTCGGTGGTCATCCTGTGGTCTCCCCTGGGCCGGTCGGCGGGCAATGGCGGGCGGACGAACGGACAAGCGGTCAAGCGGGCAAGCGGGCAAGCGGTCAAGCGGTCAAGCGGTCAAGCGGTCAAGCAGACGAACGGGCGGGCCGCGGCCTCAGCCGAGCGCGGCCCGCAGCGCGGCCACCACCCGGTCCTGCTGCTCCTCGGTCAGCGCGTGGTACAGCGGCAGGATCAGCGAGCGCCGGGTGAGCAGCTCGGTGGCGGGCAGCGGCACCCGGGCGGTCCCCTTGTACGGGGCCTCCAGGTGGGCGGCCATGATGCCGCGCCGGGCCGAGACCCCGGCCCCGGCGAGCCGGGCCAGCAGCTCGGCGCGCTCCGGGGCACCGTCCGGCGGCAGCACCCAGCAGGACTGGTAGTTGGTGGTGCCGTGCGCCGGATCCTCGACCAGCCGCAAGCCGGTGCCGGCCAGCAGCTCCCGGTAGCGGGCGGCGAGTTCGCGCCGCCGGGCGACCATCGCGGGCAGCTTGCCCAGCTGCACCAGGCCGACGGCGGCCTGGATGTCGGTCATCCGGTGGTTGAAGCCGATCTCGTCGTAGGTCTCCAGCAGGCTCGCGCCGCCGGCCGCCGCGTGCCGGTCGGCCGCCGAGACGCTCATCCCGTGCTCGCGCAACCGCCGCAGCCGGGTGGCGACTTCGCCGTCCCGGCAGGTGACCATGCCGCCCTCGCCGGTGGTCAGCAGCTTGCGCGGGTGGAAGGAGTACGCGGCGAGTTCGGCGCCCGCGCCGGCCGGCCGGCCCCGGTACACCGAGCCGGCCGCGCAGGCGGCGTCCTCGACGACGGTGACTCCGCGCGGCTCGACGGCGGCCCGGATGCCGTCCAGGTCGACCGGCACCCCGCCCTGGTCGACCGCGATCACCGCCCTGGTCCGTGCGGTGAGCAGCGGCTCGACGGTGTCGGCGGTGAGGTTGCCGGTGGCCGGGTCGACGTCCGCGAAGACCGGCACCGCGCCGACGTAGGTGACGGCGTTGGCGGTGGCGATGAAGGAGAGCGAGGGGACGACCACCTCGTCGCCCGGCCCGACGCCCGCGCCGATCAGCGCCAGGTGCAGCGCGGTGGTGCAGGAGGAGACCGCGACCGCGTGCTCGACGCCGAGGTGCTCGGCGAAGGCCCGCTCGAACGCGGCGACCCGGGGGCCCTGGGCCACCCAGCCCGAGCGGACCGCCTCGGCGGCGGCCTCGGCCTCCTCCTCGCCGAGCCAGGGCACCATGACCGGGATCGTGGACGGAACGGGGTTGCTGGACACAGGGGTGCTCCGAAGGCTGACTCGGGCGTGCTCGGTACGAGGGGACGAGGAACGGGAACGGGAACGGGAACAAGAACGAGGGACGGTGACCGGAACGGGGGCCGGCAACGACGGCGCGGTTACTGCTCGCGCCACCAGGCGACCAGCCGGCGCAGGCCCTCGTCGAGGCCCAGCTCGGGCTTCCAGCCGAGGTCGCGCTCGGCGGCGCCGATGTCCGCCAGCCGCCGGACCACGCCGCCGGCGGTGTCCCGGGCCGGGCCGTGCTCGACGCCCAGGTCGGTGCGGTCCATCGCGCCGAGCAGCGCGTCGGCCAGCCCGCGCAGCGAGACCTCGCTCGCGCTGGCGATGTTGTAGACCCGGTCGGTGACGGGCGCGGCGGCGGCCAGCAGATTGGCCCGGGCGATGTCCTCGGTGTAGACGAAGTCCATGGTCTGGGCACCGTCGCCGAAGATCAGCGGCGGCCGGCCGGCGGCTATCCGGTCCATCCAGCGGATGAACACCTCGGTGTACCGGCCGTGCACGTCCATCCGCGGCCCGTACACGTTGAAGTAGCGCAGTGCGACGTAGTCCAGGCCGGCCATGGCGTGGAAGGAGCGCAGCAGGCCCTCGTTGAAGACCTTGGCCGCCCCGTACAGGGTGTCGTTGTTGTAGGGGTGGTGGGTCTCGGGCGTCGGGAAGACCTCGGCGAGGCCGTAGACGGAGGCGGTGGACGAGGCGACCACCTTGCCGACGCCCGTCTCGGCGGCGGCCTCGACCACGTCGAAGGTGCCGTCCACCATGACCTCCAGCGCCAGCCTGGGCTCGGTGGCGCACTGGGTGATCCGGATCGCGGCCAGGTGGAAGAGCAGGTCGGTGCCCGGGTCGAGCAGCCGGCGCAGCAGGGCGCGGTCGCGGATGTCGCCCTCCACCACGCGCAGCTGCCCGGGGGCGGCGATCCGCTGGGCGTACCCGAGGTTGGCCGTCCGGCCGCGGACGAAGTTGTCGAGCACGACCACCTCGCGGGCGCCGGCCTCGATCAGCTGGTCGACCACGGTGGAGCCGATGGTGCCGGCCCCTCCGGTGACCAGGCAGCGGGAGCCCTCGATCTGTACAGCGTTCACCGGGTGGCGGCCCTTTCCTGAGCTTCGGACAGTGCGGAGTCGAGGCCGATGCCCACCGGGACGGTGGCACCGCCGAGTTCGAGGCTGAGCGAGGCCGCCTCCAGCAGCTGGAGCACCCGTAGGCCGGCCCGGCCGTCGGTGAGCGGGGCGCGGCCCTCGGTGATGGCGGCGGCGAACTCGGCCATCACGTTGCGCAGCGCCTCCTGCTCGACCAGGGCGGGGGCGACCATCGAGCCGACCCGGTACGAGATGAGCGCCTGGTGGCGGATCGCGTCGGTCAGCTCGTCGGGCGGGGTGAGGTCCACGCCGCGGTCGTGGACCGCGAGCCTGGCTTGCGGGTTGAGGTCGTCCCAGACCAGGGTGCGCCGCGAGCCGCCGATCAGCGTGGTGCGCACCTTGGTGGGCGAGAGCCAGTTGACGTGGCAGTGCGCCAGCGCGCCGTTGCTCAGCCGGACCGTCAGGTACGCGACGCAGGCCCGGCCGGCGCCGATCGGGTCGGCTCCCTGGGCGGAGACGCCGACGGGCTCGACACCCGGCGGCAGGACGAAGTCCAGGATCGACAGGTCGTGCGGGGCGAGGTCCCAGAGCACGTCGACGTCCGGCTGGACCAGCCCGAGGTTGATCCGCACCGAGTCGAAGAACTGGACGTCGCCGATCTCCCCGCCGTGCACGAGTTCCCGGATCCGGCGCACCACCGGGGTGTAGCAGAAGGTGTGGTCGCACATCAGCACCAGGCCGCGCTGCTCGGCGAGCGCCACCAGCTCGGCGGCCTCCGCGGCCGAGGTGGTGATCGGCTTCTCCACCAGGACGTGCTTGCCGGCCTCCAGCGCGGCCCGGACCAGCCGGTAGTGCGCGGCCGCCGGGGTGGCCACCGCGACCGCGGCGACCCGTTCGTCGGCCAGCACCTCCGCGAACGAGGTGGTGGCGCGGACGGTGCTGTACTCGCCGAGCACCCGGCGGGACTTCGCCTCGTCCAGGTCGCAGAGCCAGTGCAGGCGCAGCGCCGGTGTCTGCTGCGCGTTGCGGACCAGGTTCGGCCCCCAGTAGCCGGCCCCGACCACCGCGATCCCGATCCGGTGCGCGGGCACCGGCTGCGGCGGTGTACCCGGCGTGGGCACGTGCTCGCCCGGTGCCTCGTTGGCGGTTTCCGTCATCGCAAGACCCCCCTTGCTAGGCGTCAGGGCCCCCCGGCCCCGGCGGCCCCAACGGCCGTGGCAAGCGCAGGCGTTGCCGTCTCCCCCCGGCACCCCCACCGGACCGGCCGACCCCTCGCTCGCTGCTGGAACGCTACCGGCCACCGCGGCCACCGGGGGCGGATTCGGGAAAACCGGGGACGAGTCGTGATGATGCCGTGCCGATCCGGCCAACGTCCCGTGCCCGTCCGCCGGTCGGCTCCGCCCTCCGCACCCCGGATGTGCGGTTGTCAGTGTCGTTTGACAGGCTGGCCCCTGACAGCCGTGCCACCACCGGGCCGGGCGGAAGGGCCGGGCGGGAGGCGGACGAACGACCAGCGGGACGACGAGGAGGGCGCGCCATGACCACCGGGGAACCGGCCGGGCCGCCGGTGCTGCGCCACCACCGCGACAGCCTGCTGCCCGCCGTCGCCGCCGCGCTCTCGCTGAAGGGCGGCGAGGTGCAGACCCTGGCCGGCGACAAGTCGGACCGCCGCCCGGTCCTGCACCCGCTGGTCGGCGACTTCCTCGACGCGCTGCCGCCGGAGCACCGCGAGCGCTTCACCGGCCGCTGCCCGGAGGCGGTCCTGCTCTCCCGGTACCTGACGGCGGTGGACGGCCGGCGCTCCAAGCGCGCCGCCCGCAAGCCGATGACCCTGCACGAGGCCCGCAAGGCGCTCAAGGGCGCCCGGCTGACCACAGTACGGATCCGCGAGGAGCACGATCCCGCGCACGGCACCCATGCGCCGCCCTGCCGTTCCTGCGCTCCGCTGCTGGAGCACTTCACCGTCCAGAGCGTCGCGGTCGGCCCGGCCACCGCCGGCTGACCGGTCCGCCGGACGGCCGCCCGTGCCGGCCGTGCGGCGCATCGCCCGTCCCCCGTCCCCGAGCCACCGGAGCCCGTCCTGAATCCGCCCGCCCCCTCCCCGTCCCCGCCCTCGGCCGTGCTCGGCGGTCCCGCGCCGCGGACCCGCCCGCGCTTCCCGGCCGACGTCGCCGCCGAACTCAAGGCGGCCGGCTGGCACCCCGGGCGCTGGCAGATCCGGCAGGCCGAGGAGTGGGCCGACGCCCTGGTCGGCCACGGCAGCCCGGCCGGCGTCCAGCACGCGGTGTTCCCGGCGGCGGTGGAGGCCTGGGCCGAGTTCGGCGGCCTCGCCTTCGACCTGACCGGGCCCGGCCGGCAGCTGGCCCGCACCCCGTTCCTGATCGACCCGCTGCGCGGCCTGCACCTGCCGCGCACCCTGGCCGACCTGGGCCGCGCCCTGGACGTCCGGATCGCCCCGCTGGGCGAGGAGTCGTACGGGCAGGCGCTGCTGGCGATCGACGAGCTGGGCCGGGTCTACAGCCTGGACCACACCGGCGAGTGGTACCTCGGCCCCGGCGTCGACCAGGCGATCAGCGCGCTGGTCCTGGGCACCGCCCCGGAACGGCTGCGCACCGCCGACGAGGTCTGACGGACCGGGGACTCAGACCAGCCGGTCCCGGCGGACCGCCAGCCGGGACGGCAGCACCGCCTCCACCCGGAACCCGCCGTCCCGCTCCGGCCCCGCCGAGAAGGTGCCGCCGAGCGCGACCACCCGCTCGCGCATCCCGACCAGCCCGTTGCCGCCGCTGGGCAGCGCGGCGGCGGCCCGCTCACCGCCCGGGCAGGCGTTCACCACGCTCACCCGCACGCCGTTCGGCGCGTAGGCGAGCAGCACCGACACCTGCGCGCCGCCGGCGTGCTTGTGGGCGTTGGTCAGCCCCTCCTGCACCACCCGGTAGGCGGTCTGCTCGGCCTCGCCGGTGAACTCCTGCCGGCTGCCGCTGACGGTCAGGGTGACGGCCATTCCGGCCGCCCGGGACTGGTCGACCAGCCGCGGCAGCCCGGACAGCACGTCCGGCTCCGGCGCGCTCTCGTCGGACATCCGCAGCACGCCGAGGATCTCCCGCAGCTCGTTGAGCGCCTGCCGGCCGACCTCGCCCATCAGTTTGGCGCTCTGCGTCGCCTTCTCCGGGTCCTTGACGACGATCCGCTCCAGCGCCCCGGCGTGCACCACCATCAGCGAGACCCGGTGCGCGACCACGTCGTGCATCTCGCGGGCGATCCGGGTGCGCTCCTCCAGCCTGGCCCGGCGGGCGCGCTCCCTGGCCTGCTCGGCCAGCAGGTCCAGCTCGGCCTCCAGGCCGTGCGCGCGGTCCTGGAGCGAATCGATCAGCCGCCGCCGCGCGCCGACGTACAGGCCGGTCACCACCGGAGCCGCGGTCGCGCCGGCCGCCACCAGCAGCGAGAACACCAGCTGGCCCCAGAACGGCGGCTGGTCGGTCACCGACTCGCCGGGGTTGAGCATCGACATCAGGATCACCCCGGCCGCCTCGGCGTAGGCGAGCGCGGAGAGCGCCACCACCCGCCGGCGGCGCGAGGGCCACTCCCAGGTCTCGGCCAGTGTGAAGAGCGCCACCAGCAGCAGCACCATGCCGGGCACGGCCGGCATCACCAGCAGCGCGACCACCACCGGGACGGCCGGCCAGCGCCGCCGCAGCACCAGGCTCGCGCCCGCCATCGCGGCGAACACCCCGAGCACGATCTCCGCCGCCGCGCCCAGGTGGACCCGGCTGCCGACGTTCGCGATCGAACTGCCGGCGCACTCCAGCGCCGCCAGGGCGGCGAGCCCGGCGTCCAGGAGGGCGCTGCGCCGCCGCCGCCACCACAAGAACGACGACCGGTCCCGCGTGCGCTCCCCAGGCGACTTGCTCATGCCCCACAGACTACGGCGCGCCCCGGGCCCGTCCCCACCGGGTCGCGCCGAGAACCCGCCCGGCCGCCGCCCGGCCCCCGGCCCGGACGCCCCCGGAGCGACCGCGGAGCGGCCGCAGACCGGCCCCAAGTGGTCCAGACCACATACGGTCCGGGGGCATGGCTGTCCGCCATCCGGCCACTTCGCGGACAGCGCCCCGGCCGACACCTATGCTGGTCGCGTCGGACAGCGCGGTCCGCACGCGTCACACCCGCCACACGCGGGGCAGCCCTGTGACGATGAGCCGTTGCCGAACACCCCACCACCCCGAGGGAGCCAGCCGTGACCGCTCCGGTCCCCAGCCAGGCGGACAACCCGACCCCCGTGGTCGCCGACAACGCCGCATTGCGCGCGGACATCCGTCGCCTCGGCGACCTGCTCGGCGAGACGCTGGTCCGCCAGGAAGGTCCCCAGCTGCTCGGCCTGGTCGAACAGGTCCGGCTGCTCAGCCGCACCAACGGCGAGGCCACCGCCGAACTGCTCTCCGACATCGATCTGGAGACCGCCGCCAAGCTGGTGCGCGCCTTCTCCACCTACTTCCACCTCGCCAACGTCACCGAGCAGGTGCACCGCGGCCGCGAGTTCGCCACCCGCCGCGCCCGCGAGGGCTCGCTGCTCGCGCAGACCGCCGACCAGCTGGCCGAGGCCGACGCCAAGCACCTCAAGGACACCCTGACCCACCTCGCCGTCCGCCCGGTCTTCACCGCGCACCCGACCGAGGCGGCCCGCCGCAGCGTCCTCAACAAGCTGCGCCGGATCGGCGAACTGCTCGACCGCATCCACCGCGAGGAGATCGCCGCCGGCCTCTCCCAGGCCGACCCGGCCCGCACCAGCTCCGCCCGCCGCCAGGCCGACCGCCGCCTCGCCGAGGTGATCGACCTGCTCTGGCAGACCGACGAGCTGCGCATCGCCCGCCCGGAGCCCACCGACGAGGCCCGCAACGCCGTCTACTACCTCGACGAGCTCTACCGCGACGCCGTCCCGCAGGTCCTGGAGGAGCTGCACGAGGAACTCGCCCGGGTCGGCCTGGAACTGCCCGACGGCGTGCGCCCGCTCACCTTCGGCACCTGGATCGGCGGCGACCGGGACGGCAACCCCAACGTCACCCCGCAGGTCACCTGGGACGTCCTCAACCTCCAGCACGAGTACGGCATCAAGGACGCCCTCGCCGCCATCGACGACCTGCGCAGCACCCTCTCCACCTCGGAGCGGCTGGCCGGCGCCTCCGTCGAACTGCTCGCCTCGCTCAACAGCGACCTCCACCTGCTCCCCGAACTGAGCCCGCGCTACAAGCGGATGAACGCCGAGGAGCCGTACCGTCTCAAGGCCACCTGCATCCGGCTCAAGCTGGAGAACACCCGCGAGCGCCTGGCCGGCGGCACCCCGCACGTCGAGGGCCGCGACTACCTCGGCACCCGCGAACTGATCGCCGACCTGCGGATGATCCAGGACTCGCTGCGCGCCCACCGCGGCGAGCTGATCGCCGACGGCCGGCTCGCCCGCGCCATCCGCACCATCGAGGCGTTCGGCCTGCAGCTCGCCACCATGGACGTGCGCGAGCACGCCGAGGCCCACCACCACGCGCTCGGCCAGCTCTTCGACCGGCTCGGCGAGGAGGCCTGGCGCTACGCCGACATGCCCCGCGAGTACCGCCAGCGCTTGCTCGCCAAGGAGCTGCGCTCGCGCCGCCCGCTCGCCCCCACCCCGGCCCCGCTGGACTCCGCCGGCGCCAAGACCCTCGGCGTCTTCACCACCATCCGCGAGGGCTTCGAGCGCTTCGGCGACGAGATCGTCGAGTCGTACATCATCTCGATGTGCCAGGGCGCCGACGACGTCTTCGCCGCCACCGTGCTGGCCCGTGAGGCCGGCCTGATCGACCTGCACGCCGGGATCGCCAAGATCGGCATCGTGCCGCTGCTGGAGACCACCGACGAGCTGCAGCAGGCCGACCGGATCCTCGACGAGATGCTCTCCGACCCCTCCTACCGGCTGCTCGTCTCGCTGCGCGGCGACGTCCAGGAGGTCATGCTCGGCTACTCCGACTCCTCCAAGTTCGGCGGCATCACCACCTCCCAGTGGGAGATCCACCGCGCCCAGCGCCAGCTGCGCGACGTCGCCCACCGCTACGGCATCCGGCTGCGGCTCTTCCACGGCCGCGGCGGCACCGTCGGCCGCGGCGGCGGCCCCTCGCACGAGGCCATCCTGGCCCAGCCGTGGGGCACCCTGGAGGGCGAGATCAAGGTCACCGAGCAGGGCGAGGTCATCTCCGACAAGTACCTGCTGCCCTCGCTGGCCCGGGAGAACCTCGAACTGACCCTCTCCGCCACGCTGGCCGCCTCCGCGCTGCACACCGCCCCGCGCCAGGCCCCCGAGGAGCTGGCCCGCTGGGACGCCGCCATGGACCGGGTCTCCGAGGCCGCGCACACCTCCTACCGGGCCCTGGTCGAGCAGGACGACCTGCCGAAGTACTTCTTCGCCGCAACCCCGGTCGACCAGCTCGCCTCGCTGCACCTGGGCTCCCGCCCGTCCCGCCGCCCCGACTCCGGCGCCGGCCTGGACGGCCTGCGGGCCATCCCGTGGGTGTTCGGCTGGACCCAGTCCCGCCAGATCGTGCCCGGCTGGTACGGCGTCGGCGCCGGCCTGGCCGCCGCCCGCGAGGCGGGCCTGGGCGACGTGCTCGACGAGATGTACGGCCAGTGGCACTTCTTCCGCAACTTCCTTTCCAACGTCGCCATGACGCTGGCCAAGACCGACCTGCGGATCGCCCGCCACTACGTCGAGCAGCTGGTGCCCGCCGAGCTGCACCACGTCTTCGAGCAGATCCAGGCCGAGCACGACCTCACCCTGCGCGAGGTGCTCCGCCTCACCGGGGAGAACGAGCTGCTGGAGCACAACCCGGTGCTCAAGCAGACCTTCGCCGTCCGCGACGCCTACCTCGACCCGATCTCCTACCTCCAGGTCGCGCTGCTGCGCCGGCAGCGCGAGGAGGCCGCCACCGGCCGCCACGAGGACCCGCTGCGGGCCCGGGCGCTGCTGCTGACCGTCAACGGCATCGCCGCCGGCCTGCGCAACACCGGCTGACCGGGCGGCGGGGTTCCGCCGGAACAGACACCGAAGGGCCCCGCGGCACCCGCCGCGGGGCCCTTCGCCCCCGTGTCCCCCGTGCTCTCCCCCTGTGCGCCCGTCAGTAGCGCGGCCTCACCTCGATCACCAGCTCCGCCCCGTACCGGGCCAGGATCTCCGCGCGGGCCGCCTCGGCCTGCTCGGTGAAGACGATCAGTCCGGTGCCGTCCTCCGAGATCCGGACGTCGGAGATCGTCACGTTCCGCTCGGCCCAGTAGGCGACATCCGTCGACTTGATGAACCCCGCCATGGCGTCGTAGTACTTCCGCGAGCCGGCCACGTCCACGAACTCAAGGGTGACACCCGGGTGCGGGACGGCCTTCGCGAGCGCGGTGTCGAGGTCGCTCCCCGGCGCCCGCATGACGTAGACCGTATTCGTCCCCAGGTCACTGCAGGCGCCGAACCAGGACTCCGGGTACATCTTCTCGCCGAAGCTCCTGACCGCGTTGGCCACCACCCGGGTGTGGCGGGCGCTCCGCTCCAGGCTCGAACGTATCGCCCGGGGCGGGGGAGTCGGTTCCAGGTTGGGGATCTGCTGCCAGGTGAACGCGCGGAGCGTGGCGGGCCCGTACTGGCAGACGCCCCCCGGTCCGCCCGGGTCGTCGGACCCGCTCTCACCGGCCCAGGCCGGCTCCGCCGGTCCGGCGCCCGCAGAGGACTCCAGCTGCGTCAGCGCCCCCACCCCGACCAGCAGCACCGCCGCCCCCGCGGCCACCCGGAGCAGCACACCCCGACGGGCCCGGCGTCGTCCCGCGGCCCGCAGGATCGCCAGCGGCGGGCTTCCCCCGACCCCCTGCACATGCGCCCCGAGCCGGACGACCAGTGCCTCCTCGAAGCCGTCCCCGGCACCGCCCGCGCCAATCCGGTCGTCCCCGTTCTCAACCACCATGGCCCACGGTCTCCTTCGCCAGCGCCAGTTCCTGCCGAAGCGTCTTCATCGCGCGCGCCAGATGGGTCTTCGCCGTCGCGGTCGAGCAGCCGAGTTCCTCGGCCACCTGGGCCACCGACAGGTCCGCGTAGTACCGGAGCACCACCGCCGCCCGCTGACGGGGCGGCAGCGACCGCAGCGCCCCCTCCAGTTCCTCGTCCCCGGGGTCCACCGCGGCCACCGGGGAGTCCGGCAGCAGCGAGGTCAGCACCTCCCGGCGGGTGCGCCGCCACCGCGAGACGTGGGTGCGGACCATCGCCCGGCGGACGTAGGCCTCGGCCGCGCCCGGGTCGCGGATCGCACCGCGCCGGACGTACACCCGGGACAGGGCGTCGTGCAGCAGATCCCGCGCGTCGTGGACGTCCCCCGTGATCAGGAACGCGGCGCGGAGCAGGACCTGGTACCGCGCCGCGATGAACTCGTCGAACGGATCATCCCGCCGGGTGCCCTCGGTGAAGCCCCCCGGCCGCATGGATTCGCGCTTCATACCGACCAGACGCACAGGAGACCGGAAACGGGTGACACGCGCCGGAAAAGATACCGCTGGGAACACCGGAGGGGCCGGGCACCGATCAGCTCGGTCCCCGGCCCCTCCGTCACGTTTCCGTGCTCACTCCCCCGCTTCGCCCGCGCGGTGGCGCTTGACCCACAGGGCCGCGCCGCCGGCCGCCACGACCAGCCCGCCGCCGACGGCCAGCAGACCGGCGTCACCGCCGACCGCGCTGCCGAGCACCGGGCCGAGCTGCGCCGAGACGGGCTCCGGGGACACCACACCCGGATCGGGCTCCGCCACCGAGTCGGCGTGCGCGGTGCCGGCCGCGCCCAGCAGCATCCCGGCAGCGCCGAGCACGCCCGCGGTGCCCAGTGCACCCGCCGTACCCACCCGCCGTCCGAGCCTTCCCAGCCGAACCACCCGGATCCGCCGAAGCCGCCGGACCGGCCGCAAACTCCGCATCGAGAACTCCCCAACCCGTTCGCGTACTGGCCTTGACGCTATCCGATCCGCACAGATTTCTCACAGGTATTCAGGTTTGGCCTGCCAAGAGTTGTACGACCGTTGCGCATCCGGACCACCGCCCTTCACCCGGGGCGGGGGCCGTGACCGCGGGTCAGGAGTTGTACGTCGACTGGGCCCGCTCCAGGCCCTCGGAGAGCAGTGCCTCCACCGCGTCCGCCGAGCGGTCCACGAACCACTCCAGGTCCTTGCGCTCGGTGGCGGAGAAGTCCTTCAGCACGAAGTCCGCGACCTCCATCCGGCCCGGCGGACGGCCGATCCCGCACCGCACCCGGTGGTACTCCGGGCCGAGCGACTTGGTGATGGACTTCAGCCCGTTGTGCCCGTTGTCGCCGCCGCCCAGCTTCAGCCGCAGGGCCGCGTAGTCGATGTCCAGCTCGTCGTGGACGGCCACCAGCGCGGAGACCGGCGCCTTGTAGAAGTCGCGCAGCGCGGTGACCGGCCCGCCGGAGAGGTTCATGAACGACATCGGCTTGGCCAGCACCACCCGTCGGCCCGAAAGCCGCCCCTCGGCGATCTGGGCCCGGCTCTTGTGGGCCTTGAACTTGGCGCCCATCCGCTGGGCCAGCAGGTCCACCACCATGAACCCGATGTTGTGCCGGTTCCGGGCGTACTGCTCCCCGGGGTTGCCCAGCCCCACCACCAGCCAGGGGCCTTCGTACGATTCGTCGTTCATCCCACCGCTCCTCGTGGTCATGTTCACCGCCATCATCCCGGACACGCCGCTGCCCCGGCCGCTCCAGCGGGAGCGACCGGGGCAGCGGTCTCAGACTGTGCGTGAGGCTCAGGCCTCGGCGCCGGCCTCGGCCTCGGCGGCCTCGTCCTCGGCCGGGGCGGCCTGGGCGGCGATGACCTGCAGCACGACGGCGTCGGCCTCGACGGCCAGCGAGACGCCGTTCGGCAGGGCGATGTCCTTGGCGTGGATCGAGGCGCCGGCCTCCAGACCCTCGACCGAGACGGTGACGGCCTCGGGCAGGTGGGTGGCCTCGGCCTCGACCGGCAGGGCCTGCAGGACGTGCTCCAGCAGGTTGCCGCCCGGGGCCAGCTCGCCCTCGGTGTGGACCGGAATCTCGACGGTGACCTTCTCGCCGCGCTTGACCAGCAGCAGGTCGACGTGCTCGATGGTGCGCTTGATGGCCTCGCGCTGGACGGCCTTGGGCAGCACGTACTCGTCCTTGCCCTCGATCGGGACGACCAGCAGGGCGTTCGGGGTCTTCAGGGCCATCATCAGGTCGTGGCCGGGCAGGTTCAGGTGAACCGGCGCGTGGCCGTGGCCGTAGACGACACCGGGGACGAAGCCGGCACGGCGGGCGCGACGGGCGGCACCCTTGCCGAACTCGGTACGGGTCTCGGCGGCAAGGCGGATCTCGGACACGACTGCACTCCTCGTGAAAGCTGGCGCGGGGGTGCAGGCAACGCGAAAAACCGCCGGGACCACACCCTCATAACGTTCGGGGGTCACTCGGCGGCGCACGACCTCTGCCGGGAACCGGGGGATTCCGGAGCCGGCAGCGCGTCGATCACGGAGCGGGCACCCGCGGAGCGGGCACACGGCATCCCTCGCCGAGCAGTTTCACGAGTCTAACCGGAGCGGCGCCCTCTCGCGAAATCGGCGGCGGCCCCGGTCCTTCCGGAACCGGGGCCGCACGCACGGGGCTTGGTCAGTGCACGCCCTCGAAGAGGCTCGTGACCGAGCCCTCCTCGAACACCTCGCGGATCGCGGCGGCGATGGACGGGGCGATCGACAGCGTGGTGATCTTGTCCAGCTGGAGCGAGGCCGGGGTCGGCAGCGTGTTGGTGAACACGAACTCGCTGACCCGGGAGTTCTTCAGCCGGTCCGCGGCCGGGCCGGAGAGCACGCCGTGGGTGGCGGCCACCAGGACGTCCGCGGCACCGGCCTCGAACAGCGCGTCGGCGGCGGCGCAGATCGTGCCGGCGGTGTCGATCATGTCGTCGACCAGGACGCAGACCCGGTCCTTGACGTCACCGACGACCTCGGCCGACAGGATGGTGTTGGCCTGGGTCATGTCGCGGCGCTTGTGGATGATCGCCAGCGGCGCGTCCAGCCGGTCGCACCACTGGTCGGCCACCTTGACGCGGCCGGCGTCCGGGGAGACCACGGTGAGCTTGTCGCGGTCGACCCGCTCGCCCACGTAGTCGGCCAGCAGCGGCAGCGCGAACAGGTGGTCGACCGGGCCGTCGAAGAAGCCCTGGATCTGCGCGGTGTGCAGGTCCACGGCCATCAGCCGGTCGGCACCGGCCTGGCGCAGCAGGTCGGCGACCAGCCGGGCGGAGATGGGCTCGCGGCCCAGGTGCTTCTTGTCCTGGCGGGCGTACCCGTAGAACGGGAGGATCGCGGTGATGCTCCGGGCGGAGGCCCGCTTCAGAGCATCGATCATGATCAGTTGCTCCATGATCCACTGGTTGATGGGAGCCGTGTGGCTCTGCATCACGAAGCAGTCGGCACCGCGGGCCGACTCCAGGAAGCGGACGTAGATCTCACCGTTGGCGAAGTCCAGGGCCTTGGTCGGAACCAGTTCGGTCCCCAGTGACTCGGCCACCTCCTTCGCCAGCTCCGGGTGGGCACGGCCGGAGAAGAGCTTCAGCTTCTTCTCGCCCGACGTCGTGATCCCGCTCACTGCCACCGTCTCCTCGCGTTGCTGACACCGATCCCGTCCGCACCGCGGGCAGGCGTCGCCAGCCGGCGTGAAGGGTCGGGGGAATTGTCGGTACGCCTGGACACGGGCGGTAGGCCCAATGGCGCACGTATGACCCCAAGGTTACGCGCCCGCGCGCGAACCGTCCGCCCCGGGACCGTCCACCGGACCTCCGCCCGCCCGCTCAGGCCTCCGTCGCGGGCCGCTCGTCGCGCTCCGTCGCGGCCGCCGCGGCCTGCGCCGACGAGCTGCCGGGGCGCTTGCGTCCCACCCAGCCGGCGATGTTCCGCTGCTGGGCCCGGCCGACCCCGAGGGCGCCGGCCGGCACGTCGTTGGTGATCACCGAGCCGGCCGCGGTGTAGGCGCCGTCGCCCACCGTCACCGGCGCGATGAACATGTTGTCGGATCCGGTACGGCAGTGCGCACCGATCACCGTGCGGTGCTTGTTGACGCCGTCGTAATTCACGGTGACCGAGGCGGCGCCGACGTTGGTGCCCTCGCCGATCGTGGCGTCGCCGATGTAGGAGAGGTGCGGCACCTTGGCGCCCTCGCCCAGCTCCGAGTTCTTCACCTCGACGTAGGTGCCGACCTTGGCCCCGCGGGCCAGCCGGGCGCCCGGCCGCAGGTAGGCGTACGGGCCGGCGGTGGCGAGCTCGCCGACCTCGGCGCGGTCCGCCGTGGTGTTGCTCACACGGGCTCCGGCGCCGATCCGAGTGTCCTTGATCGTCGAGTTGGGGCCGACCTCGCAGCCCTCGCCGAGGTGGGTGGCGCCCTGCAGCTGGGTGTTGGGCAGGACCACCGCGTCGGGCTCGTAGGAGACCTGGACGTCGAACCAGGTGGTCGCCGGGTCCACCACGGTCACCCCGGCCCGCATCGCCCGCTCCAGCAGGCGGTCGTTCAGCAGCCGGCGGGCGTGCGCGAGCTGCACCCGGTCGTTGATGCCGAGGATGTCCCGGTAGTCGGCGGCGACCACGGCGCCCACCCGGTGGCCGGCCCGGCGCAGGATCTCCAGGGTGTCGGTCAGGTACTCCTCGCCCTGCGAGTTGTCCGTGGTGACCTCGGCGAGCGCGTCCACCAGCAGCTTGGCGTCGAAGGCGAACACGCCGGAGTTGATCTCGTCGATCGTCCGCTGGGCGTCCGAGGCGTCCTTCTCCTCGACGATCGCCGCGACCGCGCCGTCCGCCTCGTCACGCAGGATCCGCCCATAGCCGAACGGGTCCGGCACCACCGCGGTCAGCACGGTGACGCCGTTGCCCTGCTCGGCGTGCGCCCCGGCCAGCGCGCTCAGCGTGCCGCCGGTCAGCAGCGGCGCGTCGCCGGTGGTGACGATCACGGTGCCGTCCAGCTCGACCCCGTCGGCCGCCAGCGCCTCCAGTGCGGTGCGCACCGCGTGCCCGGTGCCGTTCTGCTCCTCCTGCACCACGGCGCGGGCGCCCGGGTGATGCGCCGCCAGGTGCTCGGCGACCTTCTCCCGCATGTGGCCGATCACCACGACCAGCCGGCCCGGCGTCAACTCCTCGGCCGCCGCCACCGCGTGGCCGACCAGCGACCGCCCGCACACCTCGTGCAGCACCTTCGGGAGGCTGTTCGACTTCATCCTGGTCCCGCCACCGGCGGCGAGCACGACAACGGCGGCAGGCGAATTGGCACTCACGGGGGGAGGCTCCTCATTCGGTTACACGGGGAGGGCAGAGCGGCCGGTGGCGGGACCCGCACGTCGGCGCCGCGGCCGCTTCGAGGATAGTGCGCGGAGCAATTCCGCTTCCGCGACCCCGGGAGCCGCCGCGCGGCAGCCGCCCACGAGCCCGGGCCGACCGGCCCGCAGATGGCTCCCGGAGGAGGATTCGAACCCCCATAAGCTGGACCAAAACCAGCTGTCCTGCCCTTAGACGATCCGGGACCGGCGCATCCGCCCCCGCTTCCGGGGACGCGCTCCGCCAAGACTACGGGGTACGGGCCGTCACATCTACCTCCTCGGCCCGGCCCACCGGGGCCCCCGCCGCGTTCCTGATGTCATCCATCCAGTCGGGTGAATTCACTCAAGCGCCGCCCGGCGGCGTATTCCCTCGGTGGCGGAGCGCAACCTACGATTCCGTAGGTTACGCCAACGTAGGCTCCGTCCTCTCCCCCCTCAAGGGACGCCCATGACCATCCAGGCCGGCGAGGCGCACGCCGATTCCGCGCGCCCCCTCGACTCCTCCGCCCCCGGACCCGACGCCCCAGATCCGTCCGCACCCACCCCCGCGCCCACCCCCGCCACCGCCCCCACGGCCGCCCCCACGGCCGTCGCCGACACCCCGGACGCCGGGGACGAGCCGCGGCTGCTCTCCGCCACCCGCGGCGGGGAGCGGCAGGGCGCCGCCGAGCGGATCGCGCTCGCCCTGTTCATCGCGGTGCCCTTCGCCGCCCTGGTCGCCGCCGTCCCGGTGGCCTGGGGGTGGGGACTCGGCTGGACCGACGTCGCGATCGCCACCGTCATGTACTTCCTCACCTGTCACGGCATCACCGTCGGCTACCACCGCTACTTCACCCACGGCGCCTTCAAGGCCAACCGCCCGCTGCGGATCGCCCTCGCGGTGGCCGGCTCGCTGGCGATCGAGGGCCCGCTGGTGCGCTGGGTGGCCGACCACCGCAAGCACCACCGGTTCAGCGACAAGGACGGCGACCCGCACTCGCCCTGGCGCTACGGCGAGACCGTGCCCGCGCTGCTCAAGGGCCTGTGGTGGGCCCACATGGGCTGGCTCTTCGACGAGGAGCAGACCCCGCAGCTCAAGTACGCCCCCGACCTGGTCCGCGACCCGGCCATAAGGCGGATCTCCCGGCTGTTCTGGCTCTGGACCGCCCTGTCGATGCTGCTGCCGCCGCTGGTCGGCGGGCTGGTCACGCTCTCCTGGCAGGGCGCGCTGTCCGCGTTCTTCTGGGGTTCGCTGGTCCGGGTCGCGCTGCTGCACCACGTCACCTGGTCGATCAACTCGATCTGCCACGCGGTGGGCCGCCGGCCGTTCCGCTCCCGGGACCGCTCCGGCAACGTCTGGTGGCTGGCCGTGCTCTCCTGCGGCGAGTCCTGGCACAACCTGCACCACGCCGACCCCACCTCGGCCCGGCACGGCGTCCTGCGCGGCCAGATCGACTCCTCGGCCCGGCTGATCCGCTGGTTCGAGCTGGCGGGCTGGGTCCGGGACGTCCGCTGGCCGGACGCGCAGCGGATCGCCGCCCGCCGCGCCGCATGAGGGCGCACCTGCAGCATGATGTAGGGGTGAACGGGAGCAGCGCAGACAGCACAGGCGGCCACCAGAGCATGCGGACGGACGCCGCGCCCGGTCCGGCGCAGGCCCGTCCGCGTGCCGCCGCCGGGGCGGACGGCGCTGCGCCGGCGCCGCGCCGGCGGGGTGGCCGGGTGCGGATGACCGGCAAGCAGCGCCGGGAGCAGCTGCTGGAGATCGGCCGCACGGTGTTCGCCGAGCGCGGCTACGACGGCACCTCGGTGGAGGAGATCGCCGAGCGCGCCGGGGTGTCCAAGCCGGTGGTGTACGAGCACTTCGGCGGCAAGGAGGGGCTGTACGCGGTGGTGGTCGACCGCGAGATGCAGCTGCTGCTGGACATGGTGACCGGAGCGCTGACCGGGGGCCACTCGCGCGAGCTGCTGGAGCAGGCGGCGTTCGCGCTGATGGACTACATCGACACCTCGACGGACGGCTTCCGGATCCTGGTCCGGGACTCCCCGGTGGCCCAGTCGACGGGCACCTTCGCCTCGCTGATCAGCGACATCGCGACCCAGGTGGAGGACATCCTGGGCCTGGAGTTCAAGGCGCGCGGCTTCGACGCCCGGCTCGCCCCGATGTACTCGCAGATGCTGGTCGGGATGGTCGCGCTGACCGGCCAGTGGTGGCTGGAGGTGCGCAAGCCGGAGAAGGCCGAGGTCGCCGCCCACCTGGTGAACCTGGCCTGGCACGGCCTGGAGGGGATGGAGCGGCACCCCAAGCTGGTCGGCGAGCGCAAGGCCTGAGCCCGCCGGCCCGAAGGCCCGGTTAGCGCCGCTTCACCCCGACGGCGAAGATCCGGCGGAACGGGAAGACGGTGCCGTGCGGCCCGGCCGGGTAGGCCTCGCGCAGCAGCGCGCCGTACTCGGCGAGGAAGGCCTCGCGCTCGGCCCGCTCCCCGAGCCGGGTGAGGACGGGCCGCAGGGCGGTGCCCTTGACCCACTCCAGCACCGGGTCCGGCCCGGTGAGCAGGGTGCTGTAGGTGGTCTCCCAGACGTCGGCGGAGCAGCCCGCACCGGCCAGCGCGTCCAGGTAGGCGCCGGGCTCGTGGACGCCGGACCGGGTGGCGTCCGCGCCGAGGACGGCCCGCCAGCGGGGGCTGCGGCGCAGTTCGGCGAGCGCCGTGTGGCTGGGCGAGCCGAAGTTGCCGGGCACCTGGAAGGCGATCACCCCGCCGGGCTTCAGCGCCTGCGCCCAGCGCGGCAGCAGCCCGATGTGCCCCTCGGTCCGTCCCGCCGCGCCCGCCTTCGGCGAGGAGGGTCCCTGCTGCGTCCGGTCGCCCGTCCCGAAGCCGATCCACTGCAGGGCGGCGTTGGAGACGATCGCGTCGGGCGCCGCCGGGGCCGGGTCGTAGTCGGCGGCGTCGGCGAGCAGGTAGTCGGAGCCCGGCTCGCCCTCGGCGCGGGCGGCGGCGAGCATCTCGGCGGAGTTGTCGATCCCGGTGATCCGGGCGGCGGGCCAGCGCTCGCGCAGGACGGCGGTGGAGTTGCCGGGTCCGCAGCCGATGTCGAGCACGGTCGGGGCGGGTTCGTGCGGGAGGGCCGGGACCCGGGCGAGCAGGTCGCGCAGCGGGCGGGTCCGTTCGTCGGCGAAGCGCAGGTACTGCTCGGGGTCCCAGACGGGGTCGGTCATGATCGGCCTCATAAGTATCTCGACATCAAGATATCCATGCCAGCTTCGGTACTGGATTTCTCGATGTCAAGAGACTTCACATCGACACAACCCCCGATACACTGATCGTCATGGAGGACGAGGTCGATCGGCTGGTCGCAGCGTGGCGCAGGGAGCGCCCCGACCTCGACGTGGAACCGCTCGAAGTGCTCAGCCGGGTCAGCCGGCTCGCCCGCCACCTCGACCGCGCCCGCCGGACCGCCTTCGCGGAGCACGGACTGGAGCCCTGGGAGTTCGACGTGCTGACCGCGCTGCGGCGGGCCGGCGCCCCGTACCAGCTCTCCCCCGGCCAGCTGCTCACCCAGACCCTGGTCACCTCCGGCACCATGACCAACCGGATCGACCGGCTCACCGGCAAGGGCCTGGTCAAACGGCTGCCCGACCCGGACGACCGGCGCGGTGTCCTGGTCCGGCTCACCGACGACGGGCGCGACCGCGCCGACCAGGCGCTCGCCGGGCTGCTCGCGCACGAGCGCGAACTGCTCGCCCAGCTGACCTCCGCCCAGCGGGGCGAGCTCGCCGGCCTGCTGCGGCAGCTGGTCGCGCCCTTCGACAACATCCCGTAGCCGACGGGGCCCGCGGACGGGCGGCACCCCGGCAGGCAGGCGGCAGCAAACCGGCGGCGGCCTCAGAACCCGTCCGGGTACGGCGTGCTCAGCGCGGGCACCGGGGCGGGCACCGGCTCCGGCGTCCGGTAGCCCGGCAGCAGCTCGGCCAGCCGCCGGCGCACCTCGTCGTCGCTGTTCACCGCCGCCGCCCCGTACAGCCCGGTCAGCCCGCCGGCCAGGTCCTCCGGCCCGGCCGCGGCGTCCGCGACGGTGGCGTAGATCCGCGTGTGCTCGGTCGCCAGCCGCTCCTCGCCCTCCGAGAACAGCGCCTCGTTGAGCTTCTCCCCGGCCCGCAGCCCGGTGTAGCGGATCTCCACCTCGTCCCTGGCCAGCTGCACCTGCTCGGCGAAGTTGTGCACCAGGTCGACGATCCGCACCGGCTCGCCCATGTCCAGCACGAACACCTCGCCGCCGCGCGCCATCCGGCCGGACTCCAGCACCAGGCCGACGGCCTCCTCGATGGTCATGAAAAAGCGCGTGACATCGGGATGGGTGATCGTCACCGGGCCGCCGCTGCGCAGCTGCTCGGCCAGCACCGAGAGCAGCGAGCCGCGCGAACCCAGCACATTGCCGAACCGCACCGCGGAGAACACCCCGGTGCCCAGATCGCGGGCGTCCCGGGCGTTCGCCTGGACGATCAGCTCGGCCAGCCGCTTGCTCGCGCCCAGCACCGAGGTCGGATCGGCCGCCTTGTCGGTGGAGATCAGCACGAACCGCTCGACACCGGTGGCCAGCGCCGCCTCCACCAGGTGGTCGGTGCCCAGCACATTGGACTTCACCGCCTCGCTGGGGTGGCGCTCCAGCAGCGGCAGGTGCTTGTGGGCGGCGGCGTGGAAGACCACCTCGGGCTTGAGGTCGCGGAAGATCTGCTGGATCCGCGGCCGGTCCCGGATGTCGGCGATCACCAGCGACTCGTCGGTCAGCAGCGCCTCGCCCCAGATCTCCAGCTGCAGCCGGTGCAGATTGGACTCGTCGTGGTCGAGCATGTAGAGCGCGCTGGGGTTGAACGCGTGCACCTGGCGGCAGAGTTCGCTGCCGATCGAGCCGCCGGCGCCGGTCACCAGCACCCGTCGGCCCTCGATCACGTCCCGGACGTCGGCGGAGACCACGTGCACCTCGTGCCGGCCGATCAGCCGGTTGACGTCCAGGCTGCGCATGTCGGAGCCGACCACCTCGCGGCGCAGCGCGGCGAGGAAGGAGGGCAGGTAGCGCACGGCCGCCCCGGCCGCGGCGGCGGCGGTCGCCAGCGCCCGGACCCGCTGCGGGCCGAGCCCGGGGATGGCCAGCGCGACGACCTGGGCACGGTGCTCGACGGCCAGCGCGGTCAGCTCGGCGAGCGTGCCGAGGACGGGCACGGCGTCCACCGACTGCCCGGCCTTGGCCGGGTCGTCGTCGAGCAGGCCGATCGGGGCGAGGCCGAACTCCGGGGCCCGGCCGAGGTCGCGCACCAGCGCGGTGCCGGCCGCCCCGGCCCCGACCACCAGGGTGCGCAGCCCCGTCGGCGGCGCGGCACGGCCGCCGGAGGCCCGATCGGACCGGCCGGACGGTGCGTCCGGCCGGGCGCCCGGCGCGCTCACGGCGTCGTTCGCGCCCTCGTTCGCGCCCTGCGGGGCCGTGTGCGGGCGTGCGGAAGTGCTGTGCGGCGACATCTGTCCTCCGAAGTTCCCTGACCTGACGGACCTGAGCCGGCGCCGGAGGCGGTCCGGGGCCGGTACCTGGGTGTGACGGACGGGCGGATCAGCCGGCGCCGGGAGAGGTGGACGTGGCGACGGACGGCGGAGCGGCGGGAGCCGCGAGTTCGGACGGGCTGACGCCCGCCCGGCGGGCCACCGCGACGGCGGCCAGGGTGGAGTGCACCCCGAGCTTGCCGAGGACGTTCTGCATGTGGGTGCGGACGGTGTGCGGGGACAGGTAGAGCCGCTCGGCGACGGCCTGCCGGCCGAGGCCCGCGACCATGCAGCGCAGGATCTGCTTCTCCCGCGGGGTGAGCGTGTCGACCAGCCGCTCGCTCTCGGTGCGGTCCCGGCGGGCCGTGGTGAGTTCGCGGATCACCCCGGTGAGCAGCGCGGGCGGCAGATGGGTCTCGTCCCGCAGCACGCCCCGGATCACCGCCAGCAGCCGGGCCAGTGAACTCTCCTTCGCCACCCAGCCGGTGGCGCCGGCGTGCAGGGCCCGGGCGGCCCGCTGCGGGTCGTCGACGGTGGCCAGGACGATCGCCCGCAGGCCGGGGTGACGGCGGCGGACGCGGGCCAGCAGGGTGATGCCGTCGGGGACCTGTGCGGTGGACGGCCCGGTCGTCGGCGGCGGCTGGGCGGCGGACGGGGTCGCCGTCGCCGGATGCGGTTCCGCCGGGTACGGGCCGGCCGGGCGGGCGGCGACCGGGTAGCGGACCGCCCCGCCGGGGGCACCGGCCGGGCCGGCCGGGCCCGCGTTCGGGATCGCCGGGGGGCGGCGGGGTGAGGGCACGGCCGGAGCCGGACGGCGGCGCAGCGCGTCGGGCGGGTCGGCACCCGGCTGGCGGGCCTTGCGCGCGGCGGACCCGCCCTCGGCCACCCCGAGGTCGGCGTCCACCAGGACGACGTCGAACGCCCGCCCCTCGGTGGCGGCGCGCTCCAGGGCGCGCTCCGCGGCGGCCGCGCTGCCCGCCGCACCGACCTCGACGTCGGGCTCGGCGGCGAGCGCCGCGGCCAGTGCCTCGGCGAAGATCCGGTGGTCGTCGACCACCAGGACGCGGATCCGCCCCATCGTCACTTCCCCCCTGCTCAGCTCCGGCCCGTGCCCGGGACGGCGCCCGGTCCCACCGCCGCCGTCCGGGCGCGTCCTGCGCCGATCGCCTCCCGGATGTCCGGAAGAACCGAGGCACCGACCCCCACCGGTACCGGAATCAGCGTACGGGGTGGGCGCTGGCTCGGTGGGGGTTTGGTGAAGTTTCGTCAGGAGGTGCGAAATTGGCGTGACTTGGCGCCCCGCGACCGCTCTCCCCCACCGTCGCCGCCCCTCCGTCGCCGTTCTCCCCCCGGCGCTTCCGCGAAACGCCGGAGCGCCGCCCCCCGTCCGGACGGGGGGCGGCGCTCCGTGGGCGCCGGAACGGGCGGGCCTACCGGCCGTTCTTCTCCAGCGTGAACTTCCAGGCGTCGGCGACGATGTCGTCCAGGTTCGGGCGGCGCGGGGTCCAGCCCAGCTCCCGGTGGGCGCGCTCGGCGGAGGCCACCAGCACGGCCGGGTCGCCGGCGCGACGGCCGGAGACCACGACCGGGATCTCCCGGCCGGTGACCCGCTTGACCGACTCGATCACCTCGCGGACCGAGAAGCCGCTGCCGTTGCCCAGGTTGCAGATCAGGTGCTCGCCCGGCTTGGCGGCGTCCAGCGCCAGCAGGTGCGCGTCGGCCAGGTCCGCGACGTGGATGTAGTCGCGGATGCAGGTGCCGTCCGGGGTCGGGTAGTCGTCGCCGTACACCGCGATGTGCTCGCGCTGGCCGAGGGCAGCCTGGAACACCAGCGGGATCAGGTGCGACTCGGGGTCATGGCGCTCACCGTACTGGCCGTACGCGCCCGCGACGTTGAAGTAGCGCAGCGAGACGGCGGCCAGGCCGTGGGCGACGGCCTCACTGGTGATCAGGTGGTCCACGGCCAGCTTGGTGGCACCGTAGGTGTTGGTCGGCGCGGTGCGGGCCGTCTCGGCGATCGGCACGGACTCCGGCTCGCCGTAGGTGGCGGCGGTCGACGAGAACACCAGCTTGCGCACACCCGCCGCGCGCATCGCGCTGATCAGCTCCAGCGAGCCGGCCACGTTGTTGCGCCAGTACTTCTCCGGGTCCACGACCGACTCGCCGACCTGCGAGGAGGCGGCGAAGTGCAGCACGCCGTCGAAGGAGGCGTCCAGAACCTTGCCGGCCTCCTGGATCCGGCCCTCGACGAACTCGGCACCGGCCGGCACGCCCTCGCGGAAGCCGGTCGAGAGGTCGTCCAGGACGGTCACCTGGTGCCCCGCCTCCAGCAGGTGGGCGGCGACCACACTGCCGACATAGCCGGCGCCACCCGTGACCAGGTACTTACTCATGATGCGACCTCCAGCGGGCGATGGACCGCCGTCGGCGGACCATCGGGGACGTACGTACGACTGCGGCCTATTCTCCCTGGCCGCCGGGGGTGCTCGGAACCATCCGGAGGGCCCTTCCCGACCGGGGCGCCGTCCGCTTCCCACTGGCCTCCGGCGCCGTCCACCCGCCCGTCGCCGGCCCGTCGCCCGGCGGTCAGCCGCGCGCCATCCGCTCCAGCAGTCCGGTGCGCGCCGCCACCGCCGCCGCCTCCAGCCGGGTCCGCGCGCCGAGCTTCATCAGCACCCGCTGGACGTGCGTACGGGCCGTGCTCGCCGCGATCCGCATCCCCGCCGCGATCGCCGCGGTGTCCTCGCCGTCCGCGATCCGCGCCAGCACCTGGACCTCCCGGCGGGTCAGCAGTCGCAGCAGCCGCACCGCCTCGTCGTCCGGCTCGGCCGCCGGCCTCAGCAGTTGGTCGAACGCGCCCCGCAGCACCTCCACCGCGACCGCCGCCTCCCCTGCCCGGGCCCGCGCGATGGCCCGCTCGACCACCTCGATCCGCTCGTCGCTCGGCACGTACCCGGCCGCCCCCGAGGCGAACGCCCCTGCCACGCCCCGCAGTTCACCGACCGGGCCGAGCACGATCACGGCCACCTCGGGCCGCTCGCGGCGGATCCGCCGCAAACCGTCGAACGCCCCCGGCTCGCCCGGCGCGGCCACCCCCAGCAGACACACCTCCGGCCGCCGGCCCGCCACCAGATCGGCCGCCGACGAAGCCGGCGAACCCACCGCGAGCACCCGGTGACCGCGCAGTTGGAGCGCGGTCGCCAGCGCCTCGGCCAGCAACCGGTGGTCGTCCACCACGACGAGACGAACACCCATGAGACCCCTCCAGGTCGGCGTCCCGCCCGCAGCCCCGCCCGGCTGAGGAAGGCGTCCGATGACGCACCATCACAGCGCATTCCGTACCCGACCTGCCAGACCGTCTCACCGGACCGTCTCACCACCCGGCCGCCACTCGGCTGCCGCCCGGCCGTGGCCCGACCCTGGCCCGGCCTCGCGGGCACAACAAAAAGGACCCCCGCCCGAAGGCGGAGGTCCTGACCGAGCCCCCATGCGGAATCGAACCGCAGACCTTCTCCTTACCATGGAGACGCTCTACCGACTGAGCTATAGGGGCTTGTTCCCTGTCCGTGCTCCCCGGCTTCGCTTTCCGCTCCGCCCGCTCGCTCGAACAAGGAAGACATTACACGGCCGGGGGGCCGATTGGGAAATCCGTCCCGGCCGCCCGGCCGCGCAGCGAACCCGCCACCGCCAGGTCCGTTCCGCGGGTCTCCGGCAGCAGCCGCAGGCAGAGCAGCGCCACCACCCCCCACGCCGCCAGGTACCAGCCGACCGGCTCCGCCGTGCCGTACGCCTCGGTCAGCCTGGTCGCGATCAGCGGCGTCGTCGCCCCGCCCACCACCCCGCCCAGGTTGTACGTCAGCGCCGCCCCCGTGTACCGCACCCGGGTCGGGAACAGCTCCGGCAGGAACGCCGCCAGCGGCCCCAGCAGGCACCCCAGGACCACCATGGCCCCCGCCAGCGCCAGGAACATCAGCTCCCGCCGCTCCGTCTCCAGCAGCGGGAACAGCACCAGCCCCCAGGCCACCGCCAGCGCCGTCGCCCCCTGCAGCGTCCGGCGCCGGCCCCACTCGTCACTGCGCCGCGCGCTCAGCCACACCGTCACCGCCTTCCCCGCCGCCCCGGCCAGCAGCATCGCCAGCACCACCGTGCTCGGCACCCCGAGCCCCGTCGTCGCGTACGCCAGCGCATACGTGGTGGTCAGGTAGAACAGCGCGTACCCCACCGTGATCGCCCCGCACCCCACCAGCACCGTCCGCCAGTGCCCGCGCAGCACCTCCACCACCGGCGCCCGCTCGGCCCCGGTCCGCGCCTCGCCCCGGAACAGCGGCGTCTCCTCCAGCCGCAGCCGCACGAACAGCCCCACCGCCACCAGCGCCAGCGACGCCAGGAACGGCACCCGCCAGCCCCAGGACCGGAACGCCCCCTCGTCCAGCCCGAGTTGCAGCGCCAGGAACACCCCGTTGGCCAGCACGAACCCGGTCGTCGGCCCCAGCTGCAGATACGCCCCGTACCGCCCCCGCCGCCCCGCCGGCGCGTTCTCCGCCACCAGCAGCGCCGCGCCACCCCACTCCCCGCCCAGCCCCACCCCCTGGCACACCCGCAACACCACCAGCGCCACCGGCGCCCACCACCCCCACGCCGCGAACCCCGGCAGCACCCCCACCGCCGCCGTCGACAGGCCCATCAGCAGCAGCGACACCACCAGCGTCGTCTTGCGCCCCAGCCGGTCCCCGAAGTGCCCGAACACCACCGCCCCCAGCGGCCGCGCCAGGAAAGCCACCGCGTACACCGAGAACGCCGCCAACAGCGCTCCCACCGTGCCCAGTTCGGGAAAGAACACCTCACCGAAGACGAGCGCCGCCGCCGTCCCGTAGATGAAGAAGTCGTAGAACTCGATCGCCGTACCGATCAGCGCCGCCGCAGCGGCCCGCCGCATCTGCCCCGTCGCACCCATGCCCCCAACCCTGACGACCCCACCCCACCCCCGACAGCGCCCACCCGAGTGACACCCGCGCCCCACCCCACCCCCCACGCCCCCCGGCGCCGCCCTCACACCCCCACAGCAACCCCCCACATCACCTCGCGTACGGGTTGTCGCCCGGCGGCTCCGGCGGCCCGTACACCGGCGGAGGCGGCACAGCGCCCACCACTCCCTGCCGCGCCCCGGCAGCCCGCCGCCTCGCGACCACCACAACCACCGCCAGCACCACGGCCAGCCCCGCAACCACCGCCACCACGACCGGAACCACACTGCCCGACCCGGACCGTTCCACCGCGTCCGGTCCTACCGTGGGAGCGCCGCCCACCGGCGCAGCGCTCGGGCTCGCCCCGGATGCGGTCGGCTCGCCCGGCGCGCTCGACGCAACAGTTGCCGACGGGCTCGCCGAGGACGACGCCTCCGTCACCGGAACGGGAGACACATCGGCCGGGCCCGGATCACCCGGATCCGTCAGCGCAACCCGCGGCCGCACCGCGCCGTACCCGGCATCATCCGTCCGAACCGAACCGTCCACCGGCTTCCCCGCCGTATTGATCAGCACCCGGAGAACCTGATTGGCCGTCCAATCCGGATGCACCGCCCATACCAGAGCCGCCGAAGCCGACACCAAGGCCGCCGAGTCCGAAGTGCCATGACTCTTGCAGTAGCCGGTCGAACCGGTGCATGACTCGATCATGTCCACACCGGGCGCAACGAGCGTGACCTGCGGCCCGCGCTGCGACTCAGCTGTCACCGTGCCGTTCCGGTCGGCAGCCCCTACACCGACGACGTTGGGCAGCGCCCCCGGATACTCGACCTGGTTACCCGACTGAGCCGAGTTCCCCACGCTGGATACGACAAGAGAGCCCTTGGCCCTCGCCCGGGCAAGGGACGCGTTCAACTTCGCCACGTCGGAGTCGGACGCCCTGAACGCGGCAATCCCCTGGGAAACGTTGATGACCCGGGCTCCCTGGTCGGCCGCGTAGTCGACGGCCTGCCCGATCTGGCCGAGGAACTCCGTGGCGACCATCGGCTTCTCAGAACCGTTGGCGATCTTCAACGGGAGAATCTTCACTCCGGGGGCGAGCCCGTACGCCCCCTTTCCACCGTCCGCTTTCCCGGTACCTGCGATGAGGCCGGCCATCTGGGTGCCGTGCCCCTCGGCGTAGCTCCCCACACCACCCGGGCTGTCGCTGAAATCCTTGCCGGGCAGGAACTGTCCCGCCAGATCCGGATGATCCAGCTTGAAGCCACTGTCGATCACCGCGACCGTGACGCCCTGCCCCTTGGTGATCTTCCACATCTCGGATGCGCGCATGACATCCAGATGCCACTGATCCTCACGCATCGGACCATCCGCGACTGCCGGCACCGCGATCGGCCCGACCACAAGGCCCGCCGCCAAGAACGAAATGGCCAACACCCGTCGACGCGCTCCGGCGATCGTCCGACGCATCACAACTCCTCGCCACTTCCCCGTTGTCCGAGAACACGCCCACGCAGAACTGCCCGGCCACCGGGTGGGCCCAGTGGCCGGGCAGTCGTTCCGCACTACTCAATCACGCCCGGGTTGCTCTTCGGAGTACCGCTGGTCCAGGTCTCCTCGTCCTCGTGCAGGTAGTCGGCCCGCCGGCGCCGTTCACGCTCGCGCCGCTCCCCCGCACCGCCCGTCATGCCCGGGCCCATCATGCCGTTCTGGCCCGGCCGCGCCGCGCCCTCGGCCGCCGCAGCCCCGGCTGCGGCCGCCCGGTTGCGCAGGCCGCTGCCGCCGGGGGTGAACTCCCCGCCGGCCACCGGCCCCTTCGCCCCGCCGACCACACCGCCGACGGTCGAGCTGTACCCGCGACCGCGCGAACCACCGACCGCGCCACCACCATGGCCGCCGCCACCCGGGTGCATCGCGCCGCCCGGACCGCCGAAGCCGCCACCGCCGGCCGGCCCGCCGGCCCGGCCCTGGGCCGCCTCGCGCGCCCCGAAGACGGCCCCGCCGTTGGTCGGCACCGGGGCACCACCCTTCGCCGACGGGTTCCCGCCCCCGAAGGTGCTGGTCCGGTTCGGGGGAACGGAGCCCCCGCCGCCGCCCTTCAGCGGCACGGTTCCCCCGGTGAACGGTCCGGTGCCGCCCAACGGGATCGGCCCGCCACCCGGGAAGGGACCGGGCCCGCCACCCGGGATGCCCGGCTGTCCGGGGCCGCCGCCCTGCGGGTACGACGGCACGGGGCCGCCACCCGCCGGCCCCACCGGTCCGGTGTGTCCGGGCAGCGTCGGCACCGTCGGCAGGCTGTCCAGCCCGGTGCCGGGACGGTCCCCGGGGAACGTGGTCGGCGGAGTCACCGTCCCGGGCGTGCCCGGGTCGCCCGGCAGCGGCACCGAACCACCGTGCGACGGCGGAATCGGAGTGCTGTGCCCCGGAGTCCTCGGCCCGTCCGGCACCGACGCGGGCGGACGCGGCGTCACGGAACCGCCACTGCTTACGTAACCGCCGCCGACTGGGCCGTTGCCACCACCAACGCTCGGCGCAAGGCTGCGAACGGCTCCGCCGCCCCCGCCACCGACACCGCCACCGCCACCGCCCTTCGAGTAGTCCGACGAGCTGTCTCGACTACCGGACTCCGGCGTTCCCGGCAGTGTCACATCACCCAGCGAGTTCAGCTTCGTCGTCGCCGCGTCGTACGCCTGCCCCAGCTTCTCCATCTGGTGGATGGCTTCCTGGTGCGCCAGATACACCCGATGGGCTGCGGCTTGCGCATCGGCCTCGGACACCCAGTTGGAGTTGTAGCTCCTCTTCATGATCGAGTCGATGTTCGCGGTGGTCCCACCGTCGATCGTGAGATTGGCCTTGGTGAGCGCCATCGGGTTGGGCGAGCCCTGCGTCTGGCGCCCGTTGACCGTCTTGATGTCCTGCTCAGGCACCTCCGGTACGGCCGCCTTCGCGGTACTGAGCGCCTCGCCGGCCTGGTGCATCGCGTCGCCGGCCGACTTGGAGTAGTCGCCGAGCAGTGCGGCCGATTGCTGCAGATTGCCGACCCAGGCCTTGAAGCTCTCGGCAGCCGGCCCTTCCCAGGCGATCTGCGAGGCGTGCGCCTTGAGTGCCGCACCCAGGTCCTTGAGGACACGGCCGGCCGCCTGCAGCTGGGTCCCCCGGCTGAGCACCTTGGTGGGGTCGCTGCCCTTGACCATGTTCTTGAGCCCGGCGTGGTGAATGCCCTCGAAGTTCGTTCCACCTGCCACTACTTACTCCCCGTCTCCCCGAAAACCTCTCCCCGGACCGCCGCCATCAGTAGGTGACACTGGTCGGCTTCGGCGCCGGCCCGTCCGGACCCGCTGCCGGAGTGGCGACGCCCGCGTTCTTCGCGATCGTGGTCTGCGCGGCAGCGGTGTGATCCTCGTTGCCCGCGTAGTTGCCCGCCGTCTGCGAGACCGCGTTCTTCATGGCCTCGATCTGGGACATGAAGTCCTTGTGGAGCTTGACGAGCTGGGCGTGGACCTTGTCGTAGGCAGCCGTCAGAGCCGTCGCCTCCGAGAACTCCGCACTGGCGAAGCTTCCACCGGTCAGCTTCTGCTCCTGGAGCTTGTAGGGTGCGGCCGGCGACCCTTCCATGGCGGCGAGCAGCGCTTCGATCTTGTTCGCGAACGTGGTGAGCGTGTCGAGCTCCACCGTGACGTCCTGCTTGCCGAACGCGGACACCAGTCCGACGGCACTGACGTTGGCCTGCGCATAGCTGATCGTGCGGCCGATCCACGTGTCGTTGAGTGAATACGGATTCACCTCGCCGGGCACATCCGGCCTGGGTTCCGAGCTCGGCGGGACCTCACCTGGCACGGCTGTTCACCTCTCCCCCGTATGTGCGGAGCGCTCCAGGCCTCCCGGATCGCCGTCGCACACAACACAACGTCAACTACTCGGTCGTAGCGGCCCCGCACCGTCCACGCCTCGGGACGAGCGGCGCCTCGGTCATCGTAGCCACCGCCTCCGTCGGACCGGCAGGGCCCATGGCCCGCTTGTACGCGATCGGTACGAACTTGACACGTGCGGCCCGGCGCTCAGCGCGCCGGGCCGTCGGGCCGTGCGGATGGGAGAGGCCGCTCGTCGGCGGCTCCCGGGGGACTCAGACCTGCTCGGCCAGCTCCAGCCAGCTCATCTCCAGCTCCTCCTTCTCCTCCCGGACCGCCCGCAGCCGGCCGTCCAGCTCGGCGACCTTGGAGAAGTCGGCGGCGTGCTCGGCGAGCTGGGCGTGCAGCTTGGACTCCTTCTCGTCCAGCTTGGCGATCTGCCGCTCCAGCTTCTGCATCTCCTTCTTCGCCGCCCGCAGGTCCCCGCCGGACAGCGCGGGCGCCCCGGCCCCCGCGCCGCCCGCCGCCGGCGCTGCCGCACCGGTGGCAGCGGCCGAAGCCGCCGCGGCCGCCGCGGCGGCGGCCATCGCGGCCCGCCGCTCCAGGTACTCGTCGACGCCGTTCGGCAGCATCCGCAACCGCCGGTCGCCGAGCAGCGCGTACGTCACGTCGGTGGTCCGCTCGATGAAGAAGCGGTCGTGGCTGATGACGACCATCGAGCCGGGCCAGCCGTCGAGCAGGTCCTCCAGCTGGTTGAGCGTCTCGATGTCGAGGTCGTTGGTGGGCTCGTCGAGGAACAGCACGTTGGGCTCGTCCATCAGCAGCCGGAGCAGCTGGAGCCGGCGCCGCTCGCCGCCGGAGAGGTCGCCGACCGGCGTCCACTGCTTGTCCTTGCCGAAGCCGAACTGCTCGCAGAGCTGGCCGGCGCTCATCTCCCGGCCCTTGCCGAGGTCGACCCGGGAGCGGACCTGCTCGACGGCCTGCAGCACCCGGGTGGTCGGCTCCAGCTCGGCGACCTCCTGGGAGAGGTACGCCAGGCGCACCGTCTTGCCGACCTTGATGACCCCGGACGTCGGCTGGACGTCGCCCTCCGAGGCGTAGGCGTCGCGCATCGCGCGCAGCAGCGAGGTCTTGCCGGCGCCGTTGACGCCGAGCAGGCCGATCCGGTCGCCGGGGCCGAGCTGCCAGGTGAGGTTCTCCATCAGCAGCTTGGGGCCGGCCTTGACGGTCACGCCCTCCAGGTCGAAGACCGTCCGCCCGAGGCGCGCGTTGGCGAACTTCATCAGCTCGCTCTTGTCGCGCGGCTCGGGCACGTCGGCGATGAGCGCGTTGGCGGCCTCGATGCGGTAGCGGGGCTTGGAGGTCCGGGCGGGGGCGCCGCGGCGCAGCCAGGCCAGCTCCTTGCGGGCGAGGTTCTGGCGCTTCTGCTCCTCGACGGCCTCGATCCGGGACCGCTCGGCGCGCGCGAAGACGTAGTCGGAGTAGCCGCCCTCGTACTCGTGGACGGCGCCGTGCTGGACGTCCCACATCCGGGTGCAGACCTGGTCGAGGAACCAGCGGTCGTGGGTGACGCAGACCAGCCCGGAGCGGCGGGACTGGAGGTGTCGGGCGAGCCAGGCGATGCCCTCGACGTCGAGGTGGTTGGTGGGCTCGTCGAGGACGATGAGGTCCGGCGAGCCGAGCAGCAGCTTGGCGAGGGCGATGCGGCGGCGCTCGCCGCCGGAGAGCGGGCCGATGACGGTGTCCAGGCCGTCGGGGAACCCGGGCAGGTCGAGGCCGCCGAAGAGGCCCTCGATGATGTCGCGGATGCGGGCGTCGCCGAGCCACTCGTGGTCGGCGCGGTCGGCGATGACCTCGTGCCGGATGGTGGCGGTCGGGTCCAGCGAGTCGTGCTGGGTGAGGACGGCCAGCTGGAGGCCGCCGGACCAGGTGATCCGGCCGCCGTCGGGCTCCTCCAGCTTGGCGAGCATCCGGATCAGGGTGGTCTTGCCGTCGCCGTTGCGTCCGACGACACCGATCCGGTCGCCCTCGCTGACGCCGAGGCTGACCCCGTCCAGAAGGGCCCGGGTGCCGTAGACCTTCGTGACGGACTCGATGGTGGCGAGGTTGACGGCCACGTGTGCTGCGCTCCTGGGTTCGACGGTCCGGGCTCGGGCGGAGCCCTGAGCCTCCCAGCCTAGTGGGCCCGTCCCGGGTCGCCGCGCGCTCGGCCGACCAGCCCGGCCGGCCCGACCAGCCCGACCGGTCGCTACGCGCCCGGCCCCGGCACCACGGCGTCCGGCGAGCCCGCCGCCACGGCCGCGCCCGGCACCGGCCCGTGGGTGGCGTGCGCGGTCCGGCAGCTGCCGGAGGCGCGCAGCGCGGCGGCGACCGCCTCGGCGCCCTCGGTGTCCTTGGCCAGGAAGGCGCAGGTCGGCCCGGAGCCGGAGACCAGCGCCCCGAGCGCCCCGGCCGCGGTGCCGGCCCGGAGGGTGTCGGCGAGGGCGGGGCGCAGCGACAGGGCGGCCGGCTGGAGGTCGTTGGCCAGGGCGGCGGCCAGCGCGACGGCGTCGCCGTCGGCCAGGGCGGCGAGCAGGGCGGGGTCGGCGTCGGGGGTGGGCACCTCGGCGTCGCTGGAGCCGGTGCCGGCCTCCTCGCGCAGGCGGTCGCACTCGCGGAAGACGGCGGGGGTGGACAGGCCGCCGTCGGCGACCGCGAAGACCCAGTGGTAGCTGCCGGTGACGGGCAGCGGCTCCAGGATCTCGCCCCGGCCGCGGCCCAGGGCGACGCCGCCGACCAGGGCGAACGGCACGTCCGAGCCGAGCTCGGCGGCCAGCTCCAGCAGCGTGCCGGCCGGCGTGCCGAGCCCCCACAGGGCGTCGCAGGCGACCAGCGCCGCCGCGCCGTCGGCGCTGCCGCCGGCCATGCCGCCCGCGACCGGGATGGCCTTGGCGATGTGCAGGTGGACGTCGGGCTCGGCGAGGCCGTGGCGGGCGGCGAGCAGCCGGGCGGCCCGGGCGGCGAGGTTGCTCCCGTCCAGCGGGACGGCGTCGGCGTCCGGTCCGGTGCAGCTCAGGGTGACGCCCGCGCCGGGCTCGCCCGCCGTCGCCGTCACCTCGTCGCCGAGGGCGACCGCGAAGAAGACGTTGGCCAGGTCGTGGAAGCCGTCGGCGCGCAGGCCGCCGACCCCGAGCTGGACGTTGACCTTGGCGGGCACGCGTACCGTGACGCTCACGGGATCCTTCCCCTACTCCGGCTTGTGTTCGGCGATGGCGGCGAACTGCTCGACGGTGAGCATCTCACCGCGCAGCTTGTGGTCGATGCCGGCGGCGGCGAGCGCCTGCTCGGCCCCGGCGGCGGAGCCGGCCCAGCCGGTCAGCGCGGCCCGCAGGGTCTTGCGGCGCTGGGCGAACGCGGCGTCGACGACCGCGAACACCTCCTCGCGGCTCGCGGTGGTGCTCGGCGGGTCGCGGCGGACCAGCGAGACCAGCCCGGAGTCGACGTTGGGGGCGGGCCAGAAGACGTTGCGGCCGATGGCCCCGGCCCGCTTCACCTCGGCGTACCAGTTGGCCTTGACCGAGGGGACGCCGTACACCTTGTTGCCGGGCTTGGCGGCGAGCCGGTCGGCGACCTCGCTCTGCACCATGACCAGGGTGCGCTCGATGCTGGGGAAGGTGGCGAGCATGTGCAGCAGCACCGGTACGGCCACGTTGTACGGCAGGTTGGCGACCAGCGCGGTCGGCGCGGGGCCGGGCAGCTCGGTGACCAGCATGGCGTCGCTGAACACCAGGTCGAACGCCTCGGCCTTCCCGGGCATCCGGGCGGCGACGGTGTCGGGCAGGTGCCGGGCCAGCACCGGGTCGATCTCCACCGCGGTGACGTGCCGGGCGACCTCCAGCAGCGCGAGCGTCAGCGACCCGAGCCCGGGCCCGACCTCGACCACCGCGTCCTCGCCGGTCACCTCCGCGGCCCGGACGATCCGCCGCACGGTGTTGCCGTCGATGACGAAGTTCTGCCCGCGCTGCTTGGTCGGCTTCACGCCGAACGCGTCCGCCAGCGCCCGGATGTCCGCGCCGCCGAGCAAGGGGGTCCCCCCGGCCGAAGGCTGGGGGTGGCTGTCAGAGGTGGGGTCGGTGCTGCTCACCCGCCAAGGATACGGGCGCGCGGCCCCCTCACAGCTCGACGACCGCCGCGAGGTCGATCTCCACGGGGTAGGGGACGGTGGTGCGCAGCACGCCCTCGTGCTGGGCGACGGGCAGGTAGACGCCCTTCTCCTCGTCCCGGTGGAACTCGTGGACGATCGGCAGGTCGTCGATGCCGCGCTCGACCCGCCAGTAGTACGGGATGCCCTTGTCGGCGTACTGCCCGGGCTTGCGGAAGCGGTCGTTGGCCCGGGTCCCGTGCGAGACGACCTCCACGGTGAGCACCACGGCCTCGGGCGGGAGGCACTCCAGCTCGAAGACATCGATGCCGGTCTTGTCGAACACCACGACATCCGGCTTGGTCGTGTTGTCCTCGTCCAGCAGCACGCAGCGCTCGACGTTCGCCGCGTAAGGCCCGATCCGCGCGTTGAACAGGGCCATGAAGAGCCGGTCCCGCACCTGGTCGTGCCACTGATTCGTCTGCCCCCGGACCACGATGACTCCGTCCACAAGATCCCAATCGAACGGCAGGTCGAGGTTCTTGACCTGCTCGTACGTCCGCAGTTGGGACAGCGGGTGCGACGAGTCGTGATGATCCTCGACGGGTCCGTCGATCGGCATGGCGGTCATGGCCACCTCCCTCACTGCACTCATGCTAACCAGCCTAGAAAGCCGCCACGAGTGCCGAATCGTTCCGCCGCAACCCGACATTCGTTCGATCGGATCAGTACCCGAACGCCCGCGCCGTGTTCTCCGCGACGGCCCCGGCGAGCTCGTCCTCCGACAGGCCCAGGGTGTCGGCCATCGAGCGGACCGTGACCGGGATGAGGTAGGGGGCGTTGGGGCGGCCGCGGTACGGGTGGGGGGTGAGGAAGGGGGCGTCGGTCTCGACCAGGATCCGGTCGAGCGGGGTGGCGGTCAGGGCGTCGCGCAGCGGCTGGTTGGCCTTGAAGGTGACCGGGCCGGCGAAGGAGAGGTACCAGCCGTGCTCGGCGCAGACCTTGGCCATCTCGGCGTCGCCGGAGTAGCAGTGGAAGACGGTCCGCTCGGGGGCGCCCTCCTCCAGCAGGACGGCGATGACGTCCTCGTGGGCGTCCCGGTCGTGGATCACCAGGGCCTTGCCGTGCCGCTTGGCCATCGCGATGTGGCGCCGGAACGACTCCTTCTGGATCTCCACGCCCTCCGGCCCGGTGCGGAAGTAGTCGAGACCGGTCTCGCCGACCGCGCGAACCTGCGGCAGCGCCGCGAGCGCGTCGATCTCGGCCAGCGCCGCGTCGAGCGCGGCCTGCCCGCCGGGCTCCCGCCGCTGCCCCGACCAGCCGTCGGGGTCGCCGAGGAAGATCCGCGGCGCCTCGTTGGGGTGCAGGGCGACGGCGGCGTGCACCTGCTCGAACCGGGCCGCCAGTTCGGCGGCCCAGCGCGAGCCCGGCACGTCGCAGCCGACCTGGACGACGGTGGTCACCCCGACCGAGGCGGCCTTGGCCAAGCCCTCCTCGGGGGTGCCGGACTGCATGTCCAGATGGGTGTGCGAGTCGGCGACCGCCACCGCCAGCGGGGCGGGCAGCGGCGGCGGGGTGGACCGGTCGTCGTCCTTCTTCGGCATCAGTCGTCCTTCACCGGCCTCAGGAGGCCGGCTTCTCCTCGAGACGGGGGAACAGGATCTCGCCCTTGGTGACGGTGGCACCGGCGGGCAGCCGGCCCCACACCGCGGCCCCGGCGACGGTCTGCCCGGCGAGCGACCCCAGCCCCTCGGCGGCGCCGAGCGAGGCCCAGAGCTTCTCGGCGGTGGTCGGCATCACCGGGTTGAGCAGCACCGCGGTGGCCCGCAGCGACTCGGCGGCGGTGTAGAGGATGGTGGCCAGCCGGTCCCGACCCTCGGCCGAGTCGTCCTTGGCGACCTTCCACGGCTCCTGCTCGGTGAGGTAGCCGTTGACCTGCTTGACGAAGTCGAAGACGGCCGCGAGCCCGCCCGCGAAGTCCAGCTCCTCGCCGATCTTCCGGTCGGCGGTCGCGACGGCCGCCGCGAGGCCCTCGGCGACGGCCCGCTCGGCCTCGCCCGGCGCCGCCGCGGCCGGCAGCACGCCGTCGAAGTACTTGCCGACCATGGCCGCCAGCCGGGAGGCGAGGTTACCGAAGTCGTTGGCCAGCTCGGAGGTGTACCGGGCGGTGAAGTCCTCCCAGGAGAACGAGCCGTCGGTGCCGAACGGGATCGCCCGCAGGAAGTAGTAGCGGTAGGCGTCCACGCCGAAGTGCGAGGTCAGGTCGGTGGGCGCGATGCCGGTCAGGTTGGACTTGGACATCTTCTCGCCGCCGACCATCAGCCAGCCGTTGGCGACGACCCGCTTCGGCAGCGGCAGGCCGGCGGCCATCAGCATCGCGGGCCAGATCACCGCGTGGAAGCGCAGGATGTCCTTGCCGACGAGGTGCACCGAGGCCGGCCACAGCTCGGCGAAGCGCTCCGGGTCGGCGCCGTAGCCGGCCGCGGTGATGTAGTTCTGCAGCGCGTCCACCCACACGTAGAGCACGTGCTTCTCGTCCCAGGGCAGCGGGACGCCCCAGTTGAAGGTGGAGCGGGAGATGGAGAGGTCCTGCAGCCCCTGCTCGACGAAGCGCAGCACCTCGTTGCGGGCCGACTCGGGGGCGATGAAGCCGGGGTTCTCGGCGTAGAACTCCAGCAGCTTCGGGCCGTACGCGGAGAGGCGGAAGAAGTAGTTCTCCTCCTCCAGCCACTCGACCGGCTTCTTGTGGATGGGGCAGAGCTTCTCGCCCTCGGTGGCACCGTCGAGCAGTTCGGCGGGGAGCTTGTACTCCTCGCAGCCGACGCAGTACGGGCCGGAGTAGCCGCCCTTGTAGATCTCGCCCTTGTCGTACAGGTCCTGGACGAACTCCTGCACCCGGGCGGTGTGCCGCTCCTGGGTGGTGCGGACGAAGTCGTCGTTGGCGATCTCCAGGTGCTGCCAGAGCGGCTTCCAGGCCTCCTCGACCAGCTTGTCGCACCACTCCTGCGGGGTGACGCCGTTGGCCTCGGCGGTGCGCAGGATCTTCTGACCGTGCTCGTCGGTGCCGGTCAGGTACCACACCTTCTCGCCGCGCTGGCGGTGCCAGCGGGTCAGCACGTCGCCCGCCACGGTGGTGTACGCGTGGCCGAGGTGGGGGCGGTCGTTGACGTAGTAGATCGGGGTGGTGACGTAGTACGCGGGGGTGGTGCCCCCGCTGGTGCTGTGGTGCTCTGCAGTGGCGGCCATGGTCCGCAAGCTTAGTCGGGCCCGCGCGGGCCCCCGCACGGCGAGGGCCGGTGGCCCCGCGGCCACCGGCCCTCCGCCTCCTCGTCGGCGGGCCTCCGCTTCCCCGCCGGGGCCCGCCGCCTCCTCGTCAGCCGCGCAGCCGCGCCCAGAACCGCGCCCAGCGCCCGCCCGTCGGGGCGGGCCGCACCGGCCGGCCCGTCCCGGGCGCCCCGGCCGGCTCGGCGTGGGCCGCGAACCCGGGGGCGTGCTGCCACGACTGGTCCGCGACGCCGACCCGGCCCTCGCGCATGATCCGGACGGTGTGGCCGCCGCACCCCGGGCAGGTCGGCTTGAGCAGCGGCGACGGCACCCGGACTCCGTTGGCGTGGTACTCGAAGACGACGTGCCCGTCCCGGGCCACGTGGTGCTCGATGTCGTACGCCTGCTCCCAGCCGTACCCGCAGCTCAGGCACGCGAAGGAGTAGGCCTCCCGGACGGTCTCGACGGGAGTCTGCGTCCGGCCGTTCGGGCCGGTGCCGCTCGGGCCGGGGTCGCTCAGGGCGTTGCCACCGCGGGGGCTACCGATCGTCTCGCTCATAGCCGTCTCCCAGCGCCCGCCGGGCGCTCGCCCGGCTGGGTCTTTCCATCCCAGGAAATGCCCGGAACGCTCCGGGCGATGCCCCTCTTGTGAAGACTTGGAGGCAGATTGGGAATCCCTATACGAAAGGGTGGGTCCTGTCCGGGAACCTCGACCGAAGCTTCGGCCCGACGGGTGTTCGCCCGGGGCCTTCTCCCCACGGTACGCGCCCGCACGCGCTGCGGCACATCGCCCACGAACGGTACGTACTCGCAGCTCAGCGGCTTGTCGCGGTCAGTTCAGGACGGTTCACCGACCGTACGCCCGGAGCCTGCCGCAGCCGCGTTCTTGGCCGCCACGACCGCGTCGAAGACCTCCCGCTTGGGCAACGACAGTTCGGACGCGACCGCCGCGATGGCCTCCTTGCGGCGCTCTCCGGCCTCCTCCCGGACGGCCACCAGCCGGGCCAGCTCGGCCGGCGTCAGCTCCTGCGGCGCGGCCGGCGGCGCGCCCGCCACGACCACGGTGATCTCGCCCTTGACGCCCTCGGCCGCCCAGGCCGCGAGTTCGCCGATCGGCCCGCGCCGGACCTCCTCGTAGGTCTTGGTCAGCTCGCGGCAGACGGCGGCGGGCCGCTCGGCGCCGAACGCCTCGGCCATCGCGGTGAGCGCCTCGGCGATCCGGTGCGGGGCCTCGAAGAAGACCATGGTGCGGGGCTCGGCGGCGATCGAGGCCAGCTGCCGGGCCCGGTCGCCGCTCTTGCGCGGCAGGAAGCCCTCGAAGGTGAACCGGTCGACCGGCAGCCCGGACAGCGCCAGCGCCGTCAGCACCGCGGACGGCCCGGGCACCGCGGTCACCTTGACGTCGGCGGCGACGGCTGCCGCCACCAGCCGGTAGCCGGGGTCGGAGACGGACGGCATCCCGGCGTCGGTCACCAGCAGCACCCGGGCGCCGCCGAGCAGCGCCTCGACGAGTTCGGGGGTGCGTCCGACCTCGTTGCCCTCGAAGTAGGAGACCACCCGCCCGGTCGGGGTCACCCCGAGCGCCTGGGTGAGCCGGCGCAGCCGCCGGGTGTCCTCGGCCGCGATCACGTCCGCGGTGGCCAGCTCGGTGAGCAGCCGGGGCGGGGCGTCCGAGACGTCGCCGATGGGGGTGCCTGCCAGTACCAGTACTCCTGTCACGGGCCCCATCCTTCCAGCAACCGGCGGCCGGGCGCTTTTGGTGACGATTCGGGCAGCCTGCGGAGGGGCCCTCCGCAGGCTCGTCCCGCGCCCCTACGATGTGGCGGATGAACGGCGACACGGCGGCGCAGACGCCCACTGGTACAGACCACACCGCGCGGGGTGACGTCGGCGTGCCGGTCCTGACGGACCAGCCGTCGCCCGCTCTGCCCGGCCCCCGGGACCCGGACGACGACGGCGGCCCCGGCGGCCCCGACGGCGAGGGCGCCGACGGCTCCATACCGGCGCCGCCCCGCCCCGCCTGGCTGCGCGGCCTGGGCCGCTTCGGCTACTCGCCACCGCCCGCCGCCACCCTGGCCGAACGCCTGGTCCCGCCGATGCCGGACGGCCGGGGCGTCACCCCGAAGCGGGTGCCGCCCTCCCCCCTGCTGCTCCGCCTGGGCCTGTCCCTGCCGGCGCCGCTGTGGTCCTGGCTGGTGCGCTGGTCCGGCTGGCTCGGCCCGCTCGCGGTGGCCCTGTTCGCCGGCGCGCTGCGGTTCGACAACCTCGGCTCGCCGGACGCGATCATCTTCGACGAGACCTACTACGCCAAGGACGCCTACGCGCTCTGGCACGGCGGCTACGAGATCAGCTGGCCGGAGGGCGCCAACGACCACATCATGGCGGGCGACCCGGTCCCGTACCGGCCGAACCCCTCGTACGTGGTGCACCCGCCGGTCGGCAAGTGGATCATCGGCGCCGGCATCCAGATCTTCGGGATGAACCCCTTCGGCTGGCGGTTCGCGGTGGCCCTGCTCGGCACCCTCTCGGTGCTGATGGTGGCCCGGATCGCCCGCCGGCTCTTCCGCTCGACCCTGCTGGGCTGCGTGGCGGGCCTGCTGCTCGCGGTGGACGGCCTGCACTTCGTGATGAGCCGGTCCGCGCTGCTGGACCTGGTGGTGATGTTCTGGATCCTCGCCGCCTTCGGCTGCCTGCTGCTGGACCGCGACCACACCCGGGCCCGGATCGCCGCCCGTCTCGCGGCGCACGGTGACGGCGGGCCGGACGCGGCGCTCGCCCGCCGGATGAACCTGGGCTGGCGCCCGTACCGGATCGCGGCCGGCGTCTGCGTCGGCCTGACCTGCGCGACCAAGTGGAGCGGCCTGTACGTGGCGGCCGCCTTCGGCCTGATGACCGTGCTGTGGGACGTGGGCTCGCGCCGGCTGGCCGGTGCCGACCGCCCCTACCTGTGGACGCTGGTCCGGGACGCGGTGCCCGCCTTCGTCTCGATCGTGGTGACCTCGGTGGTCGTCTACGTCACCTCCTGGTGGGGCTGGTTCGCCAGCAGCAACGTGCCGAACCAGGGCGGCTACGGCCGCGACTGGGCGGTCGGCCGCTCCACCGACTACCCGTGGATCCCCGAGGGCCTGCGCTCGCTCTGGCACTACCACTCGACGGTCTACGACTTCCACACCCACCTGAGCGACCCGCACACCTACCAGTCGAACCCGTGGAGCTGGCTGGTGCTGGGCCGGCCGGTGTCCTTCTTCTACGAGTCCCCGAAGCAGGGGACGGCCGGCTGCACGGTGAACGAGTGCGCCCGCGAGGTGCTGGGCATCGGCACCCCGCTGCTCTGGTGGACCGGCGTGATCGCCCTGGTCTACTGCCTGTGGCGGTGGGCGGCCCGGCGCGACTGGCGGGCCGGCGCGGTGCTCTGCGGCCTGGCCGCCGGCTACCTGCCCTGGTTCGCCTACCAGCAGCGGACGATCTTCCTCTTCTACGCGGTCTGCTTCGTGCCGTTCCTGGTGCTCGCCGTGACGATGCTGGTGGGAGCGCTGATCGGACCCGCCGGGGCGTCCCGGGACCGCCGGATCATCGGCTCCGCGGCGGCCGGCCTGGTGGTCCTGCTGATCATGTGGAACTTCCTGTTCTTCCACCCCCTGTACACCGGCGAGACGATCCCGATGGAGGACTGGCGCCGCCGGATGTGGTTCAACACCTGGATCTGACGGCGTCCGGCCGCCGCGCGGGGACGGCGGCCGGGCGGCGAAGGGTACCGAAGTGGTACGCGACACGTACCAGAACCGTCACAACACCCGGTCCCTTCGTCGGTGCGCGGAATCCGGCTGCCTAGGCTGGGCTCCGAACGCGCATCCGGCCACCTCCGGCTGCGGCCGATCGCCTGACCCTTGGGGGAACATCACCATGCGCAATGGCGCGAAGACCGGCATCATCACCGGCGTGGCCGTCGCCATGCTCGCCGCCGGCGGCTACGGGGCGTACAGCCTCGTCGGCGGCTCGGACGACAAGGGCGAGCCCGCCGCCAAGAAGCCACGCACGGTGGTCGCCGAACCCCCGAGCGCCGAGCAGGCCGCGGCCGGGGCCAAGGACTTCCTGGAAGCCTGGGCGGCCGGTGACCTCGCCAAGGCGGCCGCGCTGACCGACGACCCGGCCGCCGCGACCACCGCGCTGAGCGCGTTCCGCGACCAGGTGAAGCCGAGCGGCCTCACCCTGGCGCCCGCCGGCCCGGCCACCCCGGCGGCCTTCGCCTCGGCCACCGGCACCCCCTCCCCCGCCAGGACCACGGCCCCCGCCACCGCCCCGGCCACCCCGGGCGACCCGACCGCCACCGACTCCGCGTCCCCGACCGCCTCCGCCGCCCCGACCGGGGTGCTGATGGGCTTCAAGGCCCGCGCCGAGTTCGAGGGCACCAACCGGGTCTGGGACTACAACGGCTTCCTCGGTGTCGTGAAGATGAGCGACGACACCCCGGCCGTGCACTGGGCGCCGTCAGTGATCCACCCGCACCTGGGCGCGGGCGAGACGATCTCCGTCCAGCCGCTGCCCCCGCTGGCCGGCAACGTGGTGGACCGCAACAACAAGGCGCTGAACAGCCCCTCGATCACCCCGCTGGTCGCCACCGTGCAGGCCAAGGTCGCCAAGCTGCTCGCGGACCAGAACAAGGACCAGAGCGACAACGGCACCGGTGTGGTGATCACCAACGCGGCCGACCAGAACAGCACCCCGGACCGGCTGTTCACCATCGTCGACCCCAAGCCCCCGAAGCCCTTCAAGCTGACCATCGACGCCAACCTGCAGGCCGCCGCCGAGAAGGCGATGACCGACCTGGGCGGCAAGAAGGGCTCGATCGTCGCCATCGAGCCGAGCACCGGTCAGGTCCTGGCCTTCGCCAACGCCCCGGTCACCGGTCTGAACCGGGCCTTCCAGGGCCAGCTCGCCCCGGGCTCCACGCTGAAGATCCTCACCTCCACCGCCCTGCTGGAGGCCGGGGTCAACCCGGACACCCCGGTGCCCTGCCCGACCCTGAGCAGCAACCCGAAGAAGATCCCGAACTCGTTCCCCGACGCGTACCCGAACAACACGCTCCAGCAGGACTTCATGATCTCCTGCAACACGGCCTTCATCGACCAGGGCCTGACCAGCCTCAAGCCGGGCGCGCTGACCACCACCGCCAAGGACGTCTACGGCATCGGCCTGAACTGGCAGACCGGCCTGCCCAGCTTCGACGCCGTGGTGCCGGACGCCGGCACCAACAAGGACGAGCAGGCCATGCAGTCCATCGGCCAGGGCAAGGTCCAGATGAACCCGCTGGCCATCGCCTCGATCACGGCCACCGTGCAGAGCGGCAGCTTCAAGCAGCCGATCCTGGTCGCCGAGCTGCCGCAGCAGAAGGCCGCCCGGGACATGACCCCCGACGTCGCCGGCAAGCTGCGCCAGATGATGGCCGCCACCGCCACGGGCGGCACCGCCCAGGGCGTGATGGCCGGGATCTCCGACAACGCGGGCGCCAAGACCGGCTCCGCCGAGGCCACCGGCATCGCCACCACCAACAGCTGGTTCACCGCCTACCGGGGCAACCTCGCGGTCGCCGCCGAGGTCGAGGGCGGCGGCCACGGCGTGGACGCCGCCGGTCCCGCCGTCGCCTCGATCATCAAGGCCGCCGGCAACCGCTGACGCCCTTCGCCGAACCTCGGCGACCACCCCTCGGCAGCCACCCGGGCCCGTCCTACCGCGTCGTCGGCAGGGCGGGCCCGCCCTGTGCCAGCAGGCAGGCCGACGGGACGGACGGGCGGGCGCTCCACCGCCGGGCGGCCAGCCGGGGCCAGATCACCAGGACGGCCGGCAGCGCCAGGTAGCCGAACCGCCCGGCCGGCGCCAGCATGAAGGCGATCGCCAGCCCGCCGGCCAGCAGATCGGCGCCGGCGATCGCGGAGACCGGCGGCCGGGCCAGCAGCCAGACCGTCACCCCCAGCCCGCCGACGGTCAGCAGCACCAGTGAGGCGATGTGCCCGCTGGGCCCGAACCCGGCCAGCACCTTGCCGGGCAGCGGACTGCCGGCCGGCGTCTGGATCGCGGTCAGCCCGAGCGGGAAGCGCACCACCTGCTCGCGCAGCTCCTCGGCCCGCGCCAGCACGTACGGCACCATGACGGCGGACGCCGCGCCGAGCGCGGTCAGCCCGGCCCGGGCGGCGGGCCGGCGCCCGTAGAGCCGCCAGAGCAGCAGGACTGCCACCGGCAGCGCCGGCCAGACCGTCCACTTCAGGGTCCCGGCCAGCGCCAGCACCAGCCCGGCGGCGATGGTCCGGTCCCGCTCGGCGAGCGCCATCGCCAGGCAGCAGAGCCCGATCAGCGGCAGGTCCACCCCGCCGCCGACCAGTGCCAGCGCGACCAGCGGCGAGGCGGTGAGCACGGTCAGCGGCAGCAGCGGCGCGTGGTCCCTGGTGGGCCGCAGCAGCCGCCAGCTCGCCAGCAGACAGGCGACGAAGGCCAACGCGAACCAGATCCGGGCGTCCCCGGCCAGCCGGGCGGCGGCGCTGCCCTCGCCGAGCAGCGCGTGCGGCACCCCGAACAGCGACATCGCCGGCAGGTACGGGTTGTAGTCGGTGACCGTCACCGGATGCGGCAGGTACGGGCTGCCGGTGGTGAACAGCAGGTGCGCGGAGCGCTCGACCACCATCACCTCGGACTGGTGGCGGCCCTGCAGCACGAGCAGCACCAGCGGCACCAGTACGGCGCCCAGCAGAGCGGCCGTCGCCCCGGCCCGGGCGGCGAAGCGACGCGGCAGGACGAGGCAGAGCAGCCCGGCGAGCAGGTAGCCGGGGGCCGCGAGGGTGCCCCACAGGCGCTGGTTGGGCAGGTCGGAGACGAGCGGGAAGCCGGCCGCCCAGGCGGTGGCGACCAGACAGCCGAGCAGCTGGAAGCCGCGGTGGGCGACGAGGCCGGGCCGGTTCAGCCGATCGGGCAGGGCCGGCGGGCCGCTCCCGCCGCGCTGGTGGGGGAACGAGCGGCGGGCCGGGCCGCCGCGCAGGCGGCCGCGCCGGGCGGAGGAGGCCGGGGGAACGGTCGGGGCGGGCGTCGTCGGGGTCGCGCCCCGGCCGGTGAAGCGGCCGCGCGGGCGGGAATGGCCGGGCGTGCGGGTGCTCACCATGGTGGAAGGTTAGGGCCGGGGGCGGTGCGCTGTCGCCATCTCGGGGACGGGAGTGTCCGCCGACCCGGACGGGGCCGGCGGGGGGAGCAGTCCACCCCCTGCCGGCCCCGTCGGCGGCGCACCGCCGGCTCAGCCGACCGTGCTCCCGTTCTCCGTCGGCTGCTCCGCCCGCTCCAGCTTGGAGTGCTTGACGCTGTAACCGAAGTAGACCGCCACCGCGAGCGCCAGGGCGATCCCTCCCGCCTTGAAGGTGTCCGCGTGCAGGCCCTTGATCAGGTAGGCGCAGAAGGCGACGCTGATCAGCGGGACGACCGGGTAGCCCGGCACCTTGAAGCCGCGCGGCAGGTCGGGCTGGGTGCGGCGCAGCACGATCACGCCGATCGCCACCACCGAGAAGGCGATCAGGGTGCCCAGGCTGGTGATGTCGGCCAGCACCCGCAGCGGGACGAAGGCGGCCAGGGCGCCGACGCCGAGGCCGACCACGATGGTGTTCCAGACCGGGGTGCCGGTGCGCGGCGAGAGCTCCGCGAAGCGCTTGGGCAGCATGCCGTCGCGGCCCATCGAGTACAGGATGCGGGTCTGACCGTAGATGACCACCAGGGTGATCGAGAAGATCGAGACGATCGCACCGATCGCGAAGAGCATGGCCGGCCAGCTCTGGCCGGTGATGTCCTGGAGGATCTGGGCGAGGCCGGCCTCCTGGCCCTTGAACTTCTGCCAGGGCTGGGCGCCGACGCCGGCCAGGGCCACCAGGATGTACAGCAGGGTGACCACCACCAGCGAGATCATGATCGCCAGCGGCAGGGTGCGGCGGGGGTTCTTGACCTCCTCGCCGGCCGTGGAGACGGCGTCCAGCCCGATGAAGGAGAAGAAGATGGTGGAGGCCGCGACCTGCACGCCGCCGATGCCCAGCGGCATGAACGGGGTCAGGTTGCCGGAGTGGAAGCCGGTCAGGCCGACGCAGATGAAGAGCAGCAGGATCAGCAGCTTGATGGCCACCATGGCCGCGTTGACCTTCACCGACTCGCTGACGCCGCGGATCAGCAGGAAGCAGACCATGGCGACCAGCAGCAGCGCCGGCAGGTTGAACCAGTGGGTCTGGTCGGGCGCGCCGGAGATCACTTCCGGGAGCTTGAAGCCGAAGGCCAGGTCGAAGAACTTGTTGAGGTACTCGGCCCAGCTGACCGCGATCGCCGAGGCCGAGACGCCGTACTCCATCAGCAGGCAGATGCCGACCGCGAAGGCGACGCCCTCGCCGAGGGTGGCGTAGGCGTAGGAGTAGGAGGAGCCGGAGACCGGGATGGCGGAGGCCATCTCGGCGTAGCAGAGCGCGGTGAGGCCGGCGGTGACCGCGGCGATCACGAAGGACAGGATGACGGCCGGCCCGGCCGACGGCACGGCGCTGTTCAGCACGAAGAAGATGCCGGTGCCGATGGTGGCGCCGATGCCGATCGCGGACAGCTGCCAGAGCCCGATCGAGCGGCGCAGGTGGATGCCGGAACGTCCGCCCTCCTCGGGCGCACCGGCGGGCAGGCCCTCGCGGCCCTCGCTCTCGGCGATCAGGGTGATGACGGGCTTGCGCCGCAGAAGGCGCGCGCCGAGCGTGTTGCTGGCCAAAACGGGGGTCTTTCTGGGCGGTGGAGGGTTCGAGCGGCCGGTCACCCGACGCGCCGAAAGGTGTCATCGGGGACCAACCGAACAAAGATGGGCAGTACACCGCGAAAACACCAGTGTCGCAAACGAACAGTCCCGTCGCGCGCATTGTACGAAGCGTCGCACCGGCAGGCACAAACCGGACACTTCGCAGACGGCGGATCTCCCGGCGAGCGGCTAGACCCGCAGGTCGGGGCAGCTGGTAAGGGGCTCACCCGGCCAGTACCGCCTGCATCACCGCACGGGCCACGGGGGCGGCGAGGGCGCCGCCCGTCACATCGGTCGCGTCACTGTCCGCGATCACCACGGCGACCGCCACCGGCGGCACCGCGGTCGAGCCGGCCGGGGCGGCCCAGGAGACGAACCAGGCGTACGGCGTTCTGGTGTTGTCCACCCCGTGCTGGGCGGTGCCGGTCTTCCCGCCGACCACCGCGCCGGCGATCCGGGCGGCGCCCCCGGTGCCCCGCTCCACCACGTCGGTCATCAGCCGCCGCACCTGTGCGGCGGTGCCCGGGCCCATCGCCTGCCGGTACACCGCGGGCCGCATCAGCTGGACGGTGGTGCCGTCGCTCCTGGTCGGTCTGTCCACAAGCTGTGGACGCATCACGGTGCCGTTGTCCGCCACCCCGGCCGCGACCATCGCCATCACCAGCGGGGTGGCCGCGGTGTCGAACTGGCCGATCGAGGAGAGCGCCAGCTGGGACTCGTCCATCCGGGTGTCGAAGACGGAGCGGGCCGCCCGCACCGGGATGTCCAGCCCGGCGTCGTTGAAACCGAAGGCCTCCGCCGTCGCGGCCATCCGCTGCGGCCGGCGGCGCTCGTCACGGCGGGGGGTGTCGCCACGGGCCGTCCAGGGAGTCGGGGCTGCGGGACGCGCCGGGGTGACGACCGGGGCGGACGGGCAGTGGGCCCGTCCGCCCCGGTGTGAGCGGCTGTTCCGGCGGGATCCGGGAGTCAGACGGAGGAGCGGATCAGACGGTGGAACGGGTGGAACGGATCGGACGGTCGAGCGGCTCGGCCCCGGGTCAGGCGGACGCCGGGGCGGCCTGCGCCCGGGAGGCCTCGACGGTGGCCTTCAGCTCGGCCTCGGCCTCGGCGGAGAGCGAGGTCTGGATGATCCGGCCGCCGTAACGGGCCAGCGCCGGGACGACCTTGTCCGCGGTGGCGGTGCGGACCAGCAGGAACACCGCGGCGGTGCCCGGCTGGAGGTGCTGCCCGACCTGGCGCATGAAGTCGTCGTCCACCCCGATGTCGGTGGTGGCGCCGACCGCGGCCCCGGCCGCGCCGCCGACCGCCGCGCCGAGGATCGGCATGAAGAACAGCAGACCGATCACCCCGCCCCAGACGGCGCCCGAGGCGGCCCCGGCCCCGGTGGTGCTGACCTGCTGGTGCAGCTTGATCCTGCCGTCCTCGCGGCGCTCGACGACGACCGCGTCCTCCAGCTCGATCAGCCGCTGCTTCTGCAGACCCACCGCCTCGTTGCGCACCGCCTGGGCGGTGGCCAGATCCGGATAGGCGATCGCGAAGAGGTTGCTCACGTACGGGTCCTTCCCCTGAAGCTGACGTGCCGGCCGGGACGGGCGCGCCGGTACGACGGCGCCCTCGCCCCCTCGTCACCCTAACGAGGAAATCCCTATCAATCGACTTTTCACCCGGTGTGTCCCGTATTGCCCGAGGATCCGTCACCACCGCACCGCACGACCGGCGCACCCCGGAGCACCCGCGCACCGATCCCCCACCGGCGCCCGCGAGTTCACGCCGGATCCGGCCCCTTCGCGCACCATCGCGCGTTGGCCACGGCGAACTGATGATCCCTAGGATCGGGCGGGTGATGAACGGACGACGACCGAAGGCCAGGCTCGGCAGCCTGCTGGCCGCCCTGACGATAGCGGGCGGGGCGCTGCTCAGCGGCCTGCCCGCCCATGCCGACGAACCATCAGCCGGCGCGGCCGGCAAGGAGGCCCCCCGGGTCGACCTCGTCCTGGATGTCAGCGGCTCCATGCGCGAGGCCGACATCCAGGGCAAGACCCGGATCTCGGTGGCCCAGCAGTCCCTGAACGACGTCATCGACGCCCTGCCGTCGGAGACCGAGTTCGGGATCCGCACGCTGGGCGCCAACTACCCCGGTACCGACAAGACCCAGGGCTGCCTGGACACCAAGCAGCTCTTCCCGGTCGGGAAGACCAACAAGACCGAGGCGAAGACCGCCGTCGCCACCCTGCGGCCGACCGGCTACACCCCGATCGGCCTGGCCCTGCGCGGCGCGGCCGAGGACCTCGGCAAGGGCGAGACCACCCGCCGGGTGGTGCTGATCACCGACGGCGAGGACACCTGCACCCCGCCCGACCCGTGCGACGTCGCCCGCGAGCTCGCCTCCCAGGGCATCCACCTGGTGGTCGACACCCTGGGCCTGGCGCACGACGACAAGACCCGCCAGCAGCTGCTCTGCATCGCCAACGCCACCGGCGGCACCTACACCGACGTGCGCACCCAGGAGCAGCTCACCGAGAAGGTGAAGCAGCTGGTCGACCGCTCCAACGACACCTACGCGGTCGCCCCCGTCAAGACCGCCGGCACCGACAAGTGCGAGTCCGCGCCGGTCCTCACCCCCGGCGTCTACAGCGACCGCGAGAAGTTCTCCGAGCACCGCGTCTACCGGGTCCCGGTCAAGGCCGGCCAGGAGCTGCGCGCCTCGGTCAGCGTCTCCCTGGACCGCGCGGTGGCCCGTGACTACGGCGTCCTGCTGCAGGCCACCAGCACCGCCGGCCAGGAGCTGGTCCGCGGCACCGACGCCGGCAGCGGCCGCACCGACGTCGTCTCCACCGGACTGCGCTGGTCCGCCGACGACTCCAAGGGCTACGCCACCGCCACCGCCTCCGCCTCGCCGAGCGGCAAGCCGGAGACCACCGTCTGCCTGGTGGTCTCCAACTCGCTGGCCCCGCAGGCCGGCGTCGCGGCCGACCCCGGCCTGCCGCTGGAGCTGACGGTCGACCTGACCGCGGCCTCCCCCGCCCCGGACGGCCCGGCGATGGGCCTGGGCCGCGGCTGGATCCTGCTGCTCGTGCTCACCCTGGCCGGCCTGGTGACCGGCCTGCTGTTCGGCTGGATCGCCCGCTGGCGCATCGCTGTCTGGCAGGAGAACTGACCATGCGTACGACCTTCCTCCGCACCGCCGCGGCCGCGCTGACCCTGCTCCCGGCGCTCGCCCTGACGGCCCCGGCCGCCTCGGCCGCCTCGCCCTCGCCCAGCGCCGACGCGAGCGGCCGCCCGGCCCCCGCCAACAAGGCCGGCACCTCCTTCCTGACCGCCGTCAACCTGGCCCCCGGCCAGGATGCCGCGGTCCCGGTCTCCACCGGTGACTACCTGTACTGGGCCTTCGGCGCCGCCGAGGGCCAGACCGCCAAGGTGGACCTGACGGTCACCCTCGCCCCGCCCGCCGACCGGCACGGCCCGCAGAGCTGGAGCGTCGAGGTGTTCGACGGCCTGCGCCGCCGACAGGCCTGCACCGACGGCACCCAGAACGCGACCGCCGAGCAGGCCACCACCTCGCTGGCGCTCAGCTGCACCCTGCGCGAGGTCCGCTCCTGGGCCGAGCCGTGGTCCGGCGACCCGCTGCCGGGCAGCTACTACGTCCGGCTCTCGGTCGCCGACGCCCCGCAGCCCGACCTCGGTCTGGCCGCCTCGGTGCAGCTGCACGTGGCCGCCAAGGGTGACGCCGACAACGCCCAGCCGGAGGGCGGCGAGCTCAAGGCCCCGCTGGTCCCACCGGCCGGCGGCGGCGCCGCGACCGCCAAGGCGGCGGCCCCGGAGGAGCCCGAGGAGCACTGGTACACCGGCTGGTTCTCCGGCTGGAACAGCCGCTGGTTCTGGACCCTCGCCGGCGGCGCCCTGGCCGCCCTGGCGGGCGTCGCGGGCTACACCCTCACCCGGCACCCGCGCGGCCGCCGTCCGTCCGGCTACGGCGCGGTCCCGCCGCAGTCCGGGGCCCCGCAGCCCGGCCCGTACGCGGACTCCGGCCGGCCCTGACCCGTCCGACCCCGAGGGCCGGCCCGGAGCACCGCTCCGGTCCGGCCCTCGGCCGTTCCCGCAGGTGATCCGCCTCACACCACCCCCGGAGCGCCCCGGCTGACCCCCCGTCGGCCGACGCGCCCCCACAACGCGGAAGTCCCGCCCGATCAACCGATCGGGCGGGACTTCCGTTGGGTGGAGCTGAGGGGATTCGAACCCCTGACCCCCTCGATGCGAACGAGGTGCGCTACCGGACTGCGCCACAGCCCCAACGAGAAGAAACTCTAGCACCTTTCGGAGGGGGTCCGTGACCACCCCCCTGGTGGGAGCCCCCGGGGCGGCACCGCGGCAACACCGAGGTGGTCCCGAGGCGGTCCCCAGGCGGTCCCGGGGGCTCCCGGAAAGCGAAGAGGCCCCCGGGGAGGGGGCCTCGAAGCTATTCGTTGGCGGCGCGGGGCCGCGGTTCCGGAGCGGGGGGCTCGGCGTACTGGTCGAACAGCGGGGTCTTCCGGGACTCGGCCGGGCGGCCGGCGGTCCAGGTGCCCGGCGCCGACAGGTCGAGCCCGCGGTTGACCCGGGGGGCCACCGGGGCCGTCACATAGGTCGGCAGCGGGACGGGCACCGGCTCCCAGGAGTCCGGGCCGGCCGCGCCGCGCTCCCGCATGCCGTCGACCCACTCCTCGTGCTCGGTGGCCTCCGCCACGGCCGAGGCCGAGACGGCCGCCGCGCCCTCGGAGGCCGCCCGGGCCGCATCGGCCTCGGTGGCGAGCCGCAGGTGCGGGCGTCCGCGCCCGCCGGGCGCCCCGGACGCCGGCTCGGCGGGTGCCGGGGCCGGGCCGGGCTCGGCGGCGGCCTTGGCGCCGAGGGCCTCGGCGCGCTGCTGCTCGCGCTTGCGCAGCCGCTCGGCGGCCTGCGCCGCGCGGACCCGGTCCAGCTTCACCGCGTACCGCTGGCGCTCCAGCCGGCGCAGGTGGCCGATGTAGAGGGTGAGCAGGACGGCCGGCACGGCGGGCACCCAGAGGAAGGCCAGTCCGGCCACCGCCGCGACCACCGCACCCAGGGCGAAGGCGAGGAAGAGGACGGTGACCATCCGGCGCCGACGGGCCAGCAGCCGGGCCCGGCGTTCGGAGCCGCCGCCCTCGGGCGCCGGCCGCGCCTCGGCCCGCACCGCCGGGCGGGGGGCCGCCGGTTCCTCCGCGGGTGCGGCCGCGGGGTCGTCGGAGACGGCCGCGTCCCGTTCGGGAGGGCCGTCCTTGGTCTGCTCGTCGTCACGCGGTTCGTCGCCCAGGGCCCGGGACGCCCGCCGCTCCAGCGCCGAACGCCCGGCCAGCAGGCGAATGGCGGTGCTGAAGCGTTCCGTCGGGCGCGCCTCGTTGAGCTCGTCCTGCCTGCGGAGCCACATCGGCACCAGATAGGCGGCCCAGGCCCCTACGATGACGGCGTAGATAAGGCCGCTACTGCTCACGATTCACACCGTACGGGCGTGAAGGAAGGGCCGGTAGCAATTTGGCACGGCGTGTCGTGTGATCAAGCTGATTCTCCGACTATTTTGCCGGTATTTGTGCCCCTCCGTCGCCGCGCCGATGCCATATCGATATTTCATTCGAACATGTATTCAATTTCGTGGACGCCGACCCGAGCTGAGGGAGCGCCAGCGCTCCAGCATCCCCTCGGGGACCTCCTCGGCGGTCAGGGCGAACACCAGGTGGTCCCGCCAGTCGCCGTCGATGTGCAGATAACGCGGGCGCATTCCCTCCGAACGGAAGCCGAGCTTTTCCACCACCCGCCGGCTGGGGCCGTTCTCCGGCCGGATGCACACCTCGATCCGGTGCAGGCCGAGGGTGCGGAAGCAGTGGTCCACCGAGAGCGCCACGGCGGTCGGCATGATGCCCCGGCCGGCCACCCCCTCGTCGATCCAGTAGCCGACGTTGGCCGAGCACATCGAGCCCCAGGTGATCCCGCCGACGGTCAACTGGCCGACCAGTCGGCCCCGGTAGAGCACCACGAAGGGCAGCATCCGGCCCGCCGAGGCCTCGCCGCGCAGGTAGCGCACCATCTGCCGGTAGGTCGGGCGCGGGCCCGCCGCGAGGCCCGCCGGGCCGGGCGGCACGGTGGCCTCCCAGCGCCGCAGCCAGTCCCGGTTGCGCCGGCTGACCTCCTGCCACTCGCGCTGGTCGCGGGCCCGGATCGGGCGCAGCACGACGTCCCCCTCGTGGAGTTCGACCGGCCAGCCGGCGTTCAGTGCGCGCTCCCGGAAGCTGCGGCGTCGGGCCGGGGGTGGTCCCCGCCGGCGAGCTGGTCGACGGCGTGGGCGAGCAGCGGGGCCAGCACGGCCAGACCGTCCCGGACGCCGCCGGTCGAGCCCGGCAGGTTGACGACCAGGGTACGTCCGGCGACACCGGCCAGCCCGCGGGAGAGCGCGGCGGTCGGCACCTTCTCCCGACCGTGCGCGCGGATCGCCTCGGGGATGCCGGGGATCTCGCGTTCGAGGACCCGGGCGGTCATCTCGGGGGTGAGGTCGCTCGGCGAGACGCCGGTCCCGCCGGTGGTCAGCACCACGTCGTAGCCGGCCGCCACGGCCTCGCGCAGCACCGCCTCGACCGGTTCGCCGTCCGGGACGACCCGGGGGCCGTCGACGGCGAAGCCCAGCGCGCGCAGGCCCTCGACCAGCAGCGGGCCGCCCCGGTCGGTGTAGACGCCGGCCGAGGCGCGGTTGGAGACGGTGACCGCCAGCGCCCTCATGCGGAGGCCTCCGCGGCGGGCGCCTCGGGGGCGGTCCAGTCGCCGCTCCTGCCGCCGGTCTTGGCGAGCACCCGGACCGACTCGACGGCGGCGCCCTTGTCGACCGCCTTGACCATGTCGATCACGGTCAGCCCGGCCGTCGCGACGGCGGTCAGCGCCTCCATCTCGACACCGGTCCGGTCCGTGGTCCGCACGGTGGCGGTGATCTCCACCGCGTCGTCGGCGACGGTCAGCTCGACCTTGACGCCGGAGAGCGCGATCGGGTGGCAGAGCGGGATCAGCTCGGGGGTCTTCTTGGCGCCCATGATCCCGGCGATCCGGGCCACGGCCAGCGCGTCGCCCTTGGGCAGGCCCTCGCCGCGCAGCAGCTCGACCACGCGCGGGGAGACCCTGACCCGGCCGGCCGCGACGGCGGTCCGGGCGGTCACGGCCTTCTCGGAGACGTCGACCATCCGGGCCGCGCCCTGCTCGTCGACGTGGGTGAGGCGGTCGCCGGGGGGCGAGGTGGTCACGGGTGGCTCCAGGGGCGCGCAGGTCGAATACCGCGCTACCGTACCCCCCGGTCCGGTCCGGGCGTGGGACGGGCCGCGTCGCCGAGACGCCCCGCCGCGGACGGGAGTTCGCCCGCCGGCCCGGCGCTCAGCCGTCGAGCAGCACCACATCGACCTCGCTGCCGGCGGGCAGCTCGGTGACGTCCTCGGGCACGGTGATCAGGCAGTCCGCCCGGGCCAGCGCGCCGACCAGGTGCGATCCCGCGCCGCCGACCGGCTCGACCAGGCCGTCCCGCCGCTCGTAGCGGCCGCGCAGGAACTGCCGGCGCCCGGCGGGCGAGCGCAGCGCCACCGGGCAGCGCGCCCGGACCACCGGGCGGTGGACGTCCTCGGCACCGAGCATCGCGCGGATCACCGGGCGGACGAACAGCTCGAAGGAGATGTACGCGCTGACCGGGTTGCCGGGCAGGGCCATCAGCGGCACGCCCGCCCCGGGGCCGATCCGGCCGAAGCCCTGCGGCTTGCCGGGCTGCATCCGCAGCCGCCGGAAGTCGACCCCGCCGTACTCGGCGAAGACCTCCTTGACCACGTCGTACGCGCCGACGCTGACGCCGCCGCTGGTGACGATCAGGTCGGCCCGGCCGAGCTGGTCCTCCAACACCGCGCGCAGCCTGGCCGCGTCGTCGGGCACCCCGCCGACCCGGTAGGCGATCGCGCCGGCGTCCCGGGCGGCGGCGGTGAGGGCGAAGCTGTTGGAGTCGGTGATCTGCCCGGGGCCGACCGGCTCGCCGGGCTGGACCAGCTCGCTGCCGGTGGAGAGCACCACCACCCGCGGGCGCGGGCGAACGGTGGCGGTGGCCCGGCCGACCGCGGCGAGCAGGCCGAGCTGGGCGGGGCCGAGCCGGGTGCCGGCGGCCAGCACCCGGGTGCCGGCGGTGACGTCGCCGCCGCGGCGGCGGATGTGGGCGCCCTCGGCGACCGGGCGCAGCACCCGGACCTCCTCGCCCTCGACCGGAGCGGTCATCGCGTCGGCGGGGCGGCCGGTCCCGGTGCCGCCGTCGGTCCACTCGACCGGGGCGACGGCCTGGGCGCCGGGCGGGACGGGGGCGCCGGTCATGATCCGGGCGGCCTGGCCGGGGCCGACCTTGGGGAGCTCACCGGTGCCGGCGGCGATGTCGCCGACCACCGTGAGCACCGAGGGGTACGCGGAGCCGGCGCCGACGGTGTCGGCGGTGCGCAGCGCGTAGCCGTCCATCGCGCTGTTGTCGAAGGGCGGCAGGTCCCCCTCGGCGAGCACGTCCTCGGCCAGCCGGCAGCCCTGCGCGTCGAGCAGCTGGAGCTCGATCGCGGGCAGCGGGCCGACGGTGGCCAGGACGTCGGCGAGGTGCTCGTCCACGGTCCACAGACCGTCCGGACGGGCGGCGGAGCGGGTGGCCGGGGCCGGGCCCGCGGAGTCGTCGCAGCAGGCTGCGGGGGTGGTACCGCTCTCCGTGGACCCGGTCATCGGCGCACTCGCTCTCTGTCGGTGTGTCAGTCCTGCAGCTCGGAGGCGACGAACTCGCGCAGCCAGGTGCGGAAGTCCGGGCCGAGGTCCTCGCGCTCGGAGGCCAGCCGGACGATGGCGCGCAGGTAGTCCGCGCGGTCGCCGGTGTCGTAGCGGCGGCCCTTGAACAGCACGCCGTGGACCTGGCCGCCGGTGTCGGCGGGACGGTTGGTCAGCTCGCGCAGGGCGTCGGTGAGCTGGATCTCGCCGCCGCGGCCCGGCTCGGTCTCGCGCAACACGTCGAAGACCGACGGGTCGAGCACGTAGCGGCCGATGACGGCGTAGTTCGACGGGGCGTCGGCGGTCTCCGGCTTCTCGACCAGGTCGGTGACCTGGAAGACGTCGTCGCCGAAGCCGTTGGGCTTGACGGCGGCGCAGCCGTACAGGTGGATCTGGGAGGGGTCGACCTCCATCAGCGCGACGACCGAGCCGCCGAGCTCCTGCTGGACCTCGATCATGCGGGACAGCAGCGGGTCGCGCGGGTCGATCAGGTCGTCGCCGAGGAGGACGGCGAAGGGCTGGCCGGCGACGTGCTGCTCGGCGACCGAGACGGCGTGGCCGAGGCCCTTCGGGTCGCCCTGGCGGACGTAGTGCATGTTGGCGAGCTCGACGGACTCGCGGACCCGGCGCAGACGGTCCTGGTCACCCTTGCGGGCGAGCAGCTCCTCCAGCTCGTAGGCGCGGTCGAAGTGGTCCTCCAGCGCACGCTTGTTGCGGCCGGTGACCATCAGTATGTCGGACAGGCCGGCCGAGGCCGCCTCCTCGACGACGTACTGGATCGCCGGCTTGTCGACGACGGGCAGCATCTCCTTCGGAGTCGCCTTGGTGGCCGGCAGGAATCGGGTACCCAGACCGGCCGCGGGGACCACTGCCTTGGTTACCGGGGTACGGGAGTTCGTCGTCGTCATGCGTTTACCTTACTAAGGCACGTATTTCGCCTGACCGGGCGCAGTTGACCGATGCTTGGGCAGCACGTCGCCGGACCCGGCCGAAATGGCAGGCAAAGGGGACGTGGCGGGCGGGGTGAGGGGGTCCCCTCCGACACAGGGCGACAGACTACCCGCCTTTCCCGAACGGTCACGTTCGGCTGCGAAGACTCCTTCCGGCCGCACGGAAACACCCGCCGGAACACCCGTCGGAACACCCGCCGGCGCGGCCTTCGGCACACCCGCCGGAGCGTCCGCCGCGACGGTCCGGGGCGCGGCCCGGCGCCAGCAGTCGCCACCGGCCGCCCGGGCCGCCGCGAGCGCCCGGTCGGCGGCCCGCAGCAGCACCGCGGCGTGCGCGCCGTCCTCGGGCAGCACGGCCAGGCCGACCGCCGCGGTGAGCCCGTTGCCGTACGGGCGGCGGCCCTCCCGGTCGCCGGAGGACCAGTCCAGCAGCAGGTGGCGGCGGACCGACCAGACCAGCCGGTCGGCGACCTGGGCCGCGCCCTCGGCGCCGGTGTCCGGCAGCACCACCAGGAACTCCTCGCCGCTGTACCGGCCGAGGGTGTCGGAGCGGCGGATCTCCATGCCGAGCCGCTGGGCGAGGTCGCGCAGCACCGTCCCGGCCCGGGCCCGGCCGTGCTCGGCGACCACCGCGTCGAAGCCGCTGATCTCCAGCAGCAGGACGGCCAGCGGGCGCGGCCCGTCCGCCGGGTCCGGCCGCTCGGCCCGGCGGGCCCGGTCGATCTCCCGGTCCAGGGTGAGCTGGAGGTGCCGGTAGTTCCAGACGCCGGTGACCGGGTCGCAGGAGGCGGTGCGCTCCAGCTCGGCGCAGCGGGACTCCAGCGCGGCCAGGCGCTCGCGCAGAGCGGCCTCGCGCCGCGCCGCGCGGGCCGAGCCGCGCCGCAGCCGGCCGCCGAGCACGGCGGCGCCGGCCAGCGCGGGGGCACTCAGCGCGGCCAGCGCCTGGACCAGCAGCGGGGTGGACATCGGGGGCTGCCTTCCGCGTGTCAGGCTCTGGGGCGTCCCGGTCGCACCGGGGCCGGGGTCCAGAGCGGTCGAGGTCGAGCGGTGGAGGAGCGGTGGACCATCCCATGCACAACGAGAAGAGCGAGCTGAGGACACGGCTGCTGTCCGAACGGCGGGCGCTGCCGCCCGAGGCCCGGGAGCGGGCCGCCGAGGCGCTGGCCGGGCACGCCGGCGAGCTGGCGGCAGCGGCGGCCACGGTGGCGGCGTACGTCTCGGTGGGCGCCGAACCGGGCACCCGTCCATTGCTGGACGCGCTGCGGGCCCGCGGGGTGCGGGTGCTGCTGCCGGTGCTGCTGCCCGACAACGACCTGGACTGGGCCCCGTACGCGGGCCCGGAGGCGCTGGCCCCGGCCGGGCGCGGGCTGCTGGAGCCGGTCGGCGAGCGGCTCGGTCCGCAGGCGGTGACCGAGGCCGGCCTGGTGCTGCTGCCGGGACTGGCGGTGGACCGCCGGGGACTGCGGCTGGGGCGCGGCGGCGGCTCCTACGACCGGGTGCTGGCCCGGCTGGAGCGGTCCGGGGCGCGGCCGGTGCTGGCGGTGCTGCTGTACGAGCACGAGCTGCTGGACCGGGTGCCGGCGGAGCCGCACGACCGGCCGGTGGACCTCGCGCTGACCCCCTCGGGCACCCACCGCCTGGGGTGAGCGGGCGGAGCACCCGGCGGTACGGCGACGGCCCCGCGCCCCGGATGTCCGGGGGCGGGGCCGTCGGTCGTCGGCGCCGTCGGGCCGTCGCTGCGGGGCGGCGTCAGCCGTTGGTCAGCGTCAGCTTGTGCTTGGTCGCCTTCTCGACCGCGTCCGGCGAGTACGACCAGGTCAACAGCTTGCCCTTGAGCCAGAGGTCGGTCTGGTCGTTGTAGTTCTCGTGGAAGGCGTGGCCCGAGGCGCCGCCGACGTTGATCCAGCGGGAGGCGTCGAGGTCGTTCAGGTCGATCACCATGCGCATCGACGGGATCCAGTCGACCTGGTACCCGGCGGCCGCGTTCCAGCCCGCCGCGTCGACCGCCGCCGAGCCGCCGGAGAGGCGGTACGGGCCGCGGTTGAGCAGCTTGTGGACGGCGCCCGAGGCGATCGAGGAGTCGTCCGAGCCGAGGGTGCGCTCGCGCAGCTCCAGCTTGTGCAGCCGGCCCCAGCTCCAGGTGGTGATGTCCTTGGTGAGCAGCGAGGTCAGCTCCTGGCGGGCGTTGGTCATCGCCTCGCGCAGCAGGTTGTCCAGGCCCTTCTGCTCCTTGTGCTGGGAGTCGATGTACGTCCACCAGCCGCTGTCGGGCTTCTCCAGCTGCTGCCGGACCACCTCGTTCCAGCGGTCGCCGCCGTCCGGCTGCGCCCGGCCCGGGTCACGGGTGCCGCACTCGGTGACGATCTTCGACTTGCTGTCCGGCTTGGTCGGGTCGGCCTGCTCTCGGACCAGCAGGCAGTTGTCCTTCGCCCGCAGGTCGGCCGGGAACTTCTGGCCGAAGGCCAGGGTGAGCAGCTGGCGCCAGACGCCGTTGTAGTAGGCGGCGGCGGCCGAGTCGGCGTCCTGGTGGTAGTTCCAGTCCTTCAGCAGGTCCTGGGCCTCGCGCACGTAGGGGTCGTCGATCTCGACCTTGAGCAGCATCGGGACCAGCGTCTTGGCCAGGATGCTGGTGTTGTCCAGCTGCATGTCCTGCATGTCGTCCGGCGAGATCTTGCCGTTGTTCTTGAGCTTGGCCTCGATCTGGTCGGTGATCTCCTTGGCCCGGGTGCCGTACTCCCAGTCGCTGGTCAGCCCGTACTTGTACGAGGGGTCGACGACGGCCTGGTTGGCGGTGACGATGTAGCCGCTGGCGGGGTTGAGGCTCCACGGCAGGGCGCTGAACGGGACCGGGTCCTTCTTCCACTGGTAGGCGGAGTCCCAGCCCGGCGCCGGGTAGCGGCCGTCGCCCTTGCCGCGCACCGGGATGTAGCCGGGGGCCTGGTAGCCGATGTTCTTGGCGTCGGCGTAGATGAGGTTCTGGGCCGGGACGGCGAAGTCCGCGGCGGCCTTCTGGAAGTCGTCCCAGCCCTTCGCGCGGTCGAGCGAGAAGATCGCGTCCATGGTCTTGCCCGGGATCAGCGCGGTCCACTGCAGGGCGACGCCGTAGCCGCCGGTGCCGCGGTCCGGGGCGGAGTCGCCGTTGGGGGCGTACTTGCCGACGTTCTGCTGCTCGGTGCTCGGGTCGGAGATCAGCGGGGCGCCGGTCTTCGTGGTGCGCACGGTGATGGTGCGGTCCTCGCCCCCGGCGACCTTGATGGTCTCCTTGCGGAGCTCGAACTTCTCCTCCTTGCCGTCCACCAGGTAGGTGTCCGGGCCGGTCACCTTCTCCAGGAAGAGGTCGGTGACGTCGGCGCCGAGGTTGGTGAGGCCCCAGGCGATGTCCTTGTTGTGGCCGATGATCACACCGGGCATCCCGGCGAAGGTGAAGCCGGAGACGTCGTACTGGCAGGCCGGCGAGGCGGTCCGGCAGTGCAGGCCCATCTGGTACCAGACCGAGGGCAGGCCGGGACCGAGGTGCGGGTCGTTGGCCAGCAGCGGCTTGCCGGTGGTGGTGTGGCTGCCGGCGACCACCCAGGAGTTGGAGCCGATGCCCTGGCCGTTGCGGCCGAGCAGTTCGGGCAGCGCGTCGATCCGGTCGGTGACGTCCTTGAGCAGCGCCTTCGTGGCGGCGGCGCCCTGGGCGGTGCCGGTACCGGTGCCGCCGGTCGCGCCGGCCCCGGTGCCGTTGCCCGCCGGGGTGGAGCCGTCGGCCGGCTTGTAGGCGGTGCCGTTGACGGTGCCGGTCTTCACGATCGTGCCGTTGCGGGCGTACGGGTAGTCCGGGTACAGCTCGTCGATCTTCTCCCGGCTGAAGTCCTGGGCGAGCAGCGAGCGGTCGATCTCCTCCTGGAGGTTGCCCGAGAGGTCCCAGGCCATCGCCTTGAGCCAGGACACCGAGTCGACCGGGGACCACTGCTCGGGCTTGTAGCCGCCGTTGACGACGCCGAGCAGGCCGTACTCCAGCGAGGCGGAGGAACCGCCCGGGTGCTCGGCGAGCCAGGCGTTGACGCCGTCCGCGTAGGCCTGGAGGTTCTTCTTGGTGTCCGCGCTGAGGACGGTGTCGAACTCCTTCTGCGCGACCTGGCGCCAGCCCATGGTGCGGATCATGGAGTCGGTCTCGACCTGGCTGTCGCCGAACATCTCGGAGAGCCGGCCCGCGGTGATGTGCCGCCGGACGTCCATCTCCCAGAAGCGGTCCTGGGCCTGGACGTAGCCCTGGGCGCGGAAGAGGTCCTCGGAGGTGTCGGCGTAGAGCTGCGGGATGCCGTTGGCGTCGCGCTTGACGTCGACCGGCGCGCTCAGGCCCGCCAGCTTGACGCTGCCGTCGACCTCCGGGAAGGACGCACGGACCGCGGCCACCCCCCGGTATCCGCCGTAGCCGGCGCCGGCCACCATCAGCACGACCAGCACGATCACGATCAGACGGGCGCGCCGGAACTTCTTGGAGCGGGGCATCTGGGTCCTTGCGGTCCTCACTGGGGGGCGGGCGGACGTGTCAGGAGCACGGAGCCGTGACAGGGGACCACATTAGGCCGCCCCGACTGGCGGCCGTGCACGGGGGACGCTCACGGTGGGATCGGGGGAGGTCGGAAGCGGAGCCGGAAGCGGGAGGTGACGGCGCCGTCGACAAGTGAACTTAAAGATATGGCAAAATGTTAGACTGAGTAACGATCCGCAAGGGGAGTAAGTCGGTGCCTTCCGCCGCCACCCCTGTCGGTACCCCGTCCGCCGCCCGCCGCCACGCCCGAGGTGCCCCTGCGTGAATGTCGACCACCTGAACCAGCTGCTCCTCGAGTTCTCCGTGATCCTGCTGGTCGCGGTGGTCGCCGTGCGGGTGTCCACGAAATCGGGCCTGCCCAGCCTGCTGATCTACCTCGGCATCGGCGTGGCGCTCGGCCAGAACGGCCTGGGCATCTCGTTCAACAACGCCGAGCTCACCCAGGTGCTCGGTTACGCGGCGCTGGTGGTGATCCTGGCCGAGGGCGGCCTCAAGACCAACTGGCGCGAGGCCAGACCGGTGATGCCGGCGGCCACGGTGCTGGCCACCGTCGGCGTGGGGATCAGCGTCGCCGTCACCGCGGCCGGCGCGCACTACCTGGTCGGCCTGGACTGGCGGACCTCGCTGCTGCTCGGCGCGATCGTCTCCTCCACCGACGCCGCGGCCGTCTTCTCGGTACTGCGGACGGTGCCGCTGCCCCGCCGGCTGACCGGCCTGCTGGAGGCCGAGTCCGGCTTCAACGACGCGCCCGTGGTCATCCTGGTGGTCTCCTTCGCCACGGTCGGCGCGCACGACTCGTGGTACGTGCTGCTGGGCACGATCGCCGCCGAGCTGGCGGTCGGCCTGGCCATCGGCCTCGCGGTCGGCAAGCTGGGCGCGTTCGGCGTCAAGCGGGTCGCACTGCCGTCCTCCGGCCTCTACCCGATCGCCGTGATGGCGCTCACCGTGCTCGCCTACGCCGGCGGCGCGCTGCTGCACGGCTCCGGCTTCCTCGCCGTCTACGTCAGCGCGGTGATCCTCGGCAACGCGAAGCTGCCGCACGGTCCCGCCGTACGCGGTTTCGCCGACGGCCTGGCCTGGATCGGGCAGATCGGCATGTTCGTGCTGCTCGGCCTGCTCTGCGCCCCCGAGTCGATGGGCTCGGCCGTGGTGCCCGCACTGGTGATCGGCGCGGTGCTGGTCTTCCTCGCCCGGCCGCTCTCGGTGGTGCTGACCCTCACGCCGTTCGGACTGCCGGCCCGCGAGCAGGCCCTGCTCAGCTGGGCCGGGCTGCGCGGCGCGGTGCCCATCGTGCTGGCCACCATCCCGCTGGTCTCCGGCGCACCCCTGGCGCAGGACGTCTTCAACATCGTCTTCATCCTGGTCGTGGTCTTCACCCTGCTCCAGGGCCCGACCCTGCCCTGGGTCGCCAAGGCCCTGCGGATCGGCGAGGGCTCGATGGGCCAGGACCTCGACATCGAGTCCGCGCCGCTGGAGAAGCTGCACGGGCACCTGCTGTCGGTCGCGCTGGCGCCGGACTCCAAGATGTCCGGCGTGGAGGTCAGTGAGCTGCGGTTGCCGGCCGGTGCGGCGGTCACCCTGGTGGTGCGCGAGGGGAACAGCTTCGTGCCGGACCGGGCGACCGTGCTGCGCGGCGGGGACGAGCTGCTGGTGGTGACCACCGACGAGGTCGGCGAGGCGGCCGAGCGGCGGCTGCGGGCCGTGGACAAGGGCGGCAAGCTGGCCGGCTGGCTGAACGGGCGGGGTGGCTGAACGGGCGGGCGACCGGGCGGACGGGCGACCGAGGCCCCGGCCCGGTGTTCGAGTGTTCACCCCGATGTCACGGGACAAGTTTGGGTCCGTCCGGTAAGGTCGGGGTGAGCGCGCATCTACGCGCGTAAATTTCTTTGGTTGATACACCGAATCCCCAACATCTGTCTGAAGCAGAGTTGGCGCGACCGCTCGGCGGCCGCGGCCCGGCCCCGGCCCACCGCCGGACCGGCCCGGTATCTACCCCGGTCGACGCGCGAGAGGACGACTCTCGGCGCCGTCGGGGCCTCCCCATGCCCTGCCGCGCTACCAGGCAGCAGGAAGGACCGACCGTGACGGCGCGCCGAACGGTCGAGGACGTCGAGGACGCCCAGCACGCCCTGGCCACCGCTCCCGCGGAGACCGCCACCGCCGAGACCGCGGCCGCGGCCGCCGCGCCCGCCGCCGCGCCCGCCCGCGTGGGCTACGGGGCGCTGCTGCGCACGCCCGGCGCCTGGACCTTCCTGGCCCCCGCGTTCGTCGCGCGGCTGCCCTACGCGATGCTCAGCATGGGCATCCTGCTGCTGGTCAAGGACACCCACGGCTCGTACGGCACCGCCAGCACCGTCGCGGCGGTGGCCGCCGTCGCCCAGGCGCTGATCGGCCCGCAGACCGGCCGGCTCGCCGACCGGTACGGCCAGGCCGCGGTGCTGGTCCCGGCCGTCCTGGTGCACGCGGTCTCGGTCGGCACACTGATCGCGCTCGCGCTGGGGCACGCGCCGGCCTGGAGCCTCTTCCTGGCCGCCGCCCCCGCCGGGGCGAGCGTCCCGCAGATCGGCGCCATGGTCCGCGCCCGCTGGATCGCCACCTTCTCCGCCGAGGGCGCCTCGGCCGGCTCCGCCGCCAAGGTGGGCACCGCCTTCGCCTTCGAGTCGGTGACCGACGAGTTCACCTTCGTGATCGGCCCGATCCTGGCCGCCGCCGTCGCCACCTCGGTCAACCCCGCGACCGGGCTGGTCGCCGAGGCCGCGCTGACCCTGGTCGGCGGCCTGGCCTTCGCCGCCCAGCGGCGCACCGCGCCCGCCCGGGTGGTGCGCGAGCCGGGCGTCCGGCAGGCCTCCGCGCTCGCCTCGCCCGGCGTCCGGCTGCTGGCCGGGGCCTTCCTCGGCGTGGGCACCGTCTTCGGCGGCCTGCAGGTCTCGGTGAACGCCTTCGCCGACTCGGTCGAGCAGCACGGCTCCGCCGGCACCGTCTACGGCATCTTCGCCGGTGGCTCGATGGTGGCCGGCGTGCTGTACGGCGTGATCGCCTGGCGGCGCCCGGTCCAGCAGCGGATGATCATCAGCTACGGCCTGCTGGTGCTGGGCTGCTCGACCCTGTGGGCGATGCCCGGCCTGGTCGCGCTCTCGATCGCCGGACTGGTCTGCGGCCTGGCCATCGCGCCCACCCTGATCAGCGGCTACACCCTGGTCGAGACGCTGGTCGAGGACGGCGCCAAGACCGAGGCCTTCACCTGGCTGACCGGTGCCATCGGCCTGGGCCTGGCGACCGGCGCGACGGCGGCCGGGCAGCTGATCGACGCGCACGGGCCCTCGATCGGCTTCCTGGTGCCGGTGGCCGGCGCCGGGCTGGGCCTGATCGCGCTGGTGACGCTGCGGGGGCTGCTGGTTCCGCGGGCCGCGCGCGGCCCGGTGGCCGCGGCCTCCGGGGAGCGGGGCACCTGCGGCCGGCTGGTGGGCGCGGCCGAGGGCTGAGCGGAACGGCCGGATCGGACCGGCGGCCCGGCTCATCTCACATTCGAGTCGCTGGACTGATCCACCGGAATGCCGCATCATTGACCATCGTTAGCACTCATCAGGCGAGAGTGCCAGGAGGAAGACAAGTGCCCACGTACCAGTACCAGTGCACCGAGTGCGGCAACGGCCTGGAGGCGGTGCAGAAGTTCACCGACGAGCCGCTGACCACCTGCCCCGACTGCCAGGGACGGCTCCGCAAGGTCTTCTCCGCGGTGGGCGTGGTCTTCAAGGGCTCCGGCTTCTACCGGACCGACAGCCGCTCGTCCTCCAGCAGCTCGGTGGGCGGGGGCTCGTCCTCGTCCTCCTCGTCGACGTCGGCCGCCCCGTCCTCGTCGGGCTCCTCGGGCTCGTCGGGCTCGTCCTCGTCGAAGCCGTCGACCCCCGCCGCGAGCCCCGCTCCGGCGGCCGGCTGACCTTCGGCCGGGCACCGGCACCAGCGTTCCGGACGGCCCGCCGTTCCCGCTTCCCGGCGGGCGCGGCGGGCCGTCCGTCGTCTCCGGGGGGGCGGCCGGTTCACTCGTCGGGGTGAAGGTTTTTGTCCACAGCCCCGGGTTTTCCACAGGCCGGGAAAAGCCGCTTCCGGCGGCGGCGCCTGCGGCCCACAGTGGCGGTCAACGGAACCCGTGACCGACCCCGGAGGTGCCCGTGCGCACCGGTTCGCCCGTCCTGTCCCCCCGCCCGCTGCCGATCCCGCCGTTGCCCGCGCCGAGCGTGCCGCCCCGGCAGCCGGTGCCGTCGTTCCCGCCGATCGGCGGCCGTGCGGGCCCGCGGTGCCGACTGCGGCAGGTGCTGCGCTACCGCGCGCCCGTCCCGGCCGTGCTGCTGTTCGCGGCGGCGGCGGTGCTCACCCTCGGCCCGGTCCTGGCGGGGCCGCCCGCACCGGGAGCACCGCCCCCGGTGGGCCGAACGGGTTGTCCGGCGGAGGGGGGAGAAAAGCACCCGTGACCGCCGTACGACTCCGTCGTTCACGCGGCATGAAAGGCTTCAAGGAATTCCTGCTGCGCGGAAACGTCGTCGAGCTGGCCGTCGCCGTGGTCATCGGCGCGGCGTTCACCAACATCGTCAACGCCTTCGTCAAGGGCGTGATCAACCCGATCGTCGGTGCGTTCGGAGCCAAGGACCTCGCGTCCTACAGCTCCTGCCTCAAGGGACCCTGCGAGCTGTCCGCCACCGGCGAGGTCACGTCCGGCATCCTCATCCTCTGGGGCAGCGTGCTGAGCGCGGCCCTCCAGTTCCTGATCACCGCGGCCGTCGTCTACTTCTTCCTGATCCTGCCGATGACCAGGTTCACCGCCAAGCGCAAGACCCTGGCCGAGATCCAGACCGAGGCCGAGGTCAAGGAGGTGGCACTGCTCACCCAGATCCGCGACGCCCTGGTCACCCGGGCCGGCTGAGGCCCGGCGGGGGCGGGGCCGTCAGTCGCCGTGGTGCGGCGGGCGCTGGCTCAGGTACCAGTCCAGTCCCCGCCCACCGCTCTCCCCCGCCCCGGGGCGGTCGCCCCAGCCCGTGTCGGTGTCGTCCCGGGACTGCCGCTCCAGCGGGTCGCCGAAGACCAGCCGGGCCTTCGCCGCCGCCCGCCCGGCCGTCTTCCTCTCGGCCGCCTGCCCGTCGACCGCCTGCTCCTCGGCCGTCTGCTCTTCCGCCACCTTCGCCTCCACAGCTCCCGATCCTCCGCCGCCGACGTTCCCGCCCGCCCTCACCGGCCCCGCCGTCACCAGCCTAGAACGCGGCCGGCACGACGGCGGGCCCGGTGCGGACCGCTTCCGCACCGGGCCCGCAGGCCGTCGTCACCCCCGGGACACGCGCCGGGTCCCACGCCCCCGCGTCACGCCGCCTCGAAGCCCGCGTGGTCGGCGATCTTCTTCAGCTCGGCCAGGGCGTGCTTCTCGATCTGGCGGATCCGCTCACGGGTCAGCCCGTGCTGCTTGCCCACCTCGGTCAGGGTGCGCTCGCGGCCGTCCTCCATGCCGTACCGCGACCGGATGATCGAGGCCGTCCGGTCGTCCAGCCGTCCGATCAGGCCGTCCAGCTCCTCACGGCGGAGCATGACCATCACGGCGTCCTCCGGGGACGTCGCCCCGGTGTCCTCGACGAGGTCGCCGAACTGGGTCTCGCCCTCATCGTCCACCGACATGTTCAGGCTGACCGGGTCCCTCGCCCAGTCCAGCACGTCCTTGATCCGGGCCTCGGTGGTGTCCAGCTCGGCCGCGATCTCGGCGGGCTCGGCCTCCCGGCCCAGCTCCTTCGACTTCTCCCGCTGCACCCGGCGGATCCGGCCGAGTTCCTCGACCAGGTGCACGGGCAGCCGGATGGTGCGCGACTGGTCCGCGATCGACCGGGTGATCGCCTGACGGATCCACCACGTCGCATAGGTGGAGAACTTGAAGCCCTTGGCGTAGTCGAACTTCTCCACCGCACGGACCAGGCCCGCGTTGCCCTCCTGGATCAGGTCGAGCAGCGGCAGGCCGCTGCGCGGGTAGCGCCGCGCCACCGCGACCACGAGACGGAGGTTGGACCGGATGAAGACGTCCTTGGCGCGCTCGGCGTCCTCGGCTATCGCCTCCAGCTCCTCGCGCCGCACGCCCTCGGGAAGCCCGCCCTCGTCCAGCAGGTGCTGGGCGTACACGCCGGCCTCGATCCGCAGGGAGAGCTCGACCTCCTCGGCGGCATCGAGCAGGGGCGTCCTGGCGATCTCGTCGAGGTACATGCCGACCAGGTCACGGTCGGCCTCAAGGTTGGTCGGGCGGGCCGCGCGAGTCCGGTCGGCCCTGTCGCGAACGACGGCACGGGTGGCCATGCTTGCTCCCTTTGCTGGTGTTGCCGCGGTCTGGCTGCCTGCCCGGAGAGGGCAAGAAGTGCGGGCCCCGCGGGCCTCACACGTAACGATCCAACGAACAGAATCCGGACAACATTCCCAAGTCACTCAGACTTCTTCCGGCGATGCAGTATGCTGCCCGATTTCACCCGCGATGCGGACCGAGGGTGACGGGCCGGCCACCGGACGCGTTCCTCGGGGCCTCTCGGCGCACCCCCGCGCACGCCCTCCCTTCCCACAACCCCGCCGGCCGCGAGCGCGTTCCCGCGCGGGACGCACCCACGCCCCGGCGCACGCAGGTCCTCCGCACAAAAGATGCCAAATCGCTATCGCCGCAGCGCACGATCGGCATGGGCGGCTGGGAAGGTGTCAGCCATGCACCTGACCAACAGCTCGCCTTCCATCACCCCGCGTGATCGCCACCTGCTCCGGCACGCGGCCCTCGCGGTCTGCTGCGCCGTGCTGTTCGCCGTCCTGGCGGCCCTGGTGCAGACCGGCTGGAGCCCGCTCTCCCGGCTCGACCGCGAACCGGTCGACCGCCTGCACCGCTTCGCCGCCGATCACACCGCGTGGACCGCCTCGGTCCAGCTGTTCTCCGACATCGGCGGAACGGTCACCATGCGCTCGGTGCTCGGCGCGGCCGCCCTCTGGCTCTGGCTGATCGGCGCCCGGACGCTGGGCGGCTGGGTCGCGGCCCAGACCCTGGCCGGCTGGGGCGGCCAGTGGGTGCTGAAGCTCTCGCTCGGCCGCCACCGCCCCACCTTCTCCGACCCGGTCGCGCACGCCGGCGGCCCGGCCCTCCCCTCCGGACACGCGATGGCCTCGGCGATCGCCTGTGCCGTCCTGGTCGGCCTGCTCTGGCCCCGGGCGGGCCGGGCCGGCCGGATCACCGCCTGCTCGATCGCCGCGCTGACCGTCCTGGGGATCGGCGCCTCCCGGGTCTTCCTGGGCGTCCACTGGCCCAGCGACGTCATGGGCGGCTGGCTGGCCGCCGGCATCGTCCTCGGCAGCGTCACCGTCCTCGTCGAACTCGCCCGCCCCGGTGCGCTGGCCCGCGACTTCCGCCGGGTGAACCGGCGCACCCGCCCCCGCGTCCAACGCGTGCTCGTCTCCCCCACCCACCGGCCCCGGAACCCCGTCGGCCGCACCCCGGACCCCGTGCCGGGGCCCGCCCCGGAGAACACCGCCGACCACCCGGACGGCCTGCTGCGCTGACACCCCCTCACCCCGGAGAACGCCGCGGGCCCCCTCGATCGCAACCGAGGGGGCCCGCATTCACGTCATCCGCCGTGACCGGCGCTGTGCCCCAGGCAGGATTCGAACCTGCGACACCGGCTTTAGGAGAGCCGTGCTCTATCCCCTGAGCTACTGAGGCGGGGACGACCGCAGACAGCCTAGCGGATCGGGGGCGCGGGGGTGGGCGGCACGGAGCGGGCGGGCGGAGCGGCCGACGGTGGGTCAGATGGGACGGGGGCCGTCCGCCCGGCCGATCGGGGCGCGGTTAGCCTGGGGGAACGGACCTCGGACCGACGGGGCCCGGGGCCCCTCCGGCGGGGGAAGAGGACGGGAGCGGCAGATGGCGTCGGGTGACCGGTGGGACCGGGGGCCCGTCCTCCGTCTCGCACGGAAGGCGGCCGGGCCGTTCGTGTGGCTGGCGCCCGCGCTGGTCATGCTGACGGTGGGCGCCTACCGGCTGGGGACACCGGCACTGTGGCGGGACGAGGTGGCGAGCTGGGTCTCGGCCACCCGGACGCTGGGCGACCTGCTGCGGATGCTGCAGCACGTGGACGCCAGCAACGGCGCCTACTACGTCCTGCTGCACTGCTGGACGACCCTGTTCGGCGACTCCGAGATCTCGCTGCGGCTGCCCTCCGTCCTGGCGATGGCGGGCGCGGCCGCGTTCACCGCGCTGACCGCCGAGCGGCTGTTCGGCGGCCGGGTCGCGGGCGTCTGCGCCGGGCTGCTCTTCGCGATGGTCCCGCTGATCTCCCGGTACGCCCAGGAGGCCCGCTCGTACGCGCTGGTGACCTGTGCCGTCGCGGCGGCGGGCTGGTTCCTGCTGCGCGCCCTGGAACGGCCGACGCTGGGCCGGTGGGCGCCCTACGGCCTGGCGATGGCGGTGGCCGGCGCGGCGCACCTGGTCTCGCTGAGCGCCCTGGCCGGTCAGGCCGCGCTGGTCGCCCCGTACCTGTGGCGGACCCGTGGACCGGCGCGGCGGCGGCTGCTCGCGGGGCTCGTGCTGGTGCTCGCCGCCCTGGTGGCGGCGGTGCTTCCGGTGGCGCTGCTGGGCCGCCGGCAGTCCGAGCGCCAGCTGGGCTGGCTCGGCCGGCCGACCCTGGACCAGCTGTGGCACTTCGGCGAGCCGCTGTTCGGCTCGGCCCGGGTCTTCCACGTCTTCCTGGTGCTGGCGCTGCTGGCCCTCGCGCTGCCCGGGCGGCGCGGTCCGGCGCTGCGGCTGCTGCTGCTCGCGGTGCTGCCGGTGCTGGCGGTCTGGGCCTTCTCGTTCGGCCCGACCTCGTACTTCCTCGACCGGTACCTGCTGTTCACGGTGCCCGCGTGGGCCGCGCTGGCCGGCTGCGGGATAGGCGCGGGCTACGCGGCGGTGACCGCGGCGGCCCGGCCCGGCCGGACCCCGCCGGAAGTGCGGGCGGCCGGCCTGCTGCTCGCGGTCGGCGTGGTGGCGGTGGCCGGGGTGACGGCCCTGCCGAAGCAGTCCCTGGTGCGCTACGCGGGCTCGCACGCGCAGTCGAAGGAGCCGTACCGGGAGGTGGCCCGGCTGATCGCGGCCGGCTACCGGCCGGGCGACGGGCTGGCGGTGCCGCTCGGCGACCAGGCCTGGTCGATGGTCGGCCCGGGTGTCTCCTACTACCTTCCGGCCGGTGTCCGCCCGTACCCCCTGTTCGAGGCGACCGGGGCGGTCCGGGCCGAGGACCTCTTCCCGGTGCCGTGCCCGCACCCCGCGGAGTGCACCGGCACGGGCAGCCGCGCCTGGCTGGTCGTCCTGGGCAACACCGCGGACCCGCTGGCCGCGGTGCCCGCCGATCAGGCGGACGCGCTGCGCGCCCGGTTCGGGACGCCGCAGCAGGTGACGCCGCTGGGCGGGATGACGCTGGCGCTGCTGGACGGGACCCGCGCCGGGAGCTGAACCCGCGGGCTGAACCCCCGCGCGCGTCGGCGATCCGGGTGCGCGGGGCCCGGGGCGGGGCGACCATGGAGCACGGCGACCATGGTCGGGAGGACGGCGGTGAGCGAGCAGCCGAACGGGCAACCGGCGGGCCCGGGCGGCGACGACCGGGACGAGCACGCCACCCACGACGAGCGGCGGACCACCCGGTGGCGGCGCCGGTCGGCGGACCTGGCCGGATCCGCCCGCGGACTGCCCGACCAGGTCCCGGTGGTCGGCCGCGCGCTGCGCCAGCTGCTCCGGGTCAACCTGCTGGACTCCGCGACCCGGCTGGCCGCCCAGGCGTTCCTGAGCGCGCTGCCCGCCCTGTTCGTCGTCGCGGTCTTCGCCCCCGCGGCGATCCGCGACGGCGTGGTGCACTCGCTCCGCAAGGAACTCGGCCTGCAGGGCCAGGCGGCGCAGTCGGTGCAGCAGATGCTCGGGAACGGGCACGAGCAGGAGACCGGCTTCGGGATGGTCGGCGCGCTGGTGACCCTGCTGTCGGCGACGGCGCTGAGCCGGGCGATGCAGCGGGTCTGCGAACGCTGCTGGGAACTGCCCAGGTCAGGGACCAGGGTGGCGGCCTGGCGCTGGCTCGCCTGGCTGCTGGTCTGGCTGGTCTGCCTGGCGTTCCAGACCCCGGTGAAGGACGGCTTCGGCCTGGGCGCCTGGCTGGGCGTGCCGCTGACCTTCCTGCTCGCGACGGCGTTGTGGTGGTGGACCCAGCACCTGCTGCTGGGCGCCCGGGTGCGCTGGCTGCCCCTCCTGCCGGGCGCGTTGCTCTGCGGCGTGGGGGTGGTGGGGATCGGGGTGGCCTCGCGGGTCTACCTGCCGGCCGCGATGAACCGCAGCATCGGCAAGTTCGGCCCGTTCGGCGTGGTGTTCACCGGCCTGTCCTGGCTGATCGTGGTGTTCACCGGGCTGACCCTGGCCATCGCGCTGGGCCGGGTGGTCGCCGAGGAGGAGGCGGTCGCCCGGCTGCTGGGCTCGCGCACCGCACCGGGACAGTGGGGCGGCCCGCGGTTCTGAACCGCGGGCCGCCCCAAGCCGTCCTCAACGGGCGCGGCTCACAGCGCGCGGGTCAGCCGGGAGACGATGGACGGCGGGGCGAGGTCGGAGCGGAGCACGACCGGCACCTCCACCCGGCTGTCGCCCTCGCCCGCGCGCAGCACGCCGACCTTGGTGCCGGCCGCCGCCTGGTGGCCGACCTTCAGCGGGTCCAGCACCAGGGTGCCGGTGACGCCGGGGAAGCCGGCCACCGTGAGGTCCTGGGCGGCGACCACCGGGACGGAGCCGCCGAGGCCGTCCTCGATCCGGCCGACCACGTCGCCCTGCTTGGCCAGGGTCTGCCCGGTGAGCCCGTCCTGCGCGGCCTGGATCTGCTTGGCGCTGACGGTCTGCACCACCTTGAGGATGCTCGGCTCGGCGGTGGTCGCCGGCTGGCCCAGGGTGACGCCGAGGATCAGTCGCCGGACACCGGCGATCTCCTTGTAGGCGGCCCACATCAGGCAGCCGCCGGCCGGGGTGCTGGAGCCGGTCTTGACCCCGATGATGCCGTTCTTCGGGGAGATCAGGGTGTTGGTGTTGGAGATCTTCTGGTTGTTGAAGGTGGTGTCCGGGGTGGAGACGATCTGCCGGAAGATCTCGTCCTGCATCACCTGTCCGGCCAGCTTCAGCTGGTCCTTGGCGGTGCTCTTGGTCTCCGGGTTGAAGCCCGCCGGGTCGGTGTAGGTGGTGTTGGCCATGCCGAGCCTGGCGGCGGCGTCGTTCATCTTCTTGACGAACGCCTCCTCCGACCCGGCGTCCCAGCGGGCCAGCAGCCGGGCGACGTTGTTGGCGGAGGGCAGCATCAGCAGCTCCAGCGCCTGGTACTGGCTGATCTGCTGGCCCTCGGTCAGGGTGACCCGGGACTCGTCGACGTTGCCGGACTCCTGGGCGGCCTGCTTGTCGACGGTGATCTTCGGACCGGCCTCGCCCTTCTTCAGCGGGTGCGCCTGGAGGACGAGGTAGGCGTTCATGACCTTGGTGACGCTGGCGATCGAGGCCGGCGTCTCCGGGCCGGAGCTGCCCAGGCTGCCGATGCCGACCACCTCGGCGGCCGACTGCCCCTTGGCCGGCCAGGCCAGGTCGAGCGGGCCGCCGGGGAAGCCGAAGCCGTCGGCGGCGGTCATCCGCACCTTGCCGGCCGGCAGCGGGCGCAGCAGCTGGGCGGTGACCACGGCGCCGAGGACGACGGCGAGGAAGAGCGTCCAGATGGTGATCCGCTTGAGCGCGCGGCGCAGCGGCGAGACCGGCCGGCCGTTGAGCGCGGCCAGCACCTCCATCGCCTCGGAGGTGGATTCCGGGAAGGGCTGCGGCTCCGGCGCGGGCGCCGGCAGCGGCTCGGGGGTCGGCAGCGGCTCGGGCACGGGCAGCGGCTGCGGGGCCGGGGCGGGCTTCGGCTTCGGTTTCGGCGCGGGGGCGGGCAGCGGCTCCGGGCCGGGGACCGGCTCGGGTTCGGGCAGCGGCTTCGGCTCCGGCTCCGGCTCGGGAACCGGCTCCGGGACGGGGGCCGGCTCGGGCAGCGGGCCCGGGGCGGGCGGGGCCGGGACGGTGTCCGTGTCGGGGACGGCCGCGGCCGCGACGGCGGGGAGGCGCAGGACGCGGGTCCGTTCGGCGTTCTCCCGCTTCTCGAACTTCTCGGCACGCGCGGGCGGCTCGGTCTCCGTCCCGGAGGTCCCGGCGTCGACGTCGGAGGTGTCGGAGACGTCCGAGGCGTCCGAGGCGTCCGAGGCGTCCGAGGCATCGTGGACGTCGGCTTCGACGTCGGCCTCGGCGGCCGGACGGCCCTCCCGGCCGACCGCCGGGCCGGTCCGCATGGCGAGACGGGGGTCGGTGCCGACCGGGCGTTCCGGCGCATCGCCCCCGGCCGAGCCCGCCGGCTCGGCGCTGCCGCTCGCCGTGGCGCCGGCGGGCTCGCGCAGCTCATCGGGCAGGCGCAGCGCGGTGGTCCGGTCGTCGGCGGGCATCCGCAGGGAGGTGGTGGCCTGGTCGGCGGGCAGTCGCAGGGAGGTCGTCCGGATGTCCGCATCCCGGACGCGCAGCTGCACCGTGGGGCCCGGCCGGACCGCCGGCGCCGCCTTGTCGGCCTCGGCCGCGTCGGCCTCCCCGCCACCGTCCGGGTCCGCGTCGGTGTCAGCGTCCGCGTCCGGGTCGGCGTCGGCGGAGGAGCCGGCGGCGGCGGAGGAGCCGGCGTCGGCGGCGGGGGCGTGATCGGCGTCGGCGGCCTCGGCGGACGCTTCCGGCCGCTCGGGCTCCCCCGCCGGGCCGGCCGTCGCCGCGGCCGTCCCCTCGGTCACCGCGTCGGAACCGGCCCGTTCGCCGTCCCGCTCCCGCGCCCGCTCGCCGTCCCGCAGCACCCTGTCGGGGGACTCGCCCACGTAACCCAGCCTCCTCAACGCCCGGCGGGGCGCCGGCAAGCCCGTATTTCGGGAAGCCGGCACCCCGCCCCGTGTACCTGTACAGTCTCCGCCACCGGCGCCCGAATCGGGTCGCCCACACCCCGCCCGACCGGCGCTTATTGCCGCGGCACGGCCGCGCTCCGGCCTGTTCAACGGTCAGACGCCGGGCCCGCCACGGCCGGTTCCCCCGCTCGATCGCAAGGTCACGATTCGGAGGCGTACTCGACAAGCCCGTGTGAGAGGCGTCACGCTGTTTCCCATCCACGCGGGGAGGCTTGGATGGGCAAGAGCCGCAGAACTGTTCCCGAGGAGCTCTTGCTGCTCGCTTTGGACCCGGCCACGGGTACCACTGCGCAGCCGCAGACCCTCGACCTCGGACTCGCCGGGGCCCAGCTCGTCGAGCTGTCCCTGGCCGGACGGATCATTCCGGAGGGCGACCGGATCGCCGTGGTGCTGCCACGGCCTACCGGCGACCCGACACTCGACCACGCGCTGGAACTGCTGCGCCGACGCGGCAGTCCGGTCCGCGCGGCGCACTGGATCGGCGGGCCACGGCTGGGGCTGCGGCAGACCTATCTGGCGCACCTGGAGCGGTGCGGCATGGTCACCGCCGTGCCCGGTCAGGTGTGCGGGGTGCTGCCGACGACCCGCTACCAGGCGTCGGACGACTGCACCAACGCCGCGATCAAGCAACGGCTGGACACCGCGATCCGCACCGGCGTGCCGCCGGACCCACGGACGGCGGCGCTCGCCGCGCTGGCGCACTCGGTCGGGCTGGGCAAGCACCTCTACCCGGGCAACGAGGGCCGTTCCTCGCGCTCCCGGCTGCGCGATCTGATCCGCTACGACCCGCTGGGCGGGATGGTCGCGCACGCCGTGATGGACGTGCAGAACGGCCTGCCGGGCCAGCAGAACCGTTCCGCCCAGGCCGGGCCGGCCGCGGCGGGCTCGGGCGGCCGGGCCGGCCAGCGCCCGGCGGCCGGGCGCGGCAGCGGCGGCGGACGGGTCGCGGCGTCCCGCGTCGGAGTCCGCTGACGCCTCCGCGGTGCCTCTGCGGCGCCTCCGCGGCCGCGGAACCGACCGGATCGCACGGCCCCACGGGACCACGCGGTGCGACGGTGCCCCGCGGCACCGGGTCCGGCCGCCGGACCCCCGGGGCCGTGCCCGGAGCCGGACGCGCCCCGCCGCACCACCTGGCGCGCCGGCCATCGACCGGCGCACGGAGCAGCGCACACCGCACCGCTCACGCCCTACGGCGGCGATGAGCAACCAGCAGCACCCGTACCGAGAAGGGGCGGTCGCCCGCGCCGGAAGTCGCCGGGCGACCGCCCCTCCGGCATCCCCCCGGCCGGTCCGGCCCCGACCCGGACCCCACCCGGACCTTCGGCCGCATACCGCCCCCGCACGTGCCACCAGCACCTGCGCAGCCCCAGGGGCCGCACCCGCACCACGCCCGTCACGCCGTCGCACCACCACCGGACCGGACCCCGGCGCCCCTACCACTCGGGGGTCCCCCTTGTCTCGCCGAAGCGCTTTTCCGATGATCTGTTCTACTGCGCTCCGGTCATTTCCCGGCGCCGAACTGATCCGGGGTGACATGCTGCTCACCGTCAGGGGGTTGATCCAGATTTCCACCGTGTTCCGAGGACTTCCGTTCCAACGATCACCAGAGGTCCGACCGGAGGCCGACGTGTCCGCGAACATCAATCCCACGGTGCGCCGCCGGCGCCTCGGCGCGGAACTGCGCAAGCTCCGGGACCAGGCCGGGATGACCGCCGAGGAGGTGGCCGGCCGGCTGATGGTCTCCCAGTCGAAGATCAGCCGCCTGGAGAACGGCCGCCGCAGCATCAGCCAGCGGGACGTCCGTGACCTCTGCGACGTCTACGACGTCACCGACGACGCGATGCGGGCCAGCCTGATGGAGATGGCCCGGGAGTCCCGGCAGCGCGGCTGGTGGCACGACTTCAACGACATGCCCACGCCCTACAGCGTGTACATCGGCCTGGAGGCCGAGGCCTCCTCGATCCGCGCCTACGAGTCCTCCTTCGTGCCCGGCCTGCTGCAGACCGAGCAGTACGCGCAGGCCGTGGTCGAGGGCACCCAGCCGGACACCGACGCGCTCGCCGTGCAGCGCCGGGTCCAGGTCCGGATGAAGCGCCAGGACCGGGTCAACGGCGAGAACCAGCTGGGCAGCCTGTGGACCGTGATAGACGAGGCGGTGCTGCGCCGGGAGGTCGGCAGCAAGGAGGTGATGGCCCACCAGCTGAAGCACATGCTGGAGCTGAGTCAGCGCCCCAACATCACCATCCAGGTCATCCCGTTCTCGCACGGTGCCCACCCCGGTATGACCGGGACATTCTCCCTGTTGGAGTTCCCCGAGTCAGCCGATTCCACAGTTGTCTACTTCGAAGGGGTGACGAGCGATCTCTACCTGGAGAAGGAGGCCGACGTGCGCCGCTATACCAGTCTCTACGACCACCTGCGGGCGGCCGCGCTCGGGGTGGCCGAGACCCGGACACTGATAGCCGACATTGAAGAGGGATACCACCGATGAGCACCACCTTCGAGAACGGCACGAGCTGGCGCAAGAGCAGTCACAGCGGCGGCAACGGCGCCTGTGTGGAGATCCGCGTACCGGCCACCGACCTGGTGGCGGTCCGTGACTCCAAGGACCCACAGGGTCCTCAACTGCGGTTCTCCGCCGAAGCCTGGAACGCGTTCGCCGCCGACGCGGGCGCCGGGGTGTTCGGCGGGTTCTGATCCGCTCCGTACCGCTTCTCGGCCAGGTGCCCGTAGCGGTGTCCACCGCCCTCCCCGGGCGGCGGACACCGCTACGGGCATCTTCGCGTCCGGCAGGCATGACCTCGTCAAAGAATTCCCGGTGGAGAAGACCGCCCCCTCCTCCGGCGGCCGGGTCTCAGCCGAGCACCGGGTAGCGGGCCGCCCAGGCCGCGCCCTCCGGGGTGTCCGCGCTGTGCAGTTCGGGCCCGTGCATCAGCTCCAGGACGAAGTCGTCCGCCAGCTCCAGCAGCGCCCCGCGCCCCTCCAGCCCCGCCACCAGGCCCGGCGGCAGCGCCGTGTCACCGTGCAGCACCCCGAGCAGGTTGCCGCAGATCGCCCCCGTGGAGTCGCTGTCCCCGGAGTGGTTGACCGCCAGCAGCAGCCCGGACCGGACGTCGTGCGCGACCAGCGCGCAGTACACCCCGATCGCCAGCGCCTCCTCGGCTACCCAGCCCTCCCCCAGCGCCTCGACCCGCTCGGCGGACGGCTCCCCCGCCCGCACCGCGTCCAGCGCCGCCCGCAGCGCCGCCGTGGTCTCCTCGTGCGCCGGCCGCTCGGAGAGCAGCGCGAGCGCCAGGTGCACCCCCTCCTCCAGGGTGCCGCCGCGGGCCGCGGTCTGGACGATCACCGCCAGCGCGCCGGCCGAGAGGTAGCCGGTGGGGTGACCGTGGGTCAGCACCGAGCACTCCACCGCCAGCTGGAACACCAGGCTCGGCTCCCAGGTGGTCAGCAGCCCGAACGGGGCCGCCCGCATCACCGTGCCGCAGCCCTTGGAGTGCGGGTTCTTCGGCACCTCCAGGGTGCCCAGCCGCTCGGCGTCCGGACCGGAGAGGCCGGACAGGCAGGCCTGGCCCGGCGCGCGCTGCGCGTACAGCCACTCCTCGCGGCCCAGCCAGCCGAGGTCGGCGCGCCGCTCGTCCGGGCCCCAGTCCCGCTGGGTGGCGGCCCAGCGCAGGTAGGCGCGGTGGACGTCGGTGGGCGGGTGCCAGCTGCCGGTGTCCCGGCGGATGTGCGCGCGGATCAGCCCGTCCAGGGTGAACAGCACCATCTGGGTGTCGTCGGTGACCGCGCCGAGCCGCCCGTACGCCGGGACGTACCCCGTGACGCCGAGCGGCCCGTGCGCGGCCCGGATCTTCTCCAGCGACTCGAACTCGACGCCCGCGCCGAGGGCGTCCCCGACCGCCCCGCCCAGCAGGCACCCCCGCACCCGGCTGCGGAAGTCCTGCTGCTGGGCGCGGGACCACAGTGGCATCACGACGGGCGCCTTTCGTCCGGGTTCGGGCGGGGTCGCGCGACGCACGGCCGGTCGCGCGCCCTCGCACTGTATTCGAATGCCCGAACGGGACGGCAGGGTTCCCGCTCCACCGGATCGCCACCGGATGTTCGGCCGGCCGACGGGCTCCCCGGGTTGGAACGCGCCCTTCCGGGTGTGACGGCTCAGTCCACCAGCGGCAGCAGCTCCGGCAGGTGCCCGTCCGAGGCCAGCGCGGCGGCCAGCCGCTCGGCCGGCACCTCGCCGTAGGTGGTGGTGCGCTGCCGGTGCGGACGCCCGGCCGCCTCGGCGATCGCCCGCAGCTCCCGGACCGACTTGTAGCTCCCGTACGCCGACCCGGCCATCCGCGAGATGGTCTCCTCCATCAGCGTGCCGCCCAGGTCGTTGGCGCCCGAGCGGAGCATCTCGGCGGCCCCCTCGGCACCCAGCTTCACCCAGCTGGTCTGGATGTTGCGGATGTGCGGGTGGAGCAGCAGCCGGGCCATCGCGACCACCGCCCGGTTGTCCCGCGCGGTCGGGCCCGGCCGGGCGATCCCGGCCAGGTAGACCGGGGCGTTGGTGTGGATGAACGGCAGCGTCACGAACTCCGTGAAGCCGCCGGTGCGCTGCTGGATCCCGGCCAGCAGCCGCAGGTGGCCGACCCAGTGCTTCGGGGTGTCCACATGGCCGTACATCATCGTGGACGAGGAGCGGATGCCCAGCTCGTGCGCGGTGGTGACGACCTCCACCCAGGTCGCGGCCGGCAGCTTGCCCTTGGTGAGCACCCAGCGGACCTCGTCGTCGAGGATCTCGGCGGCGGTGCCCGGGATGGTGTCCAGCCCGGCCTCCTGGGCCCGCTGCAGCCAGTCCCGGATCGACAGCCCGGTCCGGGTGGCGCCGTTGACCACCTCCATCGGCGAGAAGGCGTGCACATGGATGCCGGGCACCCGCTCCTTCACCGCGCGCGCGATGTCGAAGTAGGCGGTGCCGGGCAGGTCGGGGTGGATGCCGCCCTGCATGCAGACCTCGGTGGCGCCGACCTCCCAGGCCTGCGCGGCCCGGTCGGCGACCTGCTCCAGCGAGAGGCTGTAGGCGTCCGCGTCGGTGCGGCGCTGGGCGAAGGCGCAGAACCGGCAGCCGGTGTAGCAGACATTGGTGAAGTTGATGTTGCGGGTGACGCAGTAGGTGACCTCGTCGCCGACCGCGTCGCGGCGCACCGCGTCGGCGATCCGGCAGAGCGCGTCCAGCGCCGGGCCGTCCGCCTGGAACAGCGCCAGCGCCTGCTCGTCGGTCAGCCGGACCGGGTCGTCGGCGGCCACCGCGAGGGCGGCCCGGACCTCGGCGTCCAGCCGCTCCGGCGCCCCGGCCGAGCCGCCGGGACCGCCGGAGGCGCCCGGTGCGGAGGCGGCCGAGGCGGCCGCCTGCTCGCGCAGCACCTCCCAGTCGCCGTAGACGTCCTCGAAGTCGGCCCGCCGGTCGCCGGTCCGGCCCTCGGTGTCGATGGTGCTGTGCAGGTCGGTGCGCCCGTACGAGTCCGGCAGGTCCTCGGGCTCCTGCCAGGGGTGCCCGGTGACCACCGCGTCGGGCCGGGCCAGGCCGGTCCGCGGGTCGGCCAGCGCCCGGACGTGCGGCAGCACCCGCGGGTCCAGCCAGGGCTCGCCGCGCAGGACGTACTCGGGGTAGACGGCGAGCCGCTCGCGCAGCTCGAAGCCGGCCGCGGCCGAGCGCTCCGCCAGCTTGTCGATCTGCGGCCAGGGGCGCTCGGGGTTGACGTGGTCGGGGGTCAGCGGGGAGACGCCGCCCCAGTCGTCGATGCCGGCCGCGATCAGCCGCTCGTACTCGCCGTCCACCAGGTTCGGCGGCGCCTGCAGGCAGGCCGACGGGCCCATGATGTGCCGGGCCACCGCGACGGTGGCGACCAGCTCGTCCAGCTCCGCGTCCGGCATGCCGCGCATCGCGGTGTCCGGCTTGGCGCGGAAGTTCTGCAGGATCAGCTCCTGCACGCCGTGGTAGGCCCGCGCGACCCGGCGCAGCGCGAACAGCGACTCGGCGCGCTCCTCGTAGGTCTCGCCGATGCCGATCAGCAGGCCGCTGGTGAACGGCACCGAGCTGCGGCCGGCGTCCTCCAGCACCCGCAGCCGGACGGCCGGCTCCTTGTCGGGCGAGCCGAAGTGCGGGCCGCCGGGCTCGCTCCACAGCCGGGTGGCGGTGGTCTCCAGCATCATGCCCATCGAGGCGGAGACCGGCTTGAGCCGCTGGAAGTCGGTCCAGCTCAGCACCCCGGGGTTGAGGTGCGGGAGCAGCCCGGTCTCCTCCAGGATGCGGATCGACATGGCGCGCACGTACGCGATGGTGTCGTCGTAGCCGTGCGCGTCCAGCCACTCGCGGGCCTCCGGCCAGCGGTCCTCGGGCTTGTCCCCGAGCGTGATGAGCGCTTCCTTGCAGCCGAGCTCCGCGCCCCGGCGGGCGACCTCCAGCACCTCGTCCGGAGACATGAACATTCCGTGTCCCTCCCGGCGCAGCTTGCCGGGGACGGTGACGAAGGTGCAGTAGTGGCACTTGTCCCGGCAGAGCCGGGTGAGCGGGATGAACACGCTCTTGGAGTAGGTGATGACGCCGGGCCGGCCGGCCGCGTCTAGGCCGGCGTCGCGGACCCGGGCGGCGCTCGCACAGAGGTCGCGCAGGTCATCGCCTCTGGCCCGGAGCAGTACCGCCGCCTCGGTCGCGTCCAGCGCGACGCCGTCCCGGGCCCGGCGCAGGGCGCGCCGCATCGCATTCGCGGTCGGGCTGTTGGTTGCGTCCATGCCGCGACCCTACGCCAGTTCACGTACGTTCCTCGTGCGTTCGGAGGACTCGACCCTGAGTCCCCCTCAGGGTCGGGTGCGCCGCGAGGCCGACCCGGAACCAACCCTGCAGGGCGATGACGCGAGCGCCCCGGGACCGTCTAATGGGTATCCAGGGAAAGTCGTTGACCGACGGAGGGGTTGGACGGATGACGGACGACAGGGCGACCGCGGGCGGCGGCCCGGCGGACGAATGGCAGGGCACGGCTCCCTACCGGTCGCGCCGGCGCACCCTGGTGCGGGTGGCCGTGCCGCTGGCGATCACGGCCACGATCGCCGCCGGGGTGGGACTGGTGCCGGCGCTGGCGGACTCCTCGCCGCCGGAGCTGCCCGCGCTGACGGCGGAGCAGGTGGTGGCGAAGGTGCTCGGCTCGGAGGCGCAGACGCTCTCCGGCACGGTGTCGGTCTCGACCGACCTCGGTGTGCCGACCCAGCTGCTGGGCGCGGCGGGCGGCGGGCTCGCGGCGGCCGGTGGCGGGGAGCGCGGCGGGGACAAGCCGTCGGGCGCCGCGCCCACCGCGAAGCTCACCGGTCTGCTCGGCGGTGACCACACGCTGCGGGTCGCGGTGGACGGGCCGGACCGGCAGCGGATCGGCCTGCTGGAGCAGCTCTCCGGCTACGAGCTGATCCGCAACGGCGACCAGGCCTGGGCCTGGGACAGCAGCACCAACGAGGCCGTGCACCTGACCGGGACCGGGCGGGACGCGGCGGACGGCCACCGGGGCAAGGCTCCGCTGACCGGCGTGCCGACCACCCCGCAGGAGGCGGCCCGGCAGTTCCTGACCGCGAGCGCGCAGACCACCGCCGTCACCGTGGACGGCACCGCGACCGTGGCCGGGCAGAAGGCCTACCGGCTGAGCGTGAAGCCCACCGGGTCCGGCTCGACGATCGGCGAGGTGCGGATCGCGGTGGCCGCCGACAACGGGGTGCCGCTGTCGGTCGTGGTCAAGGGCACGGACGGCGGCACGGTGCTGGACGTGCACTTCACCCAGGTCTCGTTCGCCCGGCCGGACGCGAAGACCTTCGAGTTCACCCTGCCCAAGGGCGCCAAGGTGACGGAGCAGAAGGCGTCCGACGCGCCGCGCGCCGAGGCGGCCCCGGAGGAGGCCAAGGCCGCCACCGAGGGCCTGAACGTGATCGGTGAGGGCTGGACGGCCGTGCTGTCCGCGAAGCTGCCGAGCGGCGACGTGTTCGTCCCGGCCGAGGGCAAGGGTCCGCGCGGCAAGGGCGGGCACGGTCCGGGCGGACGCCCGGGTGCCGGCGCGGGCACCACCCAGAACCCGCTGGCGCTGGTCAAGTCGCTGGGCAAGCCGGTCGCCGGCGGCTCGCTGATCAGCACCAAGGTGCTCAACGTCCTGGTCACCGACGACGGACGGGTCTTCGCGGGCGCGGTCACCCCGTCGGTGCTGCAGAGTGCGGCCGGGGTGAAGTAGTGACCCAGGCTCCCGTAACGGGGGACGTTACGGAGCCGGCCGGGGGGCCGGGCGCGGTGTCGCGCCCGGCCCCCGGTGCCGCTTCGCCCTCCCGCCCGTCCGACGACGTGATCAGCACCAGGGGTCTGACCAAGCGGTTCCGCGGCGGCCAGCTCGCCGTGGACGGGCTGGACCTGAGCGTCCCCCGGGGTTCGGTCTTCGGCTTCCTCGGCCCCAACGGCTCCGGCAAGACCACCACGATCCGGATGCTGATGGGCCTCATCGCCCCCAGCGCCGGGGTGGCGACGGTGCTCGGCGAGCCGATGCCGCAGTCGGTGGCCTCGGTGCTGCCCCGGGTCGGCGCCCTGATCGAGGGGCCGGCGCTGTACGGCTTCCTCTCCGGCCGGGACAACCTGGCCCGGTTCGACGCCGCCGACCCGACGTCCGATCCGCGCACCCGCAAGCTCCGGGTCGCCGAGGCGCTGGACCGGGTCGGTCTGGCCGCCGCGGCCGGCAAGAAGGCCCGGGCCTACTCGCTGGGCATGAAGCAGCGGCTGGGCCTGGCCTCGGCGCTGCTCCAGCCGCGCGAACTGCTCGTCCTGGACGAGCCCACCAACGGCCTGGACCCGCAGGGCATGCGGGAGATCCGGGCGCTGGTCCGGGAGGTCGCGGCCGAGGGCACCACGGTCTTCCTCTCCTCGCACCTGCTGGACGAGATCGAGCAGGTCTGCACGCACGCCGCGGTGATGTCGCGCGGCCGGCTGGTGGTGCAGGGCACCGTCGCCGAGCTGGCCGCCCGGGTCCGCGGCCGGCTGGTGGTACGGACCCCGGACACCCACCGGGCCGGTGAGGTGCTGCTCGCCCACAAGGTCACCGAGGTCCGGATCGGCGAGGGCCGGGTGGACGGCGACATCACCTCGCTCGCCGAGGACGCGCTGCCCGGGCTGGTCGCGGCGCTGGTCGCGGCGGACGTCCGGGTGCACGGCTTCGGCGTGGAGCGGGGCACATTGGAGGACGCCTTCGTGGCGCTGACCGGGGAGGGCTTCGATGTCGCGGGCTGAGGCGGTGCCGGCCCTCGCGGCCGTGGCGCCCGGGCGGCGGCCGCAGACGGCGGCCGGGTTCCTGGCGCTGTTCCGCAACGAGCTGCTGCTGACCTTCCGCCGGATGCGGACGATCGTGCTGCTCGGGATCCTGGCGGTGCTGCCGGTGCTGATCGGCGTGGTGGTCAAGATCAACACGGACGGGGCGCGCGGCGGCGAGGGCCCGGCGTTCATCGCCCAGGTCACCCAGAACGGCCTGTTCCTGGTGTTCACCGCGCTGGCGGTGGCGCTGCCGGTCTTCCTGCCGATGACGGTCGGCGTGGTCGCCGGGGACTCGGTGGCGGGCGAGGCGGCCACCGGCACCCTGCGCTACCTGCTGGTGGCGCCGGCCGGGCGGACCAGGCTGCTGGCCGCCAAGTTCACCGCCGGGCTGTCGTTCTGCCTGGCGGCGACGGTGACCGTCGCGCTCTCCGCGGTGATCGCCGGGACGGTGCTGTTCCCGGTCGGCGACGTCACGCTGATCTCCGGCGAGACCATCGGCCTGGGCCCGGCGCTGCTGCGGGCGGTGCTGGTGGCCGCCGTGGTGGCCGCCTCGCTGGCCGGGCTGGTCGCGATCGGGCTGTTCGTCTCGACGCTCACCGGCAGCGGCATCGCGGCGATGGCGGCCACCGTCGGTCTGGTGGTCACGGTGCAGATCCTGGACGCCTTCCCGCAGCTGCACGCCATCCAGCCGTTCCTCTTCACCCACCACTGGCTCACCTTCGGCGACCTGCTGCGGGAGCCGATGTACTGGGACGGGGTGCTGAAGAACCTCGGGCTGCAGGCCGCCTACGTGGCGGTGTTCGGCTCGGCGGCGTGGTCCCGGTTCACCTCGCGGGACATCACCGCCTGACCGGCACCGCGTCGGCGGGAGCGGTGCTCGAAGCGGCGGCCGTCCGGGCCCGGACGGCCGCCCGGTCGGCCCGGACCCGCCGCAGCGCGTCCCAGGTGAGCAGCGCGAGCGCCACCCACACCAGGGCGAAGCCGGCCCAGCGGGCGGGCGGCATCGACTCGTGGAAGACCGCGACGCCGATCAGGAACTGGAACACCGGCGCCAGGTACTGCAGCAGGCCGATCACGCTCAGCGGCACCCGGACGGCGGCGGCGCCGAAGAGGAGCAGCGGGACGGCGGTGATCACGCCGCTGAGCACCAGCAGCCCGGTGTGCCCCCAGCCGTACTCACCGGGCACGGTGTGCCCGAAGGTGCCGCGACCGGAGACCTGCAGGTAGACCAGGTAGCCGAGGGCGAAGGGGAACAGGAAGGCGGTCTCGGCGGCCAGGCTCTCCAGCCCGCTCAGTCCGACCGTCTTCTTCAGCAGCCCGTAGGTGGCGAAGGAGAACGCCAGGGTCAGCGCGATCCACGGCAGCCGCCCGTAGCCGATGGTCAGCACCACCACCGCGAGGACGCCGATGCCCACCGCCGCCCACTGGGCGGTGCGCAGCCGCTCCTTGAGCACCAGCACGCCGAAGGCGATGGTGACCAGCGGGTTGATGAAGTAGCCGAGGCTGGTCTCCACCACGTGCCCGGCGTTGACGCCCCAGATGTAGACGCCCCAGTTGACCGAGATCACGGTGGCGGCGGCGCCCAGCATGGCGAGCCGGCGGGGCTGGCGCAGCAGCGGGCGGATCCAGCCCCAGTGGCGCTGGACGACCAGCAGCAGGACGACCGCGACCAGCGACCAGACCATCCGGTTGGCCAGGATGTCGTCGGCGGCGCCGGGCTCCAGCAGCGGCCAGAAGAGCGGGAACAGGCCCCATATGCCGTAGGCCGCGAAGCCGTACCAGAGGCCGCGTCCGGCCTCGTGCTGGGTTGTCTCTGGCATGGCCCGTCCGCCCTCCGCGCGCGAGTGTCGAGCCGACGGTAGCGGGCACGGCCGGGCCTGTCATCTCCGTATTCGGTTTTTGGTCATGACATCGCCCGCGGCGGGTGCCGCGGGCGATGTCACGACCGGGTGCCCGACCGGGGCGGCTCAGGCACCCAGGGCGGTCCGCACGCTCTGCGCCAGCGGAACGGTCGGGCGGCCGATCAGCCGGGCCAGGTCGCCCGGGGTGCCGGCCAGCTCGCCGCGCGCGATGCCGGCGTCGACGTCGACCAGGATCCCCGCGAAGCCCTCCGGCAGGCCCGCGCCGACCAGGATCCGCAGGTGCTCCTCCGGCGTCACCGGGTGGAACACGACCGGCTTGCCCGAGGCGAGGGCCAGCTCGGCGGCCAGCTCCGGCAGGCTCCAGGCGGCGTCGCCGCTCAGCTCGTACACCGCGCCCTCGTGGCCCTCGCCGGTGAGCACGGCCACCGCCGCGTCGGCGTAGTCCCGGCGCGGGGCGGTGGCGATCCGGCCGTCCTCGCCGGCGCTGCCGACCACCGCGCCGCGCTCGACCGTGCCGGCCGCGTCGCCCAGGTAGTTCTCGGTGTACCAGCCGTTGCGCAGCAGGGCGAAGGGCAGCCCGGACTCGCGGATGAGGGCCTCGGTGGCCTTGTGCTCGTCGGCCAGCTTGAAGGTGGCCACACCCGGCGCACTCGTGTAGGCGAGCAGCGCGACCCCGGCGGCGCGCGCCGCCTCGACCACGGCAGTGTGCTGCGGCATCCGGTTGCCGACCTCGCTGCCCGAGACGAACAGCACCCGGTCGCCGGCGGCGAAGGCACCCGCCAGGCTCTCCGGGCGGTCGTAGTCGGCCACCCGCACGGTCACGCCGCGCTCGGCGAGGTCGGCGGCCTTCTCCGCGGAGCGGACGACCACCGCCACCTCACTCGCGGGGACCTTGGCCAGCAGCCCCTCGACGACGAGGCGGCCGAGCTGTCCGGTGGCTCCGGTGACGACGTACATGGTGCTGCTCCCTGTTCCCTGAGGTGGCTGTCCATTGGACTTTCGGCTTCGGAACTCACCTTAGGGACGGCACTAACCTTTCGTAAGTACGCACTTCAAAGTAGGGTACTGATATGCAGGTAATGAACACCGCGACCCAGGTGCCCTCGGCCGGCGGCCCCGGCGCCCCGGCCGGCCCGCTGCCCCCGCCCGACGTCTTCGACCGGATGTGCCCGTCCCGGGGCGTTCTGGAACACGTCACCAGCCGCTGGGGCGTGCTGGTGCTCGGCGCGCTGCACGAGCGCGGCTACCGGTTCAGCGAGCTGCGCCGCCGGATCACCGGGGTGAGCGAGAAGATGCTCGCCCAGACGCTGCAGACGCTGGAGCGCGACGGCTTCGTCCTGCGCAAGGCCCATCCGGTCATCCCGCCCCGGGTCGACTACAGCCTGACCCCGCTCGGCCGGGAGGCCTCCCGGCTGGTCGCCGAGCTGGCGCACTGGACCGAGGAACGCGTCCCGGCCGTGCTGGCCGCCCGCGACGAGTACGACGCCCGGGGGCGCTAGACCGGCCCGCCCCCTTCCGTCCTCGGCCCGTCCCCCTCCCGTCCTCGGCCCGTCCTCGGCCCGGCGGCCGTGCCGGGCCCACGGGTACGGTCGGCTCCATGACCACCGCCGACCCCGACCCGCTGCCGGGCACCACCACCCCTGAGGCCGTCCGCCCCCGGGTGACCTGCCGCCGCTGCCACCGCCCCCTGCACGACCCGGAGTCGCGCATCCTGCGCCTCGGCCCGGAGTGCCGCGATCCGGCCGAGCGCGTCCCCCGCTACGAGGTCGACCAGGACCCGCTGCCCGGGCTGGGCTAGCCGCGGGCCGGAACGCGCGGCGGCGCCCCCAGGCCGGGAAGGGCCGGGGGCGCCGCCGCGCTCGTCGGCCGGGCTCAGTCGACCGTCCAGGTGTCGCCGCCCGCGAGCAGCGCGGCCAGCTCGCCCGGGCCGCGGTCGGCGGCGGCGGTGGCCAGCTGGTCGGCCATCAGCTCGTCGTACACCGGGCGCCGGACCTCGCGCAGCACACCGATCGGGGTGTGGTGCAGGGTGTCCGCGTCGGCGATCCGGGAGAGCGCGAACGCCGTGGCCGGGCCGGCCGCGTGGGCGTCGTGGACCAGCAGCGCCGCCTCGTTCGCCGCCGTGACGGCGTCGACGAACAGCTCGCCGTCGGCGCCGCGGAAGACGCCCCGGGCGCCGTCCGCGCCGAAGCGGACCGGCTGCCCGTGCTCCAGCCGGATCAGCGCCTCGTCCCGGGTGCCGGCCTCCTTCAGCACCTCGAACGCGCCGTCGTTGAAGATGTTGCAGTTCTGGTAGATCTCGACCAGCGCGGTGCCCTCGTGCTCGGCCGCCGCCCGCAGCACCGACTGCAGGTGCTGACGGTCGGAGTCGATGGTCCGGGCGACGAAGGTGGCCTCCGCGCCGATGGCCAGCGAGAGCGGGTTGAACGGCGCGTCCAGCGAGCCCATCGGGGTGGACTTGGTGATCTTCCCGAGCTCACTGGTCGGCGAGTACTGGCCCTTGGTCAGGCCGTAGATACGGTTGTTGAACAGCAGGATCTTCAGATTCACATTGCGGCGCAGCGCGTGGATCAGATGGTTGCCGCCGATCGACAGCGCGTCGCCGTCACCGGTCACCACCCAGACGCTGAGGTCCCGCCGGGAGGTCGCCAGCCCGGTGGCGATCGCCGGGGCGCGACCGTGGATCGAGTGCACCCCGTAGGTGTTCATGTAGTAGGGGAACCGGGACGAGCAGCCGATGCCGGAGACGAAGACGGTGTTCTCCCGTCTGATCCCCAGCTCCGGCATGAACGCCTGCACCGCGGCCAGGATCGCGTAGTCACCGCAGCCGGGACACCAGCGCACCTCCTGGTCGGTCTTGAACTCCTTGGCGCTCTGCGGCGCCTCGGCCTTCGGGACCAGCTTCAACGAGGGGAACTTCTCGCTCATCGGTTGTCCTCCTCGTCCAGGGTGCCGATCGCCGCCCACAGCACGTCCGCCAACTGCGCCGCCTTGAACGGCAGTCCGCGCACCTGGTTGTAGGACTCGGCGTCCACCAGGTACTTGGCGCGCAGCAGCAGCGCCAGCTGGCCGAGGTTCATCTCGGGCACGATGACCTTGTCGTAACTCCGCAGCACCGTGCCGAGATCGGCCGGGAACGGGTTGAGGTTGCGCAGGTGCGCCTGCGCGATCCGGCCACCGTCCGCCCGGACCCGGCGGACCGCCGCGGTGATCGGTCCGTAGGTGGAGCCCCAGCCGAGCACCAGCACCCGGGCCTCGCCGTCGGGGTCGTCGACGCCCGTGTCGGGCACCGTGATGCCGTCCACCTTGGTCTGCCGGGTGCGGACCATGAAGTCGTGGTTGGCCGGGTCGTAGGAGATGTTGCCGGTGCCGTCCTGCTTCTCGATGCCGCCGATCCGGTGCTCCAGCCCCGGGGTGCCGGGCAGCGCCCACGGCCGGGCCAGCGTCCTGGGATCGCGCAGGTACGGCCAGAACGCGCCGTCCTCGCGGTTCGGCGCGGTGGCGAAGTCCGGGTCGATCGCGGGCAGTTCGTCGACCTCCGGGATCCGCCAGGGCTCCGAGCCGTTGGCCAGGTAGCCGTCCGAGAGCAGGAAGACCGGGGTGCGGTAGGTGACCGCGATGCGGGCCGCCTCCAGGGCCGCGTCGAAGCACTCGGCCGGGGTGGCCGGCGCCACGATCGGCACCGGGGCCTCGCCGTTTCGGCCGAACATCGCCTGCAGCAGGTCGGCCTGCTCGGTCTTGGTCGGCAGTCCGGTGGACGGGCCGCCGCGCTGGATGTCCACCACCAGCAGCGGGAGTTCGAGCGAGACGGCCAGGCCGATGGTCTCGCTCTTGAGCGCCACGCCGGGGCCGGAGGTGGTGGTCACGCCGAGCGCGCCGCCGAAGGCCGCGCCGAGCGCCGCGCCGATGCCGGCGATCTCGTCCTCGGCCTGGAAGGTGCGCACGCCGAAGTTCTTGTGCCGGCTCAGCTCGTGCAGGATGTCCGAGGCCGGGGTGATCGGGTAGGAGCCCAGGTAGAGCGGCAGCCCCGAGCGCCGGGAGGCGGCGATCAGGCCGTAGGACAGCGCCAGGTTGCCGGAGATGTTGCGGTAGCGGCCCGGCGGCAGCTTGGCCGGCGGCACCTCGTAGGACACCGCGAAGGACTCGGTGGTCTCGCCGAAGTTCCAGCCGGCCCGGAAGGCGGTGATGTTGGCCTCGGCGATCTGCGGCTTCTTGGCGAACTTGGTGCGCAGGAAGGACTCGGTCCCGTGGGTCGGGCGGTGGTACATCCAGGACAGCAGGCCCAGCGCGAACATGTTCTTGGCGCGCTCGGCGTCCTTGCGGGCTAGCCCGCTCTCCTTGAGCGCCTCCAGGGTCAGCGTGGTGAGCGGCACCTTGTGCAGGTGGTAGCCCTGCAGCGAGCCGTCCGCCAGCGGGTCCGCGGCGTACCCGACCTTGGCCAGCGCGCGCTTGGTGAACTCGTCGGTGTTGACGATGATCTCCGCGCCGCGCGGGAGGTCGGGGAGGTTGGCCTTGAGGGCGGCCGGGTTCATCGCCACCAGGACGTTGGGCGCGTCACCCGGGGTCAGGATGTCGTGGTCGGCGAAGTGGAGTTGGAAGGACGAGACACCCGGCAGCGTTCCGGCGGGAGCGCGGATCTCGGCCGGGAAGTTGGGCAGGGTGGAGAGGTCGTTGCCGAAGGACGCCGTCTCCGAGGTGAAGCGGTCGCCGGTGAGCTGCATGCCGTCGCCGGAGTCCCCGGCGAATCTGATGATCACCCGGTCCAGCCTGCGGATCGGCTTGGTGCCCCGGGGCTGTGGACCGACCGGCGCGGCAGGGCCGGAGCGGCCCCCGTCGGGCCCGGAGCGGCCCTCGTCGCCGTCCGAGCCGTCCACTGCTTCTGACTGATCGACCTGACTGGTCACTGCCGCGGACCTCCTCGTGGGCACCAGCCGCGGGCGTGAGCCGTGTGCCCCCGTCCGCCTGGTGCACCTCTCGCATCCTATGCGGGTAAGGATTGCCTTGGACGGAACTCCCCGATGCGGCGGAAAATCACCGCCGAGCTCACGAAAAACGCCGTGGACGACCGATTTCGGACCACGGAGCGACAATTCGGTTCGAACGCGAACGCACCCCTGGAACGGCCCGTCGGCGAGCCGGTCAGGAATTCAGATAAGTCAGCACCGCAAGGACCCGGCGGTGGTCGCCCGGGCTCTGCGCGAACCCCAGCTTCAGGAAGATGTTGCTGACGTGCTTCTCCACCGCGCCCTCGGAGACCACCAGCTGCTTGGCCACCGCGGTGTTGGTCCGGCCCTCCGCCATCAGCCCCAGGACCTCCCGCTCGCGCGGGGTCAGCCCGGCCAGCACATCGCCCTTGCGACTGCGGCTCAGCAGCTGCTGGACGACCTCCGGGTCCAGCGCGGTGCCGCCCTCGGCCACCCGGACCACGGCGTCCACGAACTCGCGGACCTCGGCGACCCGGTCCTTCAGCAGGTAGCCCACACCACGGGTGGAACCGGCCAGCAGTTCGGAGGCGTAGCGCTCCTCGACGAACTGCGACAGCACCAGCACGCCGAGCTCCGGGAACAGGCCGCGCAGGGTGACGCAGGCGCGCAGGCCCTCGTCGGTGTGGGTGGGGGGCATCCGCACGTCGGAGACCACCACATCGGGCAGCGCGCCGTCGGCCGCCAGCTCGTGGATCGTCTTGACCAGCGCCTCGCCGTCCCCGACGCCGGCCACGACCTCCAGGCCGCGGTCGGTGAGCAGCCTGGTCAGCCCCTCCCGCAGCAGTACGGAGTCCTCGGCGATGACGACGCGAAGCATGGCGGCCTTCCGGATGGGCGGAGGTGCGGACACGGTGCTGACGGGTGTCAGTCTCCCCCATCCGCGCGCCCCTCGGGACCGTGGACCCCATTTCGCCCGGCCCGCCCCGGACCGGGCCGCCGCACCGTCACATGGTGCGGATGGCCACCGAGTCGCAGAGCGCCTGGAGCGCCTCCTTGGCCGGGCCGTCGGGCAGCGGGTCCAGCAGGGTGCGGGCCTCCTCGGCGTGCCGCAGGGTCTCCCGGCGGGCGTGCTCCAGCGCCGGGTGGCGGCGCAGCAGCCGCAGGGCCTCGGCGTGCAGCTCGTCGTCGGCGAGGTCCTTGCGGAGCAGCTCGCGCAGCCGGGTGTCCTCCGGATCGGCCGGGTCGGCGGGCATCTGGCGCAGCAGCAGGGTCGGCAGGGTCTCCACGCCCTCGCGCAGGTCGGTGCCGGGGGTCTTGCCGGACTCGTGGCCGTCGCTGGCGATGTCCAGGACGTCGTCGGCCAGCTGGAAGGCGATGCCGATCCGCTCCCCGAACGCGCTGAGGATGTCGATCACCCACGGCTCGGCGCCGGCCGCCAGCGCTCCTATCCGGCAGGAGACGGCGATCAGCGAGCCGGTCTTGCCGGCCAGCACGTTCAGGTAGTGGTCGAGCGGGTCGTCCTCCGGGCCGGGGCCGGCGGTCTCCAGGATCTGTCCGGTGACCAGCCGCTCGAACGCGTCGGCCTGCAGCCGCACGGCCTCCGGGCCGAGGTCGGCGAGCACCTGGGAGGCGCGGGAGAAGAGGAAGTCGCCGGTCAGGATGGCGACCGAGTTGTCCCAGCGCGAGTTGGCGCTGGGCGCGCCGCGTCTCACCGGGGCCTCGTCCATGACGTCGTCGTGGTACAGCGTGGCCAGGTGGGTGAGCTCGACGACGACGGCCGCCGGGACCACCCCGGGCGCGCCGGCGTCACCGAACTGGGCGGCGAGCAGTACCAGCAGCGGGCGGAAGCGCTTGCCGCCGGCCTCGATCAGGTGGCTGGCGGTCACGGTGATGAACGGGACGTCACTCTTCACGGCGTCGGTGAGCGCGGTCTCCACCGCGTCCATCCCGGCCTGGACGTCGCGGGTCAGATCGCGGTCCTGCACGCTGAGCCCAAAGGGTCCCACGACGGTCACGAAGACCACTCCTCTGTCCCTGGTCGATCTAGCGGCCCGGTCCCTGAGTGCCGCCGCTGGCCATACAGGCAGGGTATCCGGTCGCGAGTGGATCACTGCACGGGCGTGCGGCTCTGTCGCGCCCGGGGCGTCCCCGCTGGCCAGCACGGATACCCGAACGGGGCGTCCGGGCCGCGCGCGGGGGCGCGACCCGGACGGTCGTCGGAGCGGTCGGCCCGGCCGCCGCCGGGGCGGTCGACCGGGCCGTCGGGGCGCGTTCCGCGAGCGGTCCGCAGACGGTCGGCGGACGGTCCGCGCGCGGCCCGTGCGCGGTCCGTGGGCGCTCAGCCGACGAAGAACACGGCCTTCGAGGCGAGGTCCAGGAAGTACTGCGGCAGCAGTCCGAGGCCCAGCGTCACCAGGACGCCGACGCCGATCGCGGTCGCCGTGAAGGCGCTCGGAATGGCGACGGTCGGGCCGCCCGGCTGCGGGTCGGAGAAGAACATCAGCACGATGACCCGGATGTAGAAGAACGCCGCCACCGCCGAGCTGAGCACGCCGACGATCACCAGCGGGGTCGCCCCACCGGCCGCCGCGGCCTGGAACACCGCGAACTTCCCGGTGAACCCGGAGGTCAGCGGGATGCCCGCGAAGGCCAGCAGGAAGAGCGCGAACACCGCCGCGACCAGCGGGGAGCGCCGGCCCAGGCCGGCCCAGCTGGACAGGTGGGTGGCCTCGCCCTTGGAGTCGCGCACCAGGGTGACCACGGCGAACGCGCCGAGCGTCACGAAGGAGTACGCCAGCAGGTAGAACAGCACCGAGCCGACGCCCTGCCGGTTGCTGGCGATCACACCGGTGAGGATGAAGCCGGCGTGCGCGATCGAGGAGTAGGCGAGCAGCCGCTTGACGTCCTGCTGGGTGACGGCCAGGACCGCGCCGACCACCATGGTGAGGATCGCCACACCCCAGAGCACCGGCCGCCAGTCCAGCCGCAGTGCCGGGAAGGCCACGTAGAACAGCCTCAGCACGGCGCCGAACGCGGCCACCTTGGTCGCCGCCGCCATGAAACCGGTGACCGGGGTCGGCGCGCCCTGGTAGACGTCCGGGGTCCAGGCGTGGAACGGCACCGCGCCGACCTTGAAGAGCAGGCCGACCGCCAGCATCGCCAGGCCCACCAGCAGCAGGGCGTCGTTCTGGGTCGAGGAGACCAGCGCCGGGGTGAGCAGCGCGTTGCCGGAGATGACGTCGGCGATCTCGCCGAGCCGCACGGTGCCCGCGAAGCCGTACAGCAGCGCGGTGCCGAACAGGAAGAACGCCGAGGCGAAGGCGCCGAGCAGGAAGTACTTGACCGCCGCCTCCTGGGAGAGCAGCCGGCGGCGCCGGGCCAGCGCGCAGAGCAGGTAGAGCGGGAGGGAGAAGACCTCCAGCGCGACGAACATGGTCAGCAGGTCGTTGGCCGCCGGGAAGAGCAGCATGCCGCCGACCGCGAACATGGTGAGCGGGAAGACCTCGCTGGTGGTGAAGCCGGCCCGGATCGCGCCGCGCTCCTGCTCGCCCCCGGGCGTGGCGGAGGCCTGCGCGGCGAACGCGTCGGCCGGCGCTCCCCCGGCCTTGGGCTCCAGCCGGCGCTCGGCGTAGGTCAGCACCGCGACCACCGCGACCAGCAGGATCACGCCCTGGAGGAACAGCGTCGGACCGTCCAGGGCCACCGAGCCCATCGCCACCGCGTCGACCTTGGTCGTGCCGTAGCCCTGGGCGGCGAGCACCAGGACGGCGACGAAGGCGCCGGCCAGGCCGGTCAGCGCGGTCACCACCTGGGCCCAGTGCCGCAGCCGCCGGGGCAGGAAGGCCTCCAGCAGGATGCCGGTCACGGCGGCGCCGAACACCACCAGCATCGGCGAGAGTTGCCCGTACTCGATGTGCGGTACGGGGATGCTCTGGGTGCCGCCGGCGGCGGCGAGCCATCCGGTGCTGCTCACTTGTGCTCACCTCCTGAGCGGGCGGCCCCGTCCTGGCCGGACCCGTGGTCGGCGGCGACCGGGTGGGCCGGTGCCGGATCGGTCTGGTGGACCTGCGAGAGGGTCGCGTTCACCGCGGGGTTGACCAGGTCGGTGAGCGGCTTCGGGTAGACCCCGAGCAGCACGGTCAGCGCCACCAGCGGTGCCACCACGGCGAGTTCGCGGACCTTGAGGTCGGTGATGGCGCCGACGCCCTCCTTGACCGGGCCGGTCATGGTGCGCTGGTAGAGCAGCAGGGCGTACAGCGCGGCCAGCACGATGCCGAAGGTGGCGACGATGCCGACCGCCGGGTAGCGGGTGAAGGTGCCGACCAGGACCAGGAACTCGCTGACGAAGGGAGCGAGGCCGGGCAGCGAGAGGGTGGCCAGGCCGCCGATGAGGAAGGTGCCGGCGAGCACCGGGGCGACCTTCTGCACGCCGCCGTAGTCGGCGATCAGCCGGGAGCCGCGGCGGGAGATCAGGAAGCCGGCCACCAGCATCCACGCGGCGGTGGAGATGCCGTGATTGACCATGTAGAGGGTGGCTCCGCTCTGGCCCTGGCTGGTCAGCGCGAAGATGCCCATGATGATGAAGCCGAAGTGCGAGATCGAGGCGTAGGCGACCAGCCGCTTGATGTCCTTCTGGCCGATGGCCAGCAGCGCGCCGTAGATGATCCCGATCACTGAGAGGACCAGGATCGCCGGGGCGAAGGTCTTCGAGGCGTCCGGGAAGAGCCCGAGGCAGAAGCGGAGCATCGCGAAGGTGCCGACCTTGTCGACCACGGCGGTGATCAGCACGGCGGTGCCGGCGGTGGCCTCGCCCATCGCGTTCGGCAGCCAGGTGTGCAGGGGCCAGAGCGGGGCCTTGACCGCGAAGGCGAAGAAGAAGCCGAGGAACAGCGCCTTCTCGGCGGTGCCGCTGAACCGCAGCCGGCCGTCGGCGACCGCGCCGGTGAGGGTCTGCAGGTCGAAGGTGGCCAGGCCCTGGTCCTGCGCGATCACGTACAGGCCGATCACGGCGGCCAGCATGACCAGGCCGCCGAGCAGGTTGTACAGCAGGAACTTGACCGCCGCGTAGGAGCGCTGACGGGCCGCGTCGGGGCCGCCCGCCCGGTCTCCGAAGCCGCCGATGAGGAAGTACATCGGGATCAGCATGGCTTCGAAGAAGACGTAGAAGACGAAGACGTCGGTGGCGTAGAAGGAGACGATCACCATCGCCTCCACCGCCAGGACCAGCGCGAAGAAGCCCTGGGTGCGGCGCCTGTTCTCGAAGGTCCCCTCGGGCGCGGGTGCGGGCGCGGGGGCGGCCGGGTCGGCGTCGTGCCAGGAGGCGAGCAGCACGACCGGCACCAGGACGGCGGTGAGCAGGGCGAGCACGGCGCCGATGCCGTCCACGCCGAGCGCGAAGGTGATGCCGAAGGAGCGGATCCAGCTGTAGGACTCGGTCAGCTGGTAGCGCGCGCCGTCCGGGTCGAACCGCACGGCGACCGCGCCGGCCAGGGCCAGGGTGACGGCGGAGAAGACCAGTGCCGCGGTCTTGGCGGTGCGCCGCCGACCCTCGGTGGTCCCGGCCGGCAGGGCGGCGGTGACCACCGCACCGGCGGCCGGGACCGCGCAGGTGGCGGTGAGGAGGACGCTCATGCCTCGGCCTCCTGACGGCGTGTGTAATCCGAGTGCATCAGACGGACCTCATCAGGAGAGTCGTGGCGACCAGCACCAGCGTGCCGCCGAACATGGAGAGCGCGTAGGTGCGGACGTAGCCGTTCTGGATCCGCCGCAGCCGGCTGGAGGCGCCGCCGATGGCGGCGGCCAGGCCGTTGACGAAGCCGTCCAGGCCGCGGCTGTCGAAGTAGACCAGGGCGGCGGTGAGCGCCGAGCCGGGACGGACCAGGACGGCGTGGTTGAAGTCGTCCTGGAGGAGGTCGCGGCGGGCGGCCCGGGTGAGCGGGGAGCCGTAGGGCGGCACCACCGGGACGGCGGAACGGCCGTACATCAGGTAGGAAAGCGCGACGCCGAGCACCATGCAGGCGCTGGTGAGCAGGGTGACCACCAGCGGGGCGAGCGGGGAGTTCCCCTCCTCGTGCCCGGTGACCGGCTCCAGCCAGGTGAGGAAGGAGCTGTTGAACGCGAACAGCCCGCCGGCGAACACCGAGCCGAACGCCAGCAGGATCATCGGGATCGTCATGGTCCGCGGCGACTCGTGCGGGTGCGGGTCGTTGCCCTGGGCGTCCGGCTGCCAGCGCTTCTCGCCGAAGAAGGTCAGGAGCATCACCCGGGTCATGTAGAACGCGGTGACCGCGGCGCCGGTCAGCGCGCACAGGCCGAGGATCCAGCCCTCGGTGCCGCCCTTCGCGAACGCGGCCTCGATGATCTTGTCCTTGGAGAAGAAGCCGGACAGGCCCGGGAAGCCGATGATGGCCAGGTAGCCGAGACCGAAGGTCACGAAGGTGACCGGCATGTACCTGCGCAGGCCGCCGTAGTGACGCATGTTCACCTCGTCGTTCATGCCGTGCATGACCGACCCGGCGCCGAGGAACAGCCCGGCCTTGAAGAAGCCGTGGGTCACCAGGTGCATGATCGCGAAGGCGTAGCCGATCGGGCCGAGGCCGGCCGCGAGGATCATGTAGCCGATCTGCGACATGGTCGAGCCGGCCAGGGCCTTCTTGATGTCGTCCTTGGCGCAACCGACGATCGCTCCGAAGAGCAGGGTGACCGTGCCGACCACCACGACGGCGGTCTGGGCGTCCGGCGCCAGGTTGAAGATCGCCCCGGAGCGGGTGATCAGGTAGACGCCGGCGGTGACCATGGTGGCCGCGTGGATCAGCGCGGAGACCGGGGTCGGGCCCTCCATCGCGTCCCCGAGCCAGGACTGCAGCGGCACCTGCGCGGACTTGCCGCAGGCGGCGAGCAGCAGCATCAGCCCGATCGCGGTCAGCTTGCCCTCGCTCGCGCTGCCGGCGGTGGCGAAGACCGGCTCGAAGGCGAAGGAGCCGAACTCGACGAACATCAGCATGATCGCGATGGACAGGCCCAGGTCACCGACGCGGTTGACGATGAACGCCTTCTTGGCGGCCGTCGCGGCGCTCGGCTTGTGCTGCCAGAAGCCGATCAGCAGGTACGAGGCGAGGCCCACGCCCTCCCAGCCGAAGTACAGCAGCAGGTAGTTGTCGGCGACCACCAGCAGCAGCATGGCCGCCAGGAAGAGGTTGAGGTAGGCGAAGAAGCGGCGCCGGCGCTCGTCGTGCTGCATGTAGCCCACCGAGTAGAGGTGGATCAGCGTGCCGACACCGGTGATCAGCAGGACGAAGGTCATCGAGAGCTGGTCGAGCCGGAACGAGACGTCGGCCTGGAAGCCGTTCACCGGGATCCAGCTGAACAGGTGTTCGGTGACGGCGCGTTCCTCGGCGTCCCGGCCCAGCATGGACGAGAACAGCGCGAGGCCGAAGCCGAAGGACAGTGCGGCGAGCGCGGTGGCCAGCCAGTGGCCGAACCGGTCGAAGGCGCGGCCACCGAGCAGCAGCAGGGCGGCGCCGGCCAGCGGGGCCGCGACCAGCAGCGGAATGAGAGAGTTCACCGAGGCCCTCCGCCTACAGCTTCATCAGGTTGCTGTCGTCGACCGAAGCGGAGTGCCTGGTCCGGAAGATCGAGACGATGATCGCGAGGCCGACCACGACCTCGGCCGCCGCGACCACCATGGTGAAGAACGCGATGATCTGGCCGTCCAGGTTGCCGTGCATCCGGGAGAAGGTGACCAGCGCCAGGTTGGAGGCGTTGAGCATCAGTTCGACACACATGAACAGGACGATCGCGTTCCGCCGGATCAGCACGCCGGAGGCGCCGATGGTGAACAACAGGGCGGAGAGATAGAGGTAGTTGACCGGATTCACTCCGCCTCCTCGTCGTGGTCGGACGCCGGGCGGTTCGCCGGCGCCTGGTGGTTGGCGGCCACCGGCTCCAGCGCCTGGCGCGGGCCGGTCACCGGCGGGCGCTCGGACGGCGGGCGGCCCAGCCAGTCGGCGGTGCTGGACTCCAGCTCGGCCATCCGCGCCAGCATCTGCTGGCTGACGTCGCGGATCTGGCCGCGCTCACGCAGGGTCGCCATCACCGAGTCCTCGGCGATCGAGCCGTCCGGCAGCAGGCCGGGGATGTCCACCGCGTTGTGCCGGGCGTAGACGCCGGGCGCGGGCAGCGGCGGGACCTGCAGGTTGTCGGCGACCCGCTGGGCCGCCAACTCGCGCTGGGTCTTCGGGGCCTTCACGTGCTCGCGGTGGGTCAGCACCATGGCGCCGATCGCGGCCGTGATCAGCAGCGCGCCGGTGACCTCGAAGGCCCACACGTACTTGGTGAAGATCAGTCGGGCCAGGCCCTGGACGTTGCCCTCGGCGTTGGCCTCGCCGAGGCCGGCGAAGGTGTGCAGCTTGGCGTTGGCGATCCCGGCGACCAGCAGCACGCCGAAGCCGAGGCCGCAGACCACGGCGGCGAACCGCTGGCCCTTCAGCTGTTCCTTCAGCGAGTCCGCGCTGGTCACGCCGACCAGCATCACCACGAACAGGAAGAGCATCATGATCGCGCCGGTGTAGACGACGATCTGCACCACGCCCAGGAAGACCGCGCCCTGGGCCATGTAACAGACCGCCAGGGCGAGCATGGTGGCGGCCAGGCAGAGCGCGCTGTGCACCGCCTTCCTCATCAGCAGCATCCCGAGGGCGCCGCCGACGGCGATCACCGCGAGCACCCAGAACTGGACGGCCTCGCCGGTGGAGGTCGCGCCGGTGACGGCGGCGAGGGTGGCGGGGGCGGCGGTCACGACTGCGCCTCCTTCTCCCGGTCGGTGCGCTCCTGACGCTCGGTGCCCGGCGCCGCCGCGGTGATCTCGCCGCGGTAGTACGCGCCCTCGTCGGCGCCCGGGAAGATCGCGTGCGGGGTGTCGACCATGCCCTCGGAGAGGCCGACCAGCAGCTGCTCCTTGGTGAAGATGAGGTCCTTGCGGGAGGAGTCCGCGAGCTCGTACTCGTTGGTCATGGTGAGCGCCCGGGTCGGGCAGGCCTCGATGCACAGGCCGCACAGGATGCAGCGGGCGTAGTTGATCTGGTACACCGCGCCGTACCGCTCACCGGGCGAGTAGCGCTCCTCCTCCTGGTTGTCCGCGCCCTCGACGTAGATGGCGTCGGCCGGGCAGGCCCAGGCGCACAGCTCGCAGCCGACACACTTCTCCAGGCCGTCCGGGTGCCGGTTGAGCTGGTGGCGGCCGTGGAAGCGCGGGGCGGTGGGCTTCTTCTGCTCCGGGTACTGCTCGGTGAGCCGCTTCTTGAACATGGCCTTGAAGGTCACGCCGAAGCCGGCGGCCGGTCCGAGGATGGACGGCTTCTCGGCCCGCTCGGGCCGGTCGGTCCGGTGGTTCTGGTCGGACGACATCTCGGTTCAGCTCCCTTCGGAATGGTCGGCCCCGTTGAGGGCGTCCTGGAGTTGCTTCGGGGCGCGGCTGGGCCTGCGCGGGACCTGCGGGAGCTGCTGGCCGGGCAGCGGCGGCACCGGGTAGCCGCCGGCCATCGGGTCGAACTCCCCGCTCGGCGCGCCGTCCACGGGTTCCGGCCGGCGCTTCACGGCGTCCCGGAGCAGGCCGAGCAGCAGCAGCGCGCCGACCGGGGCACCGACGTAGAGCACCACCTCGCCGAAGCCGTAGCCCTCGTTGCGCAGCGCCCGGACGGCGGCCACCATCACCAGCCAGACCAGCGAGACCGGGATCAGCACCTTCCAGCCGAGCTTCATGAACTGGTCGTAGCGGAACCGGGGCAGGGTGCCGCGCAGCCAGATGAAGAAGAACAGCAGCAGCTGGATCTTGAGGGTGATCCAGAGCAGCGGCCACCAGCCGTGGTTGGCGCCCTCCCAGAAGGTGGAGACCGGCCAGGGGGCCCGCCAGCCGCCCAGGAACAGGGTGGAGGCGACGGCCGAGACGGTGACCATGTTGATGTACTCGGCCAGCATGAACATCGCGAACTTCAGCGAGGAGTACTCGGTGTTGAAGCCGCCGACCAACTCGCCCTCGGCCTCCGGGAGGTCGAACGGCGCGCGGTTGGTCTCGCCGACCATCGCCACGATGTAGACGATGAACGACACCGGCAGCAGCACCGCGAACCAGGTCGGCTGCTGCGAGGAGACGATCTCCGAGGTGGACATCGAGCCGGAGTAGATGAACACCGCCGCGAAGGACAGGCCCATCGCGATCTCGTAGCTGATCATCTGGGCCGAGGATCGCAGGCCGCCGAGCAGCGGGTAGGTCGAACCGGAGGACCAGCCGGCCAGCACGATGCCGTAGATGCCGACCGAGGCGGTGGCCAGGATGTAGAGCAGCGCCACCGGGAAGTCGGTCAGCTGCATCGGCGTCCGGGTGCCGAAGATCGAGATCTCGTTGCCGGCCGGACCGAACGGGATCACCGCGAAGGCCATGAACGCCGGGATGGCGCAGACGATCGGGGCCAGGACGTAGACCGCCTTGTCGGCGCCCTTGACCACCAGGTCTTCCTTGAGCGCCAGCTTCACGCCGTCGGCGAGCGACTGCAGCATGCCCCACGGGCCGTGCCGGTTGGGCCCGATGCGCAGCTGCATCCAGGCCACCACCTTGCGCTCCCAGACGATCGCCACGAGGACCGTGCCGACCAGGAAGGCGAAGCAGAACACCGCCTTGAGCAGGACCAGCCACCAGGGGTCGCGGCCGAAGAAGCCCAGCGTCTCGTACGCGGCGAGGTCGTACCCGGCGAGCGGGTGCGCGGTGGGGTTCACTTCTCCTCCTCCTCGGACTCGACGCCCTGCGCCGGGGCGATGGTGACCAGGTGGCCGGTGGTGGTGCCGAGCGCGCGGTGGGCGCCGCCCGGGGTGGAGTTGAGCGGGATCCAGACCGTGCGGTCCGGCATCTCCTTGCCGATCTCCAGCGGCAGGGTGACCGAGCCGGACGGGCCGGTCAGCCGCAGCGCGGGGGCTCCCACCGCGCCGATCTCCTCGGCGGTGGTCGGCGAGATCCGGGCGACGGCCGGGTGCCGGGTGCCGGCCAGGTGCGGGTCGCCCTGCTGGAGCGAGCCGCGGTCGAGCAGCAGGCGCCAACCGGCCAGCACCGCCTGGCCGGTGGCCGGGCGGGGCAGCACACCGGGGTGGGCGGCCGGGGCGGCCGGGCGCTCGCCGGTCCAGGGTGTGAACCGGTCCAGCTCCAGCCGGGCGGCGCGGACGTCGGGCAGGCCGAGCCGGTGGCCCAGCGCGTCGGCGAGCATGTTCAGCACCCGCAGGTCCGGGTGCAGATGACGGCCCATCTGCTGGTCCGGCTTGAGCGCGGCCTCGAACATCCGCACCCGGCCCTCCCAGTCCAGGAAGGTGCCGGACTTCTCGGCGACCGCGGCCACCGGCAGCACCACGTCGGCGTGCGCGGTGACGGCGGACGGACGCAGCTCCAGCGAGACCACGAACGGGACGGCGGCCAGGGCCAGCTCGGCCTGCGCCGGATCGGCGAGGTCCTCCGGATCGAGGCCGCCGACCAGCAGCGCGCCGAGTTCGCCGCCGACGGCCGCGCCGAGGATGTCCTCGGTGTCCCGGCCGGGCCGCTCGGGGAGCCCGGGCAGGCCCCAGACGGCGGCGGCCTCGGCCCGGGCGGCCGGGACGCCGACCGGGCGGCCGCCCGGCAGCAGGCCGGGCAGCGCGCCCGCCTCGACCGCGCCGCGCTCGCCGGCCCGCCGGGGGATCCAGGCGAGCCGGGCACCGGTGGCGTGCGCCAGCCGCAGCACGGCGGTGAGCGCGCCCGGTGCGGCGGCGGCCCGCTCGCCGACCAGGATCACCGCGCCGGGGGTGCGCAGCAGTTCGGCGGCGCGGCCGGCCTCGTCGTTGAGCGGCTCGTCGGCGGCGAGCGCGGCCAGCCACTCGGCCTCGGTGCCGGGGGCGGCGGGCAGCAGCGCCCCGTGCAGCTTGGCCAGGCCCCGGGAGGCGTGCGCGGCGATCGAGAAGACCGCGAGCCCGCGGTTGCGGTTGGCCTTGCGCAGCCGCAGGAAGACGATCGGCGACTCCTCCTCGGGCTCCAGGGCCACCAGCAGCGCCACCGGCGCGGCCTCCAGATCCTGGTAGGTCACGCCCTCACCGGTGAGGTCCACTCCCTGTCCCGCGACCGCGGCGGCCAGGAACTGCGCCTCCTCGCCGCTGTGCGGGCGGGCCCGGAAGTCCACGTCGTTGGTGCCGAGCACCACCCGGGCGAACTTGGCGTAGGCGTAGGCGTCCTCGACGGTGACCCGGCCGCCGGTGAGCACGCCGGTGCTGGCCCCGCGCAGTCCCTCGGCGGCCCGGGCCAGCGCCTCCGGCCAGGAGGCGGCGACGAGTTCGCCGTCCCGGCGGACCAGCGGGGCGGTGATCCGGTCGCGCTGCTGGGCGTAGCGGAAGGCGAACCGGCCCTTGTCGCAGTTCCACTCCTCGTTGACCGCCGGGTCCTCGCCGGCCAGCCGGCGCAGCACCTTGCCGCGCCGGTGGTCGGTGCGCTGGGCGCAGCCGGAGGAGCAGTGCTCGCAGACGCTCGGCGAGGAGACCAGGTCGAACGGGCGGGAGCGGAAGCGGTAGGCCGCCGAGGTGAGGGCGCCGACGGGGCAGATCTGGATGGTGTTGCCGGAGAAGTACGACTCGAAGTCGTCGCCCTCGCCGGTACCGACCTGCTGCAGGGCACCGCGCTCGACCAGGTCGATGAACGGGTCCCCGGCGATCTGCTGGGAGAACCGGGTGCAGCGGGCGCAGAGCACGCAGCGCTCCCGGTCCAACAGCACCTGGCTGCTGATCGGCACCGGCTTCTCGTAGGTGCGCTTCATCCCCTCGAAGCGGGAGTCCGCGTCGCCGGTGGACATCGCCTGGTTCTGCAGCGGGCACTCGCCGCCCTTGTCGCAGACCGGGCAGTCCAGCGGGTGGTTGATCAGCAGCAGCTCCATCACGCCGCGCTGGGCCTTCTCGGCGACCGGCGAGCTGAGCTGGGTGCGGACCACCATGCCCTCGGCGACCGGGACGGTGCAGGAGGCGACCGGCTTGCGCTGGCCCTCGATCTCGACGATGCACTGCCGGCAGGCGCCGGCCGGGTCGAGCAGCGGGTGGTCGCAGAAGCGCGGGACCTGGGTGCCGATCTGCTCGGCGGCCCGGATCACCAGGGTCCCCTTGGGGACCCGCACTTCGACGCCGTCGATGGTGAGCGTGACCAGCTCGACCGCGGCCTGGCCGCCCTGGGAGGTGGACGGTTCTGTGATCGTCACGCGTGCACCTCCCTTTCGGTGGCGGACTGGTGGCCGGGGCGGGGGCCGTCGGCCCAGACGGTGGAGGCGGCCGGGTCGAACGGGCAGCGGCGCTCCGCGAGGTGCTGCTCGTACTCGGCCCGGAAGTGCTGGAGCGAGGAGACGATCGGGCTGGCCGCGCCGTCGCCCAGGGCGCAGAAGGACTTGCCGTTGATGTTGTCGGCGATGTCGAGGAGCTTCTCCAGGTCGCCCTCGGCGCCCTGGCCGGCCTCGATCCGTTTGAGCAGCTGGACCAGCCAGTAGGTGCCCTCGCGGCAGGGGGTGCACTTGCCGCAGGACTCGTGGGCGTAGAACTCCGTCCAGCGGGTGACCGCGCGCACCACGCAGGTCGTCTCGTCGAAGACCTGCAGGGCCTTGGTGCCGAGCATCGAGCCGGCCGCGCCGACGCCCTCGTAGTCGAGCGGGACGTCGAGGTGCTGGTCGGTGAACATCGGGGTGGAGGAGCCGCCCGGGGTCCAGAACTTGAGCCGGTGGCCGGGGCGGACGCCGCCGCTGATGTCGAGCAGCTGGCGCAGCGTGATGCCGAGCGGGGCCTCGTACTGGCCGGGGTTGGTGACGTGGCCGGAGAGCGAGTAGAGCGTGAAGCCGGGGGACTTCTCGGTGCCCAGGCCCTTGAACCAGGCCTTGCCGCGGGCCAGGATCGGCGGCACCGAGGCGATCGACTCGACGTTGTTGACCACGGTCGGGCAGGCGTAGAGGCCGGCGATGGCCGGGAACGGCGGGCGCAGCCTCGGCTGGCCGCGGCGCCCCTCCAGCGAGTCGAGCAGGGCCGTCTCCTCGCCGCAGATGTACGCGCCGGCGCCGGCGTGCACGGTGATGTCCAGGTCGAGGCCGGAGCCGAGGATGTCCCGGCCGAGCAGCCCGGCCTCGTAGGCCTCGGCCACGGCCGCCTGGAGCCGGCGCAGCACCGGGACGACCTCACCGCGCAGGTAGATGAAGGCGTGGTCGCAGCGGATCGCGTAGGACGCGATGATCATGCCCTCGATCAGCGAGTGCGGGTTGGCGAACAGCAGCGGGATGTCCTTGCAGGTGCCCGGCTCGGACTCGTCCGCGTTGACCACCAGGTAGTGCGGCTTGCCGTCGTTCTGCGGGATGAACTGCCACTTCATGCCGGTGGGGAAGCCGGCGCCGCCGCGGCCGCGCAGTCCGGCGTCCTTGACCAGGGCGATCACGTCGTCCGGGGGCATGGCGAGGGCGGTCCGCAGGCCCTCGTACCCGGCGTGGCGGCGGTAGGTGGCCAGGCTCCAGGGCCGGGTGTCGTCCCAGGAGGCGGACAGCACGGGGGTGAGCAGCTTCTCGGCCGGCTCGGCGGAGGTCATCACGCTTCACTCCCTTCCTGGCCGGTGCCCGCGTGGCGGGGGGAGACGACGCGGGTGCCGCCGGTGCCGGGCAGGGCCTCGCCGCGGGCCAGCCGCAGGCCGGCCAGCGAGGGGGCACCGCCGGCGCCGGACTCGTCGACGGCGCCGGGGCGTTCGTCGGGGAAGCCGGCCAGGATCCGGGCGGTCTCCTTGAAGGAGCAGAGCCGGGCGCCGCGGGTGGGGACGGCCTCGCGGCCCGCGCGCAGGTCGTCGACCAGCCGCTTGGCGCTCTCCGGCGTCTGGTTGTCGAAGAACTCCCAGTTGACCATCACCACGGGTGCGTAGTCGCAGGCCGCGTTGCACTCGATGTGCTCGATCGAGATCCGGCCGTCCTCGGTGGTCTCGTTGTTCGCGATCCCGAGGTGCTCCTGGAGCTCGGCGAAGATCTGGTCGCCGCCGAGCACCGCGCACAGGGTGTTGGTGCAGACCCCGACGTGGTACTCGCCGGCGGGTCGGCGCCGGTACATGGTGTAGAAGGTGGCGACGGCGGTGACCTCGGCGGTGGTCAGGTCGAGCTGCTCCGCGCAGAACCGGATGCCGGTCGGGCTGACGAAGCCCTCCTCGGCCTGCACCAGGTGCAGCAGCGGCAGCAGGGCGGACCGGGCCACCGGGTAGCGGCCGATCAGCTCCGCGGCGTCGGCGGCCAGCCGGGCGTGCACCTCCTCGGGGTACGGCCCGGCCGGCAGCGCCGGCATCCCCAGTTGGACGTCTGTCACCGGTCCACGCCTCCCATCACCGGGTCGATCCCGGCCACCGAGACGATGACGTCGGCCACCTGGCCGCCCTCGCACATCGCCGCCATCGTCTGCAGATTGGTGAACGACGGGTCCCGGAAGTGGACCCGGTACGGGCGGGTCCCGCCGTCGCTGACCACGTGCACGCCCAGCTCGCCCTTGGGCGACTCGACCGCCGCGTAGGCCTGGCCGACCGGGACCCGGAAGCCCTCGGTGACCAGCTTGAAGTGGTGGATCAGGGCCTCCATCGAGGTGCCCATGATCTTCCGGATGTGGTCCAGGGAGTTGCCCATCCCGTCCGGGCCGACGGCGAGCTGGGCCGGCCAGGCGATCTTCTTGTCGGCCACCATGACCGGGCCGGGGCGCAGCCGGTCCAGGCACTGCTCGACGATCCGCAGCGACTGCTTCATCTCCTCCAGCCGGATCAGGAAGCGGCCGTAGGAGTCGGCGCTGTCGGCGATCGCGACCTCGAAGTCGTAGTTCTCGTAGCCGCAGTACGGGTCGGTCTTGCGCAGGTCGTGCGGCAGGCCGGTGGCGCGCAGGATCGGGCCGGTGGCGCCGAGGGCGAGGCAGCCGGGCAGGTCGAGGAAGCCGACGTCGACCAGGCGGGCCTTGAACACCGGGTTGCCGGTGGCGAGTTTGTCGTACTCGTGCATCCGGGAGCGGATGGTCTTCACGGCCTCGCGGATCTGGTCGACCGCGCCGGGCGGGAGGTCCTGGGCGAGGCCGCCGGGGCGGACGTACGCGTGGTTCATCCGCAGGCCGGTGACCAGCTCGAAGACGTCCAGGATCAGCTCGCGGTCGCGGAATCCGTAGATCATCAGGGTGGTGGAGCCGATCTCCATGCCGCCGGTGGCCAGGCAGACCAGGTGGGAGGAGATCCGGTTGAGCTCCATCATCAGCACCCGGATGACGTCGGCCCGCTCGGGGACGTCGTCGGTGATGCCGAGCAGCTTCTCGACCGCCAGGCAGTAGGCGGTCTCGTTGAACAGCGGGGTCAGGTAGTCCATGCGGGTCACGAAAGTGGTGCCCTGGACCCAGCTGCGGAACTCCATGTTCTTCTCGATGCCGGTGTGCAGGTAGCCGATGCCGCAGCGGGCCTCCGTCACCGTCTCGCCGTCGATCTCCAGGATCAGCCGCAACACCCCGTGGGTGGAGGGGTGCTGGGGGCCCATGTTGACGATGATGCGCTCGTCGTCGGCCCGGCCGACGGCCTCGACCACCTCGCCCCAGTCGCCGCCGGTGACCGTGAAGACCCGGCCCTCGGTGGTGTCCCGGGCACCCGCCTCGGCGGTGCCGTCCCGGTGCGTCTCCTCGTAGTGCTGGGTGTTCATCAGCTGTACGACCTCCGCTGGTCGGGCGCCGGGATCTGGGCGCCCTTGTACTCGACGGGGATGCCGCCGAGCGGGTAGTCCTTGCGCTGCGGGTGACCCAGCCAGTCGTCCGGCATCATGATCCGGGTGAGCGCCGGGTGGCCCTCGAAGACCAGGCCGAAGAAGTCGTAGGCCTCGCGCTCGTGCCAGTCGTTGGTCGGGTAGACGCTGACCACCGACGGGACGCGCGGGTCGGCGTCCGGCGCGGTGACCTCCAGCCGGATCAGCCGGCCGTGGGTGATCGAGCGCAGGTGGTAGACCGCGTGCAGTTCGCGGCCCTGGTCGCCCGGGTAGTGCACTCCGCTCACCCCGAGGCAGAGCTCGAAGCGGAGCGCCGGGTCGTCGCGCAGGGTGCGGGCGGTGCGCAGCAGGTGCTCGCGGGCGATGTGGAAGGTGAGTTCGGCGCGGTCGACGACGGTCTTCTCGATCACCTCGGCGGGGTCCAGGCCCTGTTCCTCCAGGGCGCCCTCCAGCTCGTCCGCGACCTCGTCGAACCAGCCGCCGTAGGGGCGTTCGCTGGCCGGGGGCAGGGCGATCGGGGCCACCAGCCCGCCGAAGCCCGAGGTGTCGCCGGTGCCCTGGGCGCCGAACATGCCCTGCCGGCGGCCGACCACCTCGACCGGGATCTCGCGGTGCGGCTGCTCGCGGCGGGTCTCGGGTACCTGGTCGTTCATCGCAGCAGCCCCCGCATCTCGCTCACCGGGGTCGCCTGCAGCGCGAGCGCCTCGCCCAGCTCCTCGGCGCGGCGCTTGTTCACGCCGAGCGGCTCGTGCTGGATCTTGTCGTGCAGCTTCAGGATCGCGTCCATCAGCATCTCCGGGCGGGGCGGACAGCCGGGCAGATAGATGTCCACCGGGACGATGTGGTCGACGCCCTGCACGATCGCGTAGTTGTTGAACATCCCGCCCGAGGAGGCGCAGACGCCCATGGAGATGACCCACTTCGGATTGGCCATCTGGTCGTAGACCTGGCGCAACACGGGCGCCATCTTCTGGCTCACCCGACCGGCCACGATCATCAGGTCGGCCTGCCGGGGGGAGCCCCGGAACACCTCCATGCCGAACCTGGCCAGGTCGTAGCGGCCCGCGCCGGTGGTCATCATCTCGATCGCGCAGCAGGCCAGCCCGAAGGTGGCCGGGAAGAGCGACGCCTTGCGCACCCAGCCGGCGGCCGTCTCCACGGTCGTGAGCAGAAAGCCGCTCGGCAGCTTCTCCTCGATTCCCATCAGATCCCTCTCAATGCCCTCAAGTCCGTTGGCTTGTCCGCACGTTCACAAAGTCAGCGGTCAGTCCCACTCCAGACCGCCGCGGCGCCAGACGTAGGCGTAGGCGACGAAGACGGTGGCGATGAACAGGAGCATCTCGACCAGCCCGAAGATCCCCAGGGCGTCGAAGCTCACGGCCCACGGGTAGAGGAAGACGATCTCGATGTCGAAGACGATGAAGAGCATCGCCGTCAGGTAGTACTTGATCGGGAACCGACCGCCGCCCACGGGCTGCGGGGTCGGCTCGATGCCGCACTCGTACGCCTCCAGCTTGGCCCGGTTGTAGCGCTTGGGGCCGGTCAGTGAGGCCATCACGACGGAGCCGACCGCGAACGCCGCCGCGATGGCACCGAGTACGAGGATCGGCGCGTAGGCATTCATAGCCCCCGCTCCCTCCGTCCAGTCGTCCTTGACTGCAGATCGGAACCGACGGGTCACACTGGGGTGAACCCGGCGCTCCAGTTCCCGGATCCACCCCATGTGAGGCAGTTCACAAAGCCTGGAACGAGCGCATCCTATGCCCGTCTGCTTGTGATCTGCGACACGCAGTTCAGGACGATCTTTGTGATCTACGACACCTCGCGAATGATGGCGAAGGTGAGCATGACGATATTTGTCAACGCAAAGAAGTCAAATGGTCACAAGCTGTCGCTTTTATCTGCGAAGCGGCTGGTCAGAGCCGCACGCCTATATCAACTATGCATCGCTGAGAGCAAATTTCCGGGCGTCATGTTGACGTGTTATAGCGTCTCACCCGCAGGGGTGGCGGCTCCGCGAACGCCCGCTTGACCCTTCGTTCACAAGCGCGCGAGCCGTGCTCAGGCCCCGCTCTCCCAGGCCCAGGCGGCGATGCCCACCCGGTTCCGGGCACCGAGCTTCCGCTGGACCGAGGCCAGGTGGTTCTTCACCGTCCCGGCGCTGATGAACAGCTCCGCCGCGATCTCCGCATTGGTCGCACCGTCCGCGACCAGCCGCGCGATCTCCTTCTCCCGTGCGGTGAGTTCCTCGACCGGGCCGACCTGCGGGCGCTCCGTTCTCCCACCGGCCGCCGGCCGCTGCGCTGTGCCGCCCGACCATCGACGGAGCAGCCGGACGGTGATCTGCGGACTGATCAACGCGTCACCCGCGACGGCGGACCGCACCGCCTCCGCCAGCAGCGCCGGTCCCGAGCGCTTGAGCAGGAAGCCCGCCGCACCCGCACGGATCGCCTCGTGCACATACTCGTCCAGGTCGAAGGTGGTCACCACGACCACCCGGAACTCCCCGCCCAGGCGCCTGGTCAGCTCCAGCCCGTCCAGCCGGGGCATCCGGATGTCGGCAAGGATCACGTCCGGCCGCAGCCGCTGGGCCAGGGCGACCGCCGCCTCGCCGTCCGCGGCCTCGTTCACCACCTCGATGTCCGGCTGGGCGTCGAGGATGATCCGGTACGCGCTGCGGATCGCCTCGTCGTCGTCGGCGAGAAGCACCCTGATCGTCATCGGCCCACGCCTCCGTCCTTGTGCCGGTACCGTCCCGGCGCCGTTCTTGCCGTTCCCGTCGTTCGTTCCGTTCGCACCGGTCACGCCGTTCTCGCCGGTCGTGCCGTTCCCCCGGCGCACACCGCCGGGCCCGTCACCGCGCCTTCAGCGGCATGGTCACCGCCACCTGCCAGCCGCCACCCTCCCGGCCGGCGGCGAGCGTGCCGCCGAGCGCCTCCACCCGGGCGGCCAGCCCCGCCAGCCCACTGCCTCCCCGGCGCGGCCCGGACGGCTGCGCCGCCGCACCGCCGTCGTCCCGCACCCGCACCGACAGCCGCCGCCCCTCGCGGCGCACCCGGACCTCGACCACGCGGGCGGCCGGTGCGTGCCGCCGCACATTGGTCAGGGCCTCCACCACGACCCGGTAGGCGGTGGCCGCCACCTCCCGAGGCACTCCCGGCTCCTCCGCCGGGGCATCCAGCCGCACCGCCACTCCGCCCGAGTCCGCGAATCGCTGGGTGAGCTGTGTGAGTTCGGCCAGGCCGGGCTGCGGACCGCGCTCCGGACCGTCGGCGTCCTCGCTGCGCAGCAGTTGGACCGTCCGGTCGAGCGAGGCCAGGGCCTGCAGCCCGGCCTGCTCTATCCGCTCGAACAGGGCGGCCGCCCGCACCGGGTCGGAGGCCGCCAGCACCATGCCGGCCTGCGCCTGGGCGACCATCCCGCTGACGTCATGGGCGACGAAGTCGTGCAGGTCGTGGGCGAGTTCGAGCCGTTGGGAGCGGCGGGCGGCGGACACCGAGCGGCGCCGGGCCTCGTCCAGCCCGCGCAGGTAGAGCCCGACCAGGACCGCCGGCAGCGCGAACGCCGAGCCGAACCCGAAGAGCGTCAGCGCGTCCTGCGGACCCTCGATCGCCTGGAACCGGGAGGGCCAGAGCGCGACCGCGCCGCCGACCGTCCAGACCGCCACCGCCCCGCGCCGACCGCCCTCGGCCCGCAGCGCCACGACCACCAGGAGCAGCAGCAGGGCGAGTTCGAGCAGACCGACCAGGGCCGGCCGGCGATCGGCTTCGGTCCACCGCCCGGCGGCCCAGACACCGGCCGACGCCCCGGCCGACACCGCACCGGCCGCGCCGGCCACCGCCGCCACCCCGAACCGGGAGCGCAGCAACCACCCGCAGAGCACCGCCACCGGGGCGGCCAGCGAAAGCATCTGACTCATCGTCGCCTCCTTCCTGTCGGGAAGCCTACGGATCGCCGGAGCGCTCCGCCTGTGCCGATCGGCACATTTCCGCACCCGTTCCGAGCAGCCAAGACAGCCCGATCGGCACTGATGGAAGGCCCCCTCCGGCAGCCACTCTTGATCCGTCGGACCGGCCGCCGCGGCCGGTCCCGGAGGGGAGTCCGCCATCATGTCCGCCACCGCACCCGCCACACCCACCGCCGCCGGGTTCGCCGCCCGTACCACCTCTACCGCCCGCACCACTCACACCGCCCGCAGCACCCGCGCCGTCCGCGCCGTCCGCCCCGCCGGCACCCCGCGCTGGGCCGAGCGGGCCGCCCTCGCCACCGTCTGGACGACCGTCCCGTCCGGGCTCTGGCGGCTCGCCCTCGGGGTGGGGGTCCCGGTCGGCTTCAGCGGGGAGCTGGCCGCGGCCTTCGACCCCTACGTCCCGGGCTGGGGCACCGTGTACGTCCTCGCGCTCAGCGGGCTGGCCGAGCTGCTGGCCTTCCTCACTCTGGGGCTGGTCCGCCCCTGGGGCGAGGTGCTCCCGCGCCGGATCCCGCTGATCGGCGGACGGGCCGTCCGGCCGTGGGCCGCGATCGTTCCGGCGGCCCTCGGCTCAGCCGTCCTGACCGTGCTCGGCATGTCGGCGCTGTTCGGCGGCTGGGCCTCGGCGATGAGCGGTCCCGGCGCTCCGCGGGGCCTCGCCGGGGTGATCATGACCCTCTGCTACCTGCCGCTGGTCGCCTGGGGTCCGCTGCTCGCCGCGGTCACCTTCGCCTACGCCCGCCGCACCCTGGGGCGGCGCCGGTGAGCACCGCGCCCGGCCGTCACACCGCCGCCGGCTCCCGCTCCGCCGGCACCGCCTCCGGTCGCGGCGCCGAGGCGGTCCGCCGGCCCCACTCGGTGCTGACCAGAACGAGGGCGCCACCCAGCAGGGCCAAGGGCCCGAGGTGGTTGCCGGCCAGGGTGATGCCGAACACCGCGGCCCAGAGCGGTTCGGTGCCCAGCAGCAGGCTGACCCGTGAGGGCGAGGTGGTGCGGACGGCCCACATCTGCACGAAGAACGCGAACAGCGTGCAGAGCAGGGAAAGATGCAGCAGCCAGCCCCACTGGGCCGGCCCGTAGGCGGACGCGACGGTCCAGGGCAGCGGGCCGGCGAACGGTGCGACGATCGCGAACACCAGCGTCGCGGCCGCGAGCTGGACCCAGGTGACGGCCAGCGTGTCGCTCTCCCGGATCGCCCGGGCCCGGGCGGTGGCCAGCACGTTGACCGTCCGCACGACGGCGGCGCCGAGCACCAGCAGGTCCCCCGAGGCCGGGGCCCGCAGGCCGCCGTCCCCGGTGAGCAGCGCGATGCCCGCCACCGCCAGACCGGCCGCCGCGAGGAAGGAGCGCGGCAGCGGCGTCCGGGCCAACGCGCTCTCCGCGAGCGGGGTGAACACGATCGTGAGGCTGATGATCAGGCCCGCGTTGGTCGCCGAGGTGTGCACCGCGCCAAACGTCTCAAGGAGGAAGATCCCACCGAGCACCAGTCCCAGCCCGGCCCCGCCCAGCCACTCGGCGCGCCGCAGTCGTCGCAGCGAGGGCCAGGCCGCCAGCCCCAGGACGGGCAGCACCAGACCGAACCGCAGCACCAGCATCGCCACCACCGTGCCCGGTTCGGCCACCCGCTGCACCGCCAGGAAGCTCGATCCCCACACCACCGCCACCAGGAGTACCGGCAGATCGCGCAACAGAGCGGAGGACGGAGCACGCACGGCGAAGCCTCTCGAAGCGTTCGAGGCCCGAGACCTCGAAGGGGCCGGACCGGCACACGAGAGTCGCGCACGTCGTCGGACGGATCCCGGAGCGGAGCGGGGCCCGCCATCCTCGCGCACCGGACCACTCGCGATCAACGGATTCCCGCCCCCTACCGGATCCCCACCCCGCCGTGAATGATGTCGCCATGCCAACGCAGCCGTCCCCCACCCACCGGAAGGCCCGTCACATGAGGCGCAAGCACTGGGCGTTGTTCGCCGCCGCCACCGTCCTCCCGCTCGTCGCGAGCACCGGCACCGCCGTCGCGGACACCCCGTCGACCGGTGCCGGCGCGGCCGGTACCACCTGCACCTACACGCCGGCCGTCCCGGCCGACAACTTCAAGGGCATCCCGGTCTTCGACGCCCGAAAGGCGGCCAAGCCGTACAAGGCGACCCTGAAGACCTCCCAGGGCTCGATCACTTTCCAGGCGCTCACCGACAAGGCCCCCTGCACGACCTTCTCGTTCCGCTTCCTCGCCGAGCGCGACTACTTCGACCGCAGCCACTGCCACCGGCTGACCACCCAGCGGCTCTACGTCCTGCAGTGCGGCGACCCGACCGGGACCGGCAGCGGCGGCCCGGGTTACTCCTTCCCCGACGAGAACCTGGCGGGCGCCACCTACCCGGCCGGCACGGTCGCCATGGCCAACGCGGGACCCAACACCAATGGCAGCCAGTTCTTCTTCGTCTGGAAGGACACCAAGCTCTCCCCCGCCTACACCCCGTTCGGCCGGGTCACCGAGGGCCTGGACGTGCTGCAGAAGATCGCCGCCGGAGGTGAGGACGACCAGAACAACCCCGGTGACGGCTTCCCCACCCTGCCGGTGAACATCCGCAACGTGAAGATCTCCGCCCGCTGAGCCACCCGGTGAACTCCCGTACGGTGGAGCAGAACGTCGACGGCCACCGAACGGCCGCACGAATCCGGCCACCCGACCGGCCACCCCGACCGGCCGCGGACACCGTACGGGAGCAGCACCGCATGGACAGCAGGATCTGGGAAAGCGTCGACCACCTGGTCGCCTGGCTCGACGAGGAGAGCCCGCTCCCCCCGCAGGAGGAGCGGCTCGCCCGCATCCTCAAGCTCTCCGAGGAGATCGGCGAGGTCAGTGCCGCCGTGATCGGCGCCACCGGTCAGAACCCGCGCAAGGGAGTCACCCACAGCTGGGAGGACGTCCAGCACGAGCTGTGCGACGTGGTCTTCTCCGCGCTGGTCGCGCTGCGCACGCTCACCCCGGACGCCGCCCAGGTGTTCGCCGACCGCCTCGCCTACGTCGAGCAGCGCTCCGCGGCCAGCCGCAACCCGGACCGCTGACCCGGCCGCCGCCCGGACCGGCCGGGGCCACCGACCGAGGTTGCCGACCGGACCGCCGACCGGACCGCCGGCGGGAGCGAGCGCCCGACCGCCGACGGCCCCGCCGGTCAGGCGTTCGGCGCGACCTTGGCCAGGCCGTTGATGATGCGGTCCATGGCGTCGCCGCCCTGCGGGTCGGTGAGGTTGGCGAGGAGCTTGAGCACGAACTTCATCAGCATCGGGTGGGTCAGCCCGCGCTGGGTGGCGAGCTGCATGACCTTCGGGTTGCCGATGAGCTTCACGAAGGCCCGGCCGAGCGTGTAGTAGCCGCCGTAGACGTCCTTGAGGATGCGCGGGTAGGCCTGCAGTGCGCGCTCCCGGCCGCCGTCGGTCACCCGCGCGAGGGCCTGGACGATGACCCCGGCGGCGATCTGGCCGGATTCCATCGCGTAGGCGATGCCCTCGCCGTTGAACGGGTTGACCATGCCGCCGGCGTCGCCGACCAGCAGCAGGCCGCGGGTGTAGTGCGGCTGCCGGTTGAAGGCCATCGGCAGCGCGGCCCCCCGGATCGGGTCGGTCATGTTCTCCGGCGTGTAGCCCCACTCCTCCGGCATGCTGGCGCACCAGGCCTTCAGGACCTCGCGCCAGTCCAGCTCGCCGAAGGCCGGCGAGGAGTTGAGGATGCCGAGGCCGACGTTGGAGGTGCCGTCGCCCATGCCGAAGACCCAGCCGTAGCCGGGCAGCAGCTTGCGTTCCCCGCCGCGGGTGTCCCACAGCTCCAGCCAGGACTCCAGGTAGTCGTCGTCGTGGCGCGGGGAGGTGAAGTAGGTGCGGTAGGCGACGCCCATCGGGCGGTCCTCCCGGCGGTGCAGACCCATCGCGAGCGACAGCCGGGTGGAGTTGCCGTCGGCGGCCACGACCAGCGGGGCGCGGAAGGTCACCGGGCGCTTCTCGTCGCCGAGCTTGGCGGTGACCCCGACGATCCGGCCGGTCCGCTCGTCCAGCACCGGGCCACTGACGTTGCAGCGCTCGTAGAGCCGGGCCCCGGCCTTCTCGGCCTGACGGGCGAGCAGCTCGTCGAAGTCGGCACGCTTGCGGACCAGGCCGTAGTCCGGGAAGGCCGACAGCTCGGGCCAGTCCAGCTCCAGCCGGACCCCGCCGCCGATGATCCGCAGGCCCTTGTTGTGCAGCCAGCCGTTCTCGGTGGACACGTCGATGCCCATGTCCACCAGCTGCTTGGTGGCCCGCGGGGTGAGGCCGTCGCCGCAGACCTTCTCCCGGGGGAAGCTGGTCTTCTCCAGCAGCAGCACGTCCAGGCCGGCCTGCGCGAGGTGGTAGGCGGTGGTGGACCCGGCCGGGCCGGCGCCGACCACGATGACGTCCGCGGTGCTCTCCACAACGCCTGCGCTCAGGTCAACAGCGGTCTCGGACACGGTGGGCACACTCCTGCTGGGGGGGTCGGCCGGCCGGTGGGGGCCGGCGCGGCTGGGCTTGGACGAGTCTATGAGCTGCGGACGGCGTCGCGGCCGGTCACGGCGCCGCGGCCGGCCACGCGACTCGCCCGCGCAACCGGCCACGCGGGCCGGTCAGACCTTGTAGGCCCGGTGCAGGGCGACGATCCCGCCGGTCAGGTTGCGCCAGGCCACCTTGGACCAGCCGGCCTCCTGCAGCCGGGCGGCCAGCGCCGGCTGGTCGGGCCACTCGCGGATCGACTCGGCGAGGTAGACGTAGGCGTCCGGGTTGCTGCTGACCGCGGTGGCGACCGGCGGCAGCGCGCGCATCAGGTACTCGGTGTAGACGGTCCGGAACGGCGTCCAGGTCGGCGTGGAGAACTCGCAGATGACCAGCTTGCCGCCGGGCTTGGTGACCCGCAGCAGCTCGCTCAGCGCCTCGTCGGTGTCCTGGACGTTGCGCAGCGCGAAGGAGATCGTCACCGAGTCGAAGGTGTCGTCGGCGAACGGCAGCCTGGTGGCGTCACCCGCGGTCAGCGCCAGCTCGGGGTGGCGGCGCTTGCCCTCGGCGAGCATGCCGACCGAGAAGTCGCACGGGACGACCCGCGCCCCGGCCTCCGCGAAGGGCAGCGAGGAGGTGCCGGTCCCGGCCCCGAGGTCGAGCACGACGTCCCCCGGCCCGGCGGCCACCGCCTCGGCCACCGCACGGCGCCAGGCACGGGCCTGGCCGAGCGAGAGAACGTCGTTGGTGCGGTCGTACTTGGCCGCGACGTCGTCGAACATGGCGGCGACTTCGTGCGGCTGCTTGTCCAGAGAGGCTCGGGTCACGCCCCCATTGTTCACCCTGGCTCCGGCGATCCGGGCAAGGGGGCGTCTTCCGGGCACCCCGGGCACCCCGGCCGGGCGCCTCGGGAACACCCGGGACGACGGTCGCGGGCCTGCCGGGCCCGCCGGAGCAGCCGCCCGCCGCCTCAGTGCTGGGCGCGCCGCCCGCCCGCGCGGCGCCGCCGGCGCGAGCGCTTGCCCTGCGTTATCGCCGGCATCCCGTCGGCCAGCGCCTCGGTCGCCATGGCGACGGTGGTGGCGAACCGGTTCTGCCCGCTACGGACGGCCACCGCCCGCCGGTGCCGCCGGATCCGCAGCATGCAGACGGCGAACAGCAGCACCGCCACCGGCACGCTGAACCGCGCCAGCCCGACGCCCACCGGCTGCGGGTAGGTGTCGCCACAGATCCGCACCGCCTTCGGCTCGTCGGCCGCGTGCTCCAGGCAGACGGCGTCCCCCACCTTGGTGCCGTCGGCCAGCGGCAGCGCGGTGGCGGTGTGGTGCTGGCCGGCCGCCTGGTAGCTGACGGTGCTGTAGGAGCCGCCACCGGTCGGCAGCTGCGTCACCACGCCCTCGACCCGCACCGGGTGGGCCCCGATCCGGTCGGCCTGCTCGGCCTGGCGCCACCCCAGCAGGCACATCCCGACGGCCAGCACGGCGCTGAGCACGGCGGTGAGGTACCAGCCACGGCCCAACCGCGGGGATCGCTGCGGGGGGACGGTCGCGGATCGCATGGTTCCTGTCCTGGCTTGCTTCCGGGGCCTGGGACGGGGCCCCGTCGCCCGCGGGCACGGGCGGAGGTGAGGTGGGACGGTACGGACTGAGCTGAGCCGGATGCTATCCGCTGGCGGGCCCTCAGGTCACGGTGAAGGGACAATCAGGCCACCGCGACGAAGCCGCAGTTCAGTGGCGCACGAAGCAAGTCCCGGCCGTCGCAAGGGAGTACGAGGAAGTGGGGGCGACCCTCGGGCGAACCGCACGACTACCGACGAGTAGGGTGCGACCGGGGCCCGGGCGGCGACGCCCTCAGCGCCGCCGGAACACCAGCCGGCCGGCCAGCACCGTAGCCCGGCAACCCCCGACCCGCGGACCGTCCGCACCCACCGGACCGCCCACGCCCGTCGGCCCGTCCGCACCCACCGGACCGGCCCCGTGTCCCTCGACGCCCTCCGCCCCGGACGCGAACACCGCGAAGTCCGCCCGGACACCGGCGGCCACCCGCCCGTACAGGGCCCCGGCGAGCGGCAGCACCGCCAGCGGGTCCAGCGGCCCGGCCACCCCCGCGCCGGCTCCGTCCCCGGCCACCCCCGCGCCGGCTCCGTCCCCGGCCACCCCCGCGCCGGCTCCGTCCCCAGCGCCCCTCGCCTCTGCGCCGCCCCCGCCCCCCGGCAGCACGGTCAGCCCCGACCGGGCCACCGCCGTCCGCACCGCGGCACGCTCGAACGGCCCGGCCACCGCCGTCACACCGAAGCCGAGCATCCGCTGCAGCCCGCGCCGGGCACTCGCCCCGCAGCGGGCCTCGTCCTGCTCCCCCGCCAGCCCGTCCGGCACCGGCTCGTCCCCGACCCCTTCGCGCGGGTCCGGGTGGTACGCCCGCTCCAGCAGCCAGTGCCCGTACGGGTTGCGCAGCCCCGGCGTGAGCAGCGCGTCGCCCCAGTCCCGGACCCGGGCCGCCGGGTGCGCCGCCGCCAGCCCGGCGTACGGGCCGACCGCCTCGACCAGCTCGCCACGCACCAGCACCGCCCCGTCCGGGTAGGACGGGGCGGCGGGATCGGCCGGGTCGGGCAGCACGAGGGCGGCCCGGTGCAGGGTCAGCACGGTGGGACGGGACCTCAGGCGTTGTCGAGGATCTTCAGCTCGGGGTGCGCGGTGCCGCCCTCGATCGCGGTGGAGGCGATGTGCGAGGCGACCCGCGGGTCGACCGGGTCGTTGGCCGGGTCGTCCAGCACCCGCAGGTGCTCGTACGTGGTCGAGCGCTGCGCGGGGACGCGGCCGGCGGTCCGGATCAGGTGGATCAGCTCGGTGAGGTTGGAGCGGTGCTTGGCTCCCGCCGCCGAGACCACGTTCTCCTCCAGCATGACCGAGCCGAGGTCGTCCGCGCCGTAGTGCAGCGACAGCTGGCCGGCCTCCTTGCCGGTGGTCAGCCAGGAGCCCTGGATGTGGGCGACGTTGTCGAGGAACAGGCGGGCGATGGCGATCATCCGCAGGTACTCGAAGACGGTCGCCTGGGTCGAGCCCTTCAGGTGGTTGTTCTGCGGCTGGTAGGTGTAGGGGATGAAGGCGCGGAAGCCGCCGGTGCGGTCCTGCACGTCGCGGATCATCCGCAGGTGCTCGATCCGCTCGGCGTTGGTCTCGCCGGTGCCCATCAGCATGGTGGAGGTGGACTCCACGCCCAGGCCGTGGGCGGCCTCCATGATCTCCAGCCAGCGCTCGCCGGACTCCTTGAGCGGCGCGATCGCCTTGCGCGGGCGCTCCGGCAGCAGTTCGGCACCGGCCCCGGCGAAGGAGTCCAGGCCCGCCCGGTGGATCCGGGTGATCGCCTCCTCGATCGGGACGCCGGAGATCCGCGCCATGTGGTCGACCTCGGACGCGCCCAGCGAGTGGATCACCAGCTGCGGGAACTCCGCCTTGATCGCCGAGAAGGCGCGCTCGTAGTACTCGACGCCGTAGTCCGGGTGGTGGCCGCCCTGGAACATGATCTGGGTGCCGCCCAGCTCGACGGTCTCGGCGCAGCGGCGCAGGATCTCGTCCAGCTCGCGGGACCAGCCCTTGTCGCTCTTCGGCGGCACGTAGAAGGCGCAGAACTTGCACGCCGTCACGCAGACGTTGGTGTAGTTGATGTTGCGCTCGATGATGTACGTCGCGATGTGCTCGGTACCCGCGTAGCGGCGGCGGCGCACCGCGTCGGCGGCCGAGCCGAGCGCGTGCAGCGGGGCGGAGCGGTAGAGCTCCAGCGCCTCCTGCGGGCTGATCCGGCCACCGCCGGCCGCCCGGTCGAGGACGGCCTGCAGGTCGGTGCTGGGCGCATCGAAGGTGGTCGCTGCGAGCTCGGACACCTGGCGGCCTTCTCTCTCTCGGGACTTCACGTGCGACATGTGCGGCGGGTGCGACGGGTGCGACGACGCCTTGCCGGGGCACCGCTTCCGCATCCGGTTCAGCCTACGCCAGGGCTTCGCGGCCCCCGCGTCAGCCCGCTCGCCGGAACGTCCCGGACGGGTTCCCGGCGCTGGGATCGGCGGAGGTGAAGCGGATGGTGCCGTCCTTCTGCAGCGCGAGGGTCTCCGCGTAGGAACCGCCGGTGCACGCCCCGGGCAGCGAGGAGCGGACCAGCCGGGAGGTGAAGACCAGCTTCTCCGGCTCGACCGAGGTGAGCGTCCAGGCGCCCTCGCAGGTGAGCGAGAGGATCCCGGTCAGCTCGTTGCGGCTGCTGACCGCGTCCTGCCCGATCCCCGCGCGGCCGATGACCAGCGTGGTGGTCCCGGCTGGCACGCCCTTCTGCGTCGTCATCTCCCCGCGCCAGGTGCCGAGGAACGACTCCGGTACGGCGTTCGGACCGGGCGCCGCGGTGCCGGCGGGGGCAGTCGTACCGGGCGCCGACGACGGCTGCGGCGGCTGCGACGACGGCTGCCGCGACGACGAAGGCGACGAGGGCGACGAAGGCGACGAGGGCAACACCGCGCTCGGCCCGGACGGCACCGGCGGCGGCTGCGAGGGGCCCTCCCCCGTGGCGGTGGGCTCCGGCCCCGGCTCGCCCTTCCCCCACACCTGGTACGCCCCGTACCCGCCGCCCGCGAGCGCCAGCAGCACCGCCCCGACCACCAGCCCGGCCACACCCCGCCGCCGGGAGGCGCTCGCGTCCACCGCCGCACCCCCACCGGCCGCGCCGCCCTCGCCGCCCCCGCCGACCCCGCCCGGTACGAACGTCGGCGTCCACTCCCCCTCCACCGGCCCCGCCCCGGCCTCCGCCTCCAGGTCCAGCAACTGCACCGCACTGCGCCCCACCGCCGCGGACAGCACCGGCGGCAGCCAGCCGCCCTGCCCCAGCCGCCCGACGGCCGCGCCGTCCGGGTCCAGCCACTCCCCCAGCCGTCGCGGCGTCGGCCGGGCCGCCGGGTCCTTCGCCAGGCATTCGAGCACGATCGAACGCAGCGGCCCGCCGCCGAGCCCGGCCAGGTCCGGTTCCTCGTGCACCACCCGGTACAGCAGGACCGCGGCGCTCACCCCCTCCCCGAACGGGTGCACCCCGGTGGCCGCGTACGCGAGCACCGCGCCGAGCGAGAAGACGTCACCGGGCGGCCCGGCCGGCCGGCCGTTCGCCTGTTCGGGCGACATGAAGCCGGGCGACCCCACCACGAACCCGGACTGGGTGAGCCCGGTGGCCGCGTCGAGGGCCCGAGCGATGCCGAAGTCGATCAGCCGCGGCCCGTCCAGGGTGAGCAGCACGTTGGACGGCTTGACGTCGCGGTGCACCAGCCCGAGTCCGTGCACGTGCTCCAGCGCCTGCGCCAGGCCCGCTCCGAGGGTGCGAACGGCGGGCTCGGGCAGCGGCCCGTACTGCCGGACGGCGGCGGCCAGCGCGGGGCCGGCGACGTAGCCGGTGGCCACCCAGGGGTGTGCGCCCTCGGTGTCGGCGTCCAGGACGGGGGCCGTCCAGTCCCCGCCGACCCGGCGGGCGGCGGCCACCTCCTGCCGGAACCGGGCGCGGAACTCGGTGTCCTCGGCGAGTTCGCCGCGCACCACCTTGACCGCCACCGTGCGGCCGCCCGCCGTCCGGCCGAGGTAGACCCGGCCCATGCCGCCCGCCCCGAGCCGCCGCAGCAGCCGGTACGCGCCCACCTGACGCGGGTCGTCCGATCCCAGTGGCTGCATCCCGCGCACGCTCCCGTCGCCCGCCCGCTCGCCCCGCCGCCGGGGCCGTCTCGCGTGCAGACGCTATCGGGCGGCGGCGGCGCGAACCATCACGATCGCGACCACCACCCGTTCAGGCCCCGCTCAGGCCACCGGCTCCGGCGCCGGCTCCAGCAGCCGGACGGCCACGTCGGGGGCGAAGCCGCTGTCGTGCGCGACCCGCCGCGCGAACTCGGCGACGCCGGCCAGCTGCCGCTCGCCGAGCGAGAAGTCCAGCGCCTCGCTGAAGTACCGCTCCAGCACCGCCGCGTCGAAGGACTCCCAGCGGGCCGCCTGCTCGGCCACCTCACGGGCCTCGACCAGCGACAGGTCCCGGGACTCCAGGAAGGCCCGGTGGACGGCCGCGGTCAGCTCGGGGCGCCGCTCGGCGAAGTCGCGGCGGGCGGCCCAGACGGCGAAGACGAACGGCAGCCCGGTCCACTCCTTCCACATCTCGCCCAGGTCGTGCACGGCCAGGCCCTGCTCGGCCGCCTGCCCGAGGTAGGCACGCAGCGCCGGGTCGCCGATCAGCACGGCCGCGTCGGCCTCGGCGAGCATCGCGTCCAGGTCGGGCGGGCAGCTGAAGTACTCCGGCCGCACCCCCTCACGCTCCTCCAGCAGCAGCCGGGCGAGCCGGACCGAGGTGCGGCTGGTGGAGCCGAGCGCGACCCGCCGGCCGTCCAGCTCGGACAGCGGCAGCTTGCTGACGATCACGCAGGACATCACCGGGCCGTCGCTTCCCACCGCGATGTCCGGCAGCACCAGCAGTTCGTCCGCGTGCCGCAGGTACTCCACGCAGGTGATCGGACCGATGTCCAGGGAACCGCCGACCAGCTGGTCGCTCAGCTTCTCCGGGGTGTCCTTGGTGAGGTCCAGATCGAGCAGATTGCCGGTCCTGGCCAGGCCCCAGTAGAGGGGTACGCAGTTCAGGAACTGAATATGCCCGACCCGGGGCCGGACCGGGGTGTTGTCCTGGGGCTCCCGCGTTTCCGCATCCGGTACTGCCACTGCGCCGCTCCCTTGCTGTTCGTGCGCCTCCCCGCAGCGTATGCCTGCCGCTGCGGGAGCCCCGCACCGCCCTTCCGGGAGGCACCGCGACGCGCCGCGCCGCGGGTCACAACAGCCTTACGACACGCGCTGTCCAGCCCGCAAGTCACCCCTGGTCGTCACAGCAGCCGCATGCTAGCGTTGCCCTCAGTTGCAGTTTGATTCCCCTTGCAGTACTTGAAGCCTGCGGAGCATGTAACCGCAGGCTTTTTGTAGTTTTTCAGCAATATCGAAAAACTCCGGACCCGTCCGGAGGCAGGGCGATCAGCGCAGCGGACCGGGTGCCACACGGTGTGGCCCCGACACGTCCCTCGCAAGGAGAACGGCATGGCTCAGGGAACCGTCAAGTGGTTCAACGCTGAGAAGGGCTTCGGCTTCATCGCCCAGGATGGCGGCGGCCCCGACGTCTTCGTCCACTACTCCGCCATCAACGCGAGCGGCTTCCGCTCGCTGGAGGAGAACCAGGCGGTCAGCTTCGACGTCACCCAGGGCCCGAAGGGCCCGCAGGCGGAGAACGTCACCCTTATCTGATCATCCTCAAATGATGGTCTGATCGCTCGGGACCCCGTCGGGTCCGCCGACGGCCTCCGGTCGTCACGGTGAGCACAAGAGCTGCAGTACCCAAGGGGGCCCGCCGTCCGGTGGGCCCCCTGCCTTGTGCCGGCTCCCCCTCGGCGGCATGCCGGGCACGGACGCGCGCACGCGGAAGGGCCCTCCTCCCCGTTTCCGGGAAGGAGGGCCCTTCGTCCTGCCGATCCGAAGGGGCGTCAGGCCGTCGCGACAGCGGCGGCCGGGGCCGGGGCCGGGGCCTCGTCGTAGAGGTCACCCGTGGGGTTGTTGTAGGCGGCCAGGTCGAGGGTCTTCTCCCGGGCCGCGACCACGATCGGCACCAGGGCCTGACCGGCGACGTTGGTCGCGGTGCGCATCATGTCGAGGATCGGGTCGATGGCCAGCAGCAGACCGACGCCCTCCAGCGGCAGCCCCAGGGTGGAGAGGGTCAGCGTCAGCATGACGATCGCACCGGTGAGGCCGGCGGTGGCCGCCGAGCCGATCACCGAGACGAAGGCGATCAGCAGGTAGTCCTTGATGCCGAGGTCGATGCCGTACACCTGGGCCACGAAGATCGCGGCCAGCGACGGGTAGATCGCGGCGCAACCGTCCATCTTGGTGGTGGCGCCGAACGGGACGGCGAACGAGGCGTACTCGCCCGGGACCCCGAGGCGCTCGGTGACCCGCCGGGTGACCGGCAGGGTGCCGACCGAGGAGCGCGAGACGAAGGCCAGCTGGATGGCGGGCCAGGCGCCCTTGAAGAAGTTGACCGGGTTGAGGCCGGCGGCGAACTTCAGCAGCAGCGAGTAGACGACGAACAGCACCAGCGCGCAACCGATGTAGACGTCGAGGGTCAGCGTCGCGAACGGCTCCAGCAGGTCCCAGCCGTACTTGGCCACGGACTTGCCGATGAGGCCGAGGGTGCCCAGCGGGGAGAGCCGGATGACCCACCAGAGGGCGGTCTGGACCAGTTCCAGCACCGACTCGCTGAGCTTGAGGACCGGCTCCGCCTTGGCGCCGAGCTTGATCACGGCGGCGCCGGCCACGATCGCCAGGAAGACGATCTGCAGGACCTCGACCTCGGTGAACGCGGAGACGATGTTGGTCGGGAAGATCCCGGTCAGGAAGTCGATCCAGCTGCCGGTGGACTTCGGCGCCTTGAGGCCCTCGGTCTTGAGGTCGGTGCCCGAGCCCGGGTTGGTCAGCAGGCCGAGGCCGAGGCCGATGGCCACCGCGATCAGCGAGGTGATCGCGAACCAGAGCAGGGTGCGGACGGCCAGCCGGGCCGCGTTGGTGACGTTCCGCAGGTTCGCCACGCTCACCAGGATCGCGGTGAACACCAGCGGCGGGACGGCGAGCTTCAGCAGCTGGACGAAGATCCGGCCGATCGTCTCCAGGGTGGTGGCCAGCCAGGATATGTCGGCCGCGCGGGCCAGGTAGCCGAGGGCCACGCCGAGCACGAGGCCGGCGACGATCTGGGCCCAGAAGGGGGTCTTACGGATTCTGCCGAGCACGGACGGCGACGAAGTCGCCTCGGGCGCTGTGGACATGACGGTGCGGCTCCGGGGGAGGTGTTGCTGGTGATGAGGAGAAGAGGGGGGACGGCGGCACGGCGCGCGGGCCGGAGGGGGAGGAACCGGCCCCGGTCAGGGGCGTGCCGCCTGAATACAGCTCATGGCGCGACAACGGCGCGGGCTGTCCACAGCACCAGTCGGACGACACGCGCGGGCGGCACCGGGCAGCGGGCCCGGGCCGAGCGGCGAACGTGCGTCTGAGGTGGTCACGGCCGACACATTAGCAGTAAAGCTTTGAGATGTTCAAAGTAGTTGTTTGAGTTCTGGATACGGTCCAATTGACCGGTTGACAGTTATACGTATAACTTGAGGGCATCCCCGCCCGCTCTGCCCGCCCCGACCGGAGATCCCGCCCATGGGCTACCTCGCCCTGCTCCGCGCCCCGCACGTCGGCCGCCTACTCTTCGGCACCCTGCTCGGCCGCCTCCCGGCCGGCATGACCGCCCTGGTGATCGCCCTCGCGCTGCGCGAGGTCCACGCGCCGTACAGTCGGATCGGCCTGGCCACCGCCGCGTACGCGATCGCGGCGGCCGTCGGCGGACCGGTGCTCGGCCGGATCGTGGACCGCACCGGGCAGCCCCGCGTCCTGTTGGTCTCCGCGGTGGTCGCCGGCGGTGGCTACGCCCTGCTGGCGCTGGCCCCCGGCTCCGCGGTCGCCGCCCCGCTCGGCGCCGCCATCGCCGGGCTGGCCATGCCCCCGCTCGAACCCTGCCTGCGCTCGCTCTGGCCGGACGTCGTCGAGGAGGACCAGCTCGACACCGCCTACGCCTTCGACTCCGCCTCCCAGCAGACCCTCTACGTCGCCGGCCCGCTCGCGGTCGCCGGCATCGCGGGCACGGTCGGCGCGGTCGCCGCGCTCTGGGTGGCCGCGGCCCTCGGCCTGATCGGGGCGGCCGTCGTCGCCACCACCGCGCCGGCCCGGGCCTGGCAGGCCCCGCCGCGCGCGCACTCCTCCGGCCTGCTCGGACCGCTGCACTCCCCGGGCCTGGTCCTGCTGCTGCTCGGCCTGGCCGGCGCCGGCTGGGCGGTCGGCGCGCAGAACGTGCTGTTCATCGCCTACGCCGAGGCCCACGCGGCGGACGGCCTGCCCGGCGGCGCCGGCACCCTGCTGGCCCTCGCGGCGCTCGGCGGACTGCTCGGCGCACTCGCCTACGGCGCGGTGCCGTGGCGCAGCTCGACGGCCACCCGCACCTGGCTGATGGCGCTCGGCATGGCCGTCAGCTACCTGCCGCTGATCCTGCTCCCCGGACCGGTCGCGATGGCCTGGCTCGCCTTCGTCTCCGGGATCGCGCTGGCCCCGCTGCTGGCGGCGGCGTTCGTCCTGGTCGCCGAGCTGGCCCCGACCGGCACCGTGACCGAGGCCTTCGCCTGGCTGGTCACCCTCTTCGCGACCGGCAACTCGCTCGGCTACGCCGTCTCGGGCCACCTCGCGGAGGGCTCGCTGCGCCCGGTGGCGCTGTGCGCGGCGGGCGGGATCGGCCTGGGCGCACTGCTGCTGTTCGGCGCCCGCCGCTGGTTCCGGCCGGTCGCCGAGCCGGCCGCGGCGCCGTCGCTGCCCTCCGAACCGGTGCCGGCGGGCTGACGCCCGCCGCATCCCCCAACGTGGCTGTGCCCGTCGGACCGGGTGGTCTGGACGACGGGCGCAGCCACTTCTTCGGCGCGGACGAGCGCACGGACCACGGCGCGGTCCGAACGGACGGTCAGCCGGCGTCCGGCGCCGCGGCGGTGGAGGAGCGCCGCACCAGCGAGGTGGCGAGCGGCGGCACCGGCGCGACCGGCTCACCGCGGAGCAGCCCGGCGAGCGCCGCCACCCCGACCCGGCCCAGCTCCTCCCCGGGCAGGTCGACGGTGGTCAGCGGCGGGGCGAGCAGCGCGGCCACCGGGACGTTGTCGATGCCGATCACCGAGAGGTCGCCGGGCACCCGCAGCCCGCGCTCGGCGGCGGCCTGGTAGACGCCGGAGGCGACCACGTCGTCGTCGCAGATCACCGCGTGCGGCCGGTCCGGGCGGGCGAGCAGCCGGTGGGCGGCCTCGCGCGCCGCCGGGTGGCCCTCGTTCAGGCTGACGCCGAGTTCGACCACGTCCAGGCCGAGCGCCCGGACCGTCTCCTCGAAGGCGGCCTGGCGGACCCGGAAGGTGTACGCGGAGTGGGTGGAGCGCAGCCGGCCGAGCCGGCGGTGGCCGAGCGCGGCCAGGTGCTCGACCGCGGCCCGCATGCCGCCGGCCACGTCCAGCTCGATGGTCGGCCGGGCCCGGTCGGTGCCCGGGTCGGCGTCCAGGAAGACGGCGGGGGTGTCGGCGGGCAGCTCACCGAGCTGGCTGTCGTCCGGGGAGCAGATCAGCAGGCCGTCGAAGCGGCTGGTGGTGGCGGCCTCGGCGAGCGTGGCACTGCCCCAGCCGGAGCTGACCACCACGGCCAGGCCGTACTTGCCGGCCTCCTCGTGGACGCCCTCCAGGACCCGGCCGAAGAACGGGCCGAGGATGTTCGGCACGGCCAGCAGGATCATGCCGCTGCGGCCCAGCCGCAGTTGCCGGCCGGCCGCCTGCGGGCGGTAGCCGAGACCGCGGGCGGCCTCCCGGACCCGCTCGCGGGTGGCGTCGGAGACCCGGCGGCCGGCCTCGGAGCCGGAGAACACCAGCGAGACGGTGGCCTGCGAGACCCCGGCGAGCCGGGCGACGTCCCGGCCGGTGGGGCGGCGGACCGGGGCCGGCCAGGTTCCGGCCACGGGCCCACCGGTGTCCCCGGCCCCGGCACTGTCCGGTGCGGCGCTGTCCGGCGCGGCGTTCTCCGGTGCGGCGCTGCCCGGTGCGGCGTTCTCCGGCACGGCGGCGCGGGTCAGTTCTGCGGGGCCGAGGCGGCGGGGCCGGAGGCGGCCTTCTTGGCGGCCGCCGCGCGGGCGGCCTCGTCGGCGGCGTCCTCCTCGGCGTTCTGCGCGGCGATCTTGGAGGCGGTCCGGGTCCGGATGCCGTCCACCTTGCCGGAGATCTCCGCCGACATCTCGTCGCGCTGGCGGCTCAGCAGGACGTAGCTGAGCGGGGCCGAGGCGACCGCCGCCAGCAGGAAGAGGAAGACCACGCCGGCCTCGCCGGAGACCGGGATGACCTGGAAGTGCCCGAGGAGCAGCGCGATCAGCAGGCAGCCGAGGAAGATCGAGACCCGCATCGAGGTGTAGCGGAGCGTGGCGTGCGACTTCTTGCTGACATTGCTGCCCACCGGGGACACATCCTTACTGCGCTGGGGACCGGGCCGGTCTCCCAGTGAAGCATGCCCGACACCCCCGGCGGGGAACGGGTCCCACCGGGCAGCGCCCGGGCGACCGCGCGATCAGCGCAGGTCGAGCCACATGATGACGTCGTCCCGGTCGTCACCGGGCGCGACCCGGATGGTGGCCGGCACCCGGCCGACCTCGACGTAACCGCTGCGGGCGTAGAACGACTCCAGGCCGAGCCCGCCCCGCACCTGGAGCTTCAGCCCCTCCAGGCCCCAGCCGCGGGCGATCCGCTCGGCCTCGGCCATCAGCGCGACGCCGTACCCGCGCCCCTGGAGTTCGGGGTGGACCATGACCTTCACCACCAGCCGCCAGTGGTCCATCGGCCCGAACCGCATCGACTCGAAGACCAGCATCGCGGCGAGCCGGCCGGTCCCGGGCTCCCGGGCGATCAGCAGCCGGTCCGGTCCGGCCGGTGCCGTCCCGGCGAACTGCCGCTCCCCGGCGGCCCGGACCTCCTCCTCGGTCACCCGGTGCACGAAGCCGACGGCCCCGCCGGCGTTGCTCGCGGCCGTCCACAGGCCGGTGATCTCGGCGCGCAGCGCGGGGTCGAGTGCGGGATCGAGGGTGAAGCTCAGCGTCATGACTCCGGAGCCTAGTCGCCCCTTACGACACGACGGCGGCGGTCCGTTCCCGCCCGCCTTCCGGTCCGCGCTCCCGCAGCGCCAGGCAGAGCAGCACCGCGACCGCGCAGAGCCCGCCGGCCGTGTACCAGGCGAGGTCGTAGTCGCCGAGCGCGTCCCGGGCGAATCCGGCCAGGCCGGCCACCACGGCGGCGCCGATCTGGTGGCAGGCCAGCGCCCAGCCGAAGACGATCGGCGCGTCCTCCCCGAAGTGGCGGCGGCAGAGCGCGACGGTCGGCGGCACGGTGGCCACCCAGTCCAGCCCGTAGAAGATGACGAACGCCAGGATCGGCGGTTCCAGCGAGCCCGCGAACAGCTGCGGCAGCACCAGCAGCGAGAGCCCGCGCAGCGCGTAGTAGACGATCAGCAGCAGCCCGGCGTCGAGGCGGTCGGTGAACCAGCCGCTGGCGACGGTGCCGATCACGTCGAACACACCGATCAGCGCGAGCAGGCTCGCCGCCGTGGTGACCGGCATGCCGTGATCGTGGGCGGCCGGGATGAAGTGGGTGCCGACCAGTCCGGCGGTGGTCGCGCCGCAGATCGCGAACGAGCCGGCCAGTAGCCAGAACGCCCGGGTGCGGGCGGCCTCCCGGAGCACCCGCAGCGAGCGGGCCAGCGCCCGGTCCCCGCCGACGGGCGCCGGCGGCGGCTCGGTCGCGCCGTACGGGAGCAGGCCGAGGTCGGCGGGCCGTTCGCGCATCAGCAGCAGCACCGGGACGGCCACCGCGCTGGCCGCCAGCGAGACCACCACGACCGCCGTGCGCCAGCCGTGCTGTTCGACCAGCCAGGCACCGAGCGGGAGGAAGACCAGGTTGCCCGCCGCGCCGGCGGCCGTCAGCACGCCGGTGACCAGCCCCTGCCGGGCCCGGAACCAGCGCCCGGTGATCGTGGTGGCGAACGCGCCGGCCATCGAGCCGCTGCCGAGGCCGACCAGCACGCCCCAACAGAGCATCAGCTGCCAGGGCTGGCGCATCAGCATGGTGAGTCCGGCGCCGACCGAGATCGTCAGCAGCGCGCAGACCACCACCAGTCGCACGCCGAACCGGTCCATCAGCGCGGCGGCGAACGGCGCGGTGAGGCCGTAGAGGGTGAGGTTGACCGAGGTGGCGGCGGATATCGTGCCCATCGACCAGCCGAACTCGGTGTGCAGCGCGTCCATCATCAGGCTGGGCGTGGAACGGAATCCGGCCGAGCCGAGCAGCACCAGCAGGGCGACGCCGGCCACCACCCAGGCGTAGTGCACCCGGGGCGCGCGGACGGGCGTGGGCGCTGAGGGTCCGGCGGACGCTGACGGTCCGGCGGGTGTTGGGCGTCCGGTGGGTGTTGGGCGTCCGGTGGGGGCGTCGGTCTCGTTCACCCGGCAGAGTCTCCCGACCGCGCGGACGGACCACGAGGGGCGGGACTGCCGACTTCCGCCGGAATCGGGCCAACCGGGGGCGGGAACCGGCCCGGCCGGAATCCGAGGTTCGGCGCGCGGGCCGGGTGGCCGAAAAGGACCACCCGCGGCGGGCGGATCGGATGGCGGCGGGCCGCACGCACCCCGAGCACGGCACGGCCGGCCGCCATCCAACCTCGGCACACGGGCCCTGAACCCGTGCCACGCCCTCCGCACTCGCCAAGGAGCCAACGTACGGCCGACCCGCGGCCCCCCTTGCTGACGTGGTCCCCCTGGACAGCAGCACCGCAGTGGCGTTCGGGTGTTCCCTCGGCGTCCCCTCGCGACGGAGAGCTGCACCCAAGCGTGATCAGTCGGATACGTCACGTCAATGGTTTGTCCGAAATTCGGAATGGTTGCGTCAGCTTTCGGCCCCGGGGCCCATGGGACGTCAGAGCCGCGCGGGCGGGGCCCGTCAGGGCTGCGCCAGCGCCGCCCAGTCGACGGCGGTGAGCGGATCCGCGGGCCGGGCGTCCGGGCTGATCTCGCACCAGACCCGCTTGCCCGTGCCGTCGGGGTACCAGCCCCAGCGGTCGCAGAGCAGCTCGACCAGTTCCAGGCCGCGCCCGTTGGTGGCGTCGACGTCCGCCCCGGCGTGCCGGGGGGCGGGGGCGACCTGGCTGGCGTCGGCGACCTCGACCCGCAGCGGACCGACCGTCGCCGACTCGCGCACCCCGTCGCGTCCGGCCGTGCCCGGGGCGGCGTCCGGTACGGCGCCGGGGAGGTCGCCCAGCGGGAAGCAGAGCCGCAGCACGGCCGGACAACCGGTGTGCACCACGGCGTTGGTGACCAGTTCGGAGACCACCAGGACCACCGTCTCGGCGATCGGAGCGTCCGGGTCCACCCCGTGGTTGAGCAGCCGCGAGCGGACCCACCGACGGGCCCGGCCGACCTCGGCGGGGTCCGCCTGCACCGCAAGCTGTACCTGAAGAACCTGCACCGCTCCACCACCCGCACTCGCAGTTCGGCCACCGTCTCGGCCGGGCCCTGGTCGCCCGCCCGGCCAGGGCGCGCACCGGGCCGGCCGTCCGTCGGGCCGCCGCCCGGCGGGGTGACCGCACGCCGCACCCGCCGCGGCGCGCCCGCGCCACCTCGTCCGCCGCCGCACCGGCCGCGACACGAATACGCCTCAGGATGAGTCGGCCGGCGGACCGCAGCAAGCGCTTCGGGCATATTCCAGCGATCGGGGGACGGGGCAGGGCATACTGTCCCGCTCACTCTGGCGAGCCCCGGACCGGCGATCGCCCGGCCCGAGCCGACCGGCCCGGACCGCCCGGCCCACGACGCAGAGGCGAACCTACCGCCGTCCGCCCCTCCCGCCGCACCCGCCACTCGCGAACCACCCGTGCGACATATGTCCAGCCCCCTTCGAACAGCTCAACCGCAGGATCGACGGCAGATCCCACGATCTGACGATCCGAAGCCCCGGCCTCCGTTCTCCGCCGAATCCGCGCGCCGCCCGAACCGCGCGGGTTACCGTGGGACCGTCAGCGGTCGGTCCGGCAGGAGGGGTGGTGACCGGTGGCCACCACCGACGGCGCCCCGCGCCGGGACGAGCAGCTGCAGCGGCGCCTGGCCCGCGGCGAAGAGACTGCCCTCGGCGAGCTGTACGACCAACTCGCGCCGATGGTCCACGGGTTGGCCGGGCGGATACTGGCCGACCAGACCGCGGCGGCGCAACTCACCCGGGAGATATTCGCCCACGTCTGGGAGCACCCCGAGGCCTTCGACCCGGCCCGCGGCTCGCTCCGCGCCTGGCTCGGCGCGCTGACCCACCGCCGCGCGGTGGACCGGCTGCGGGCGCGCCGCGCCGCGGAGGCGGGTTTCGCGGGCGACGACGCGCAGGACGGGTTCCACGACGAGATCCGCGCGGTGGCCGCCGCCGCCCGGGTCCAGTACGCGGTCGCCGCCCTGCCGCAACCGCTGCGTGAGACCATCACGGAGTCCTACTACGACGGCCGCACCTACCAGGAGACGGCCCGCCGGCTGGGGATCAGCGAGCAGGCCGCCAAGCAGCGGATGCGACAGGGACTGGAACTGCTCGCCACCGAGTTGGAGCAGGAGCGCGCCCGGCACCGGGGCCCCGCCCCGGCCGACCCGGGACGAGCCGACGCGCAACGAGCCGGCCCGGACGGCGCGGACCCGTCGGCCACGGAACGAGCGGACGGGAGCGCGCGGTGGAAGGAGGGCGGGGGGACGTGACGATCACCGACGAGCAGCACGAGGCCCTGCGCTCGCTGCTCGGCGCCTGGGCGCTGGGCGCCGTCCAGCCCCGCGAGGGCGCCGAGGTCGAAGCCCACCTGGCCGGCTGCCCGGAGTGCGCCGAGCAGGCCGAGCGACTGCGCGAGGCGGCCGGCTGGCTCTCCGTCGAGGAGCCGCTGGACCAGCCCGCCGCACTGCGCAAGCAGGTGCTCGACTGGTGCCTGGCCCGCCGCCCGGCCGATCTGCCGGTCCCCGCCTGGGGCATGCCGTACGCGGCCGAGACCGCCAAGTTCGACGCGCTGCTGCGCGACCTCGGCCCGGAGGAGTGGCAGGAGGTCGCCGAACTGCCCTGGCACGGCGGCACCGAGTACCTGCGCCCGGCCGAGGTGCTCTGCCACCTCGCCGCCGTGGACGGCTACCTGGCCGTCGCCCTCGGGCTGCCCGACCCCGTCCCGTCCGGCACCGGTCCCGTCGGCACCGCCGCGTCCGGCACCGGGCCGGTGGCCGAGCGCCGGGTCCCGCCGCAGGAGGCCGTCCTCCCATCGGTGCCCCGGGTTCCGCAGCAGGCCGGCCGGCCCTGGGCCCGGATCGCCGAGCGCACCGCCCGGCTCACCGCCGAACAGGCCGGCCAGCCGCCGCAGCGGATCCGCGCCCGGTGGCGCCGGCACTGCCACCAACTGGTCCGCTCGGCCGCGCTCGCCCCGCAGGGCAACACCCCGGTGGACTTCGGCTTCGCGACCGTCCCGCTCCGGGACGCCTTCGTCGACCGGGCCTTCGAGTGCTACGTGCACGGCGAGGACGTCGCCCGCGCGGTCGCCTACCCGTACGACCCGCCGGCCCCGCGGCACCTGCGGCAGATGATCGACCTGGCCGTGCGGATGCTGCCGCCGGCGCTGGCCGGACAGCGGGCGGCGCACCCCGAGCTCACCGGAGCGGCGGTCGGCGCGCCGGACGGCGGCCCCGGGCGCGCGGACGGGGCCCGGACCGGCCGCCGGGTCCGGCTGGTGATCGACGGCCCGGCCGCCGGGGAGTGGCTGATACCGCTGGACGGTCCGGAGGCGGGCCCGCCGGTCGGCGAACCGGTGGCCGTGATGGTGCTGGACGGACTGGAGTTCTGCCAGCTGGCCGCCGCGCACCGCGACCCGGACCGGCTGCCGGTCGGCGAGCACGGCGACCGGGCCGCGATCCGCGAGGTGCTGCGCGCGACGCCGCTGCTCTCCCGGCCCTAGGGTCCCGGCCCGAAGCCTGCTCGCTCAGGCGAAGACGACCGTCCGGGTGCCGTTCAGCAGCACCCGGTGCTCGCTGTGCCACTTCACCGCGCGGGCCAGCGCCTGGCACTCGACGTCCCGGCCGAGCGCGACCAGCTGGTCCGGGGTGATGTCGTGGGTCACCCGGGCCACCTCCTGCTCGATGATCGGGCCCTCGTCCAGGTCGGCGGTGACGTAGTGCGCGGTGGCGCCGATCAGCTTCACGCCCCGGACGTGCGCCTGGTGGTACGGCTTGGCGCCCTTGAAGCTCGGCAGGAAGGAGTGGTGGATGTTGATCACCTTGCCGGAGAGCTCGGTGCACAGCCGGTCCGACAGCACCTGCATGTAGCGGGCCAGCACGACGAGCTCGACGTTCTGCTTGGCGACCAGGTCCAGCAGCTGCTGCTCGGCCTCGGCCTTGGTCTCCCGGGTCACCGGGATGTGGTGGAACGGGATGCCGTAGCCCTCGGTGAGGTCGCGGAAGTCGGTGTGGTTGGAGACCACCGCGGCGATCTCGACCGGCAGCGCGCCGATCCGGGTGCGGAACAGCAGGTCGTTCAGGCAGTGCCCGAACTTGCTCACCAGGAGGACGATCCGCAGCTTCTCCTCGCTCGGGTGGATCTGCCAGTCCATCCCGAACGAGGCGCCGATCGCGGCGAAGCTCGCCCGCAGCTTGTCGACGGTCACCGGCTCGGCGGCGGAGAAGTGCACCCGCATGAAGAACAGACCGCTGTCCCCGTCACCGAACTGCTGGCTGTCGATGATGTTGCACCCGGTCATGAAGAGGTAGCTGGAGACCGCGTGCACGATGCCCTGCTTGTCCGGGCAGGACAGCGTGAGGACGTACTGGGCGCTGGCCGGCTGCTGTTCCACGGTGGGGGTATCCCGTCCTGGGCTCGTACTGGTGTGAATGCTCCAGCGTGTCACACTCCGGGACGACCCCCGCCCGGCTGCCCGCACTGCGGACGGGCCCGCCCGGCGCCGGGCCGCCGGGCCCCTTCCGGTCCGGGTCCCACCCGGTTCGGACCCGGGTCCCACCCGGTTCGGACCCGGGTCGGACCCGGACCGGACCCGGGTCAGACCTGGGTCAGGATCCGCAGCACGTCCAGCGAGCGCGGCGGGACGTCCGGGTCCTCGCCGTCGTTGACCGCCAGCTTGACGTGCGCCTCGCGGGCCGCCCGGACCGCCTCCGGCCAGCCGTGGTGCTCCAGGTAGGCGGAGGCGGGGGCGTCCGCGCCGACCTCGTGCAGGATCCGCACCACCCGCAGCACCGCGACGTCCACCAGCGTGGCCTCGGCGGAGTCCCGGAAGATCGTGCCGACGTACTTCTCGGCCGACCAGCGGTCCAGCCAGGTGTCCTCCACCAGGCGGTAGACGGCGTCGGTGACGTCGCCGTACCCCTCGCGGCCGGCCAGCCAGGCCTCCCGCTGGAACCCGGGGTCGGAGAGCATGTGCAGCGCCGAGCGGAGTCGGGCCCGCCAGCGCCACCAGGGAAGGTCGTTGAGCGGCATGCCGCCCATCGTGCTGGAGCGGTGACCCGGACGAGAAGGGTTTCGGGCAGACCGATACGAAGATTCTGTGCTGGCGGACATGGGAATCGATCGTACGTTCCCCCACCGTTGGTGCTCCACTCCCGATCTACACGCGTTCCCCCTCGGATTTCCACCCCCGTTTGCCGGCTGTTGGCTGGACGGCCCTCTCGGCTTGCTCCACCGGGGATTGGCTGGAACCAGTGCGCAGCACACTGCGCCCAGGGAGGGAAAGACCGATGACCAGCCGCAGGGGCTCGTCCCAGGCCATGCACCCGATCGCGGGACGGCGCCGCCGGCGCCCGATCGCTGCCGTCGCGACCGCCGCGGCGGTGCTCCCAACCCTCTTCTCGGCCTCCGCGTGCGGCGGACCGGCCGATGCCGCCACCGGCAGCGGCGACCTCACCGTGATGACCTGGGCACCGTCCGACACCGGCTCGGCCGACCGCCCCGGGATGACCGCCCTCGCCGAGGCGATCGGGCGGGACATCAACGTCAAGGGCGGCCTGCACGGCCGCCGACTGCGGGTCATCACCTGCAACGAGCACAACACCTCCGACGGTTCCAAGGCCTGCGCCCAGCAGGCGGTGGACGCCAAGGCGGTCGCGGTGCTCGGCTCCTACAGCCAGTTCGGCGACGACTTCATGCCCGTCCTGGAACGGGCCGGCATCCCGCTGATCGGCGGCTACGGGCTGTCCCAGCCGGAGTTCAGCAGCCCGCTGTCCTACCCGGTGGGCGGCGGCATGCCGGCGCTGATCGGCGGCAGCGGCCGGCAGTTGGTGGAGGCCGGCTGCAAGACGGTCTCGCTGATCCGCCCGGACACCCCGGCCGGCGACAACCTGCTCGGCTACCTGGGCAACGCGCTCAAGCCGTCCGGGATGAAGCTGCTGGACGTCAAGGCGCCGGAGAAGTCCAACGACTACTCGCCGGAGGTCCGCAAGGCGATCGGCGGCGACCAGCCGGGCAGCTGCGTCACCAGCGCGCTGGGCGCCGAGCCGACCGGCAACCTGCTCGACGCCTTCCGCCGGACCGGTGCCAAGAACACCCGGATCGCCTCGGTGATCGGCAGTGTGCAGCAGTCGGTGGTCGACTCCACCGGCGGCGACTCCGGCCCGCTCGCCGGCGCCTTCGTGACCGGCTGGTACCCGCCGGAGTCGGCCAAGATCTGGGACGGCCTGCGTGCGGTGATCCGCTCCGACAGCGCCGGCCGGCACATCGACGCCGCCGACCCCGGGGTGCAGACCACGTGGGTGGCCTACGAGGTGTTCCGGCAGATCTCCGACCGGCTGGCCGCGGCCGGACGCGCGGTCTCCAGCAAGGCGGTCACCGGCCTGCTGGACGGTGGCGAGCAGATCGACGTGGGGCTCACCCCGCCGCTGAACTGGGCGACCACCAACATGCTGCCGAGCACCGAGTCGCCCCGGCTGGTGAACACCTGGGTCACCTACCAGGTGGTCAAGGGCGGGCAGCTGACGCTGCAGCGGCCCGGCTTCGTCGACGTGCGCTGGGTGCTCACCGGGGGCAAGCCGCCGGCCTGATCCGCCCGTTCCACCCCGCGGTTCCCGGGGCCTGGCCGTCCACCGGTCGGGCCCTTCGCGTTTCCGGCGCCGGCCGGCCGCGGTCCGGTGCGGGACGGTGCGGGACGGTGCGGGACGGTGCCGCCGTACCGTCCGGCCGGGGTCAGAGGTCGCCGTCGGTGCGGGTGGGCAGACCGGTCTGGCCGGCGACGGTGTTCCAGAGCCCGGCCGCCTGCTTCTTCGCCGTGGTGGCGGTACCGCTCGCGGCGACGGCGTTCTTGTAGTGCTGGTTGTCGTTCTTCTTCGGGTCGCAGCCGCCCTGGGCGTCCGCGGCCCAGGCCGCGTACTCGTCGTCGGCGGTCGCCGAGGCCGTCCACGCCGCGTTCAGCTGCTCGACCAGCTGCGGGCCGCCGGGCAGCTTGTCGGTCTTCAGCCCGGCCAGCTTGGTCTGCAGTTCCCGGCGCTGCCCGGCCGCGGCGGTCAGCGCCTGCTGAGACTCCGGCAGCTTGTCGCACTTCTGCACCGCGGCGACCGCGCCGATGACCGCCTGCCGGCTGTCGTTGGCGGTGCCGAGCAGGTCGGAGAGCGACTGGGCCTGCGCCTTGACCTCCGGGTTGACCGAGGCGGTCGTCGGGCCCGCGCTCTGGGCCGTGGCGGCGGCCGTACCGCTGCCGGTCACCGGGGGGACGGCCTTCTTCGCCGTACCGGCCGTGTCGTCGCCGCCGTTCAGCAGCACCGCGACCAGGACGGCCGCCGCGACACCGCCCGCCACCACGCCGCCGATCAGCAGCTTGGACGAGGGACGGCCGCCGCGGCCGCCGTCCCGTCCGCCCGGGGCCTCGCCCGGGTGGTCCGGGTAGCCCGGCGCGGGCCGGTCGGCGTACCCCGGCTGCGCGGGCGGGTAGCCGCCCGCCGCCTGCGGGTCCCCGGCCGGGTACGGCGGCAGGTACTGGGTCGCCTGGGCCGGGTCGGCCGGGTAGCCCGGCTGCGGGGCGCCGCCCCAGCCCGGCTGCTGGACCGGGATGGCCTGGGTCGGCAGCGCGCTGTCGCCGAGGTACTCCGGCTGCCCGGCCGGCTGCCCCGGGTACGGCCCGTACTGGTGTCCCTGCGCCGGCTGACCGGGGTGCTGTCCCTGCGGCGGCCCGTACGGCTGCCCCGGCGACGGCGGGCCGGGCTGCTGCCCCGACTGCTGCCCCGGCTGCGGGCCCTGTGGCGGACCCGGCTGCTGACCGGGCTGCTGACCGGGCTCCGGCCGGAACAGGTCGTCCAGGTTGAAGTCACCCGAGTTGGGGTACGAGCGGCGCTGGCTCAACGCGATTCCTCACCTGTGCACGACCGCGCGCTGACGGCGGACCACATCTCGTCGGTTCTTGGGGGCATCACAGTTCCTTGGACGTCGCGCCCACGCTACCGGTTCACGGAACCGGCCGACCACGTGGGCGGTCCATCCCTCACCGACCCTGCACGCTCCCCGCCGTCCTCCTTGACGGCCCCCGGATCAGGCGGCCTCCGCCTCGGCCCGGGCCTGGAACTCGCGCACCACCCGCTGCTCCCGGTAGGGCTCCAGACGGCGCCGGAACTCGTCCAGGTACTCCACGCCCCGGTTGGATCGCAGCCCGCTCAGCAGCCGGACCGCCTGGGCGCCCGTCTCGCAGGCCCGCTCGACGTCCCGCTGCTGGAGCTGCGCCGTCGCCAGCAGCACGAGGTCCACCGCGCGGCGCCGCACCCGGGTCGGCGGGTGCAGGTCGAGCGCCCGGCGGGCGTAGTGCTCGGCCGGGCCGGCCTGTTCGAGGTCCCGGTGGCAGTGGGCCAGTTCGTCGGCGAGGTAGGCGTCGTCGAAGTGCACGATCCAGTCCGGGTCGTCCTCCGGGCGGCGCTTCTCCATCATCTCCAGCGCCTTGGCGGCCACCGCCTCGCAGGCCTTGGCGTCGCCGAGCAGGGCGTGCCCGCGCGCCTCGGCCGCGTAGAACATCGCCATCGCGGTCGGGGTGGCCACCGTCCGGGCGCCCTCCTGGGCGGCCCGGGCGAGCTGGGCGATCTCCCGCGGGTTGCCCAGGGTCGCCGCCAGGTGGCTCATCGAGGCCGCCAGCACGTAGCCGCCGTAGCCCCGGTCGTCGGCGGCCTGGGCCAGCCGCAGCGCCTGGATGTAGTACCGCTGGGCCAGGCCCGGCTGGCCGGTGTCCACCGCCATGTAGCCCGCCAGCTCGGTCAACCGCGCGACGGCCGCGAACAGTTGGCGGCCGGTCTCGTCCCGGTAGGAGCCGCCGAGCAGCCCAGAGACCACGCTGTTGAGGTAGTGCACCACCACCGGGCGCACGTGCCCGCTGCCGAAGCGGTGGTCCAGGTCGACCAGCATCGCGGTGGTCGCCTTGACGGCCGCCACGTCCGTCGGACCGACCCTGGTGCCGCCGGTGCGGGCCACCACCGGGTCGGGCGGGGTGATCAGCCAGTCCCGGCTGGGCTCCACCAGGGCGGAGGCCGCCACCGTCGCCCCGGTCAGGAAGTCCCGGCGGCCGACGTCACTGCGCCACAGCTCGCACACCTGCTCCAGTGCGGCGCCCAGCGTCGGCGCGAACTGCAGACCGATGCCGGAGCTGAGGTTCTTGCCGTCGGCCATGCCGATCTCCTCGACCGACACGCTGCGCCCCAGCTTGCGGCCGAGCGCCTCGGCGATCACCGCCGGGGCCTGCCCGCGCGGCTGCTGGCCGCGGAGCCAGCGCGCGACGGAGGTCTTGTCGTACCGCAGGTCAAGACCGTGCTCGGCACCGCAGAGGTTGACTCTCCGTGCCAGACCGGCGTTGGAGCAGCTGGCCTCCTGGATCAGCTGCTGGAGACGCTCGTTGGGCTGTCGTGCGACAAGTGGTCTCGCGGCCATTGGCTTCGCCTCCCCACACCCTCCGGTCCCGGCCGGCGGGCGACGCTTTCTGCTGATCTCGGTTGCCGAGTTGCCGACTGTCCGACCGTTCAAGGAAACTGACACAAGGTTAGCGATCAGCAACGCCACCGGGATACCCACGGTGACGATCCCCACCCCCCGCGCGCCCGGGAGAATGCTCCTGTGCGCCCCCACTGCGCCCACCCCGCCTCCCCCCGGCGCGCTCCCGCACGGTCCGCCTCACCGGTTCGGGTGAAGAGCCCCCGCATGGCGCAGCGACCGGGATCCCCCCGTAACTCGTCTCACGCACGGTAGTTGAGTACCCCGTGGACGCCATCGCCGACTTCCCCCGGGCCCCCGCCGCCGCGCGGCCGGCCCTCCCGGCGGCGGTGGACTGACCGCCTCCCGAACTGCCGCCCCTGCGCCGATCGGGTGAGGGCGCGCGACGCGCGAGACCCCGCGCACAAGTGACGGGCCTTGTCTCCCACCGGAGTCGGGGCCCGTCATACGCATGTGCGGATAAGGCTTCGGTGTACCCGCTGATCAGGGAGGAAAGCCCCTCGTACGAGTGACAGCACTCAAGGATTGCCTTGATCGTCCGAGTGGGAGAACTTCCAACGTGGGGGGCCGCCGGACGGGGCGCTCGGTCGGGGAAGCCGGGCGAGGCGGACGGGAGGGACGGAGGGGAGACCGGAGGGGACGGGAGGGAAACGGGAGGGGCAGGGCGGGGCCGTGGCACCGGCCGGGTTCGGGGAGGCCGGTGTCACGGAAACGGGTGGGGACGGGTGGGGACGGGGAGGGCCGAACGGGGCCGGGAGCGCGGGGAGCGCCCGGCCCCGTTCGGCGTTGCCCGGTCGTTCTCGTTCGGCCGCCCGCGGCGACGGCCGCGCCGTCCCGCCGCCGCCCGTACGGTCAGGCCTGCGCGACGAAGACGTGCGCGGCGATCTCCTTGCCCAGCTCGGCGGCGTTGTCGCCGGTGCCCACCAGCACCCCGCCGACCCCGGCGCTCACCCGCACCGTCGACCCCGGACGGACCCCGGCCCGGCGCAGCGTGCGCATGAGGTCGCCGTCGGTCTGGATCGGCTCGCCGATCCGGCGGACCACCACGTCGGCGCCGTCGGCGCCCGGCGCCACGGAGTCCAGCGGGACGAGCCCGGCGTCGAAGCCCTCGCCCTCGGCCTTGGCGTCGCCCAGCTCGTCCAGCCCCGGGATCGGGTTGCCGTACGGGGACTGGGTGGGGTGGCCGAGCATGGCGAGCACCTTGCGCTCGACCGTCTCGCTCATCACGTGTTCCCAGCGGCAGGCCTCCTCGTGCACCTGCTCCCACTCCAGGCCGATCACGTCGACCAGCAGGCACTCGGCGATGCGGTGCTTGCGCATCACCCGCACCGCGAGCCGGCGCCCCTCCTCGGTCAGCTCCAGGTGCCGGTCACCCGCGACGCGCAGCAGTCCGTCGCGTTCCATCCGGCCGACCGTCTGGCTGACCGTGGGACCGCTCTGCTCCAGGCGCTCGGCGATCCGGGCGCGCATCGGGGTGATGCCCTCCTCCTCCAGCTCCAGGATGGTGCGAAGGTACATCTCAGTGGTGTCGATCAGCCCAGACATCGCCGCTGGCTCCGTTCCTCGGTGTCCTCATCGCCAATTCTGACCTACCGCACCGACTGCCGGGCCCGTCCCGGGGTGCGGGGGGCCGCATTCCGTGCCTGTTGACAGCGGCACCGGTGAGGCAGCACGGTGCTCGCCATAGCTTTCTCCCCCGCGGTCCGGACCATCACGGACCGCCCCCCACCCGGCCGGATCCCCCACCGGCAGAGAGCGAAGGCAGCAGATGAGCGAGCTGGTCGGCCGGTACTTCGACGCCGCGATCGCCCACCTCCGGCGGGTCCGCGAGGAGGAGGCGGAGAACATCGGGGCGGCCGCCGCCCTGCTGGCCGACGCGATCACCGAGGGGCGCAGGGTCTTCACTTTCGGCGCCGGCCACTCCTCGCTGGCCGCCCAGGACGTGGTCTACCGGGCCGGCGGGCTGGTCCCGATCAACCTGCTGGAGGTCCCCGGGATGGCCGGGGTCACGGTGATGCCGGCGCCGCTGTCCAGTGCCCTGGAGCGGGTCTCCGGCCTGGCCACCACCACCCTGGACCTCACCCCCGCCACCAGCGGCGACCTGCTGTTCGTGATCTCGCTCTCCGGCCGCCAGGTGATGCCGGTCGAGCTGGCCCAGCACGCCCGCGACCGGGGCCTGAAGGTGATCGGGCTGACCTCGCTCGCCTACCCCGGCGAGGTCGGCTCCGGCCACCCCTCCGGCACGTATCTCAAGGACCACTGCGACGTCGTCCTGGACAACAAGATCGCGGTCGGTGACGGCGAGCTGACCCACCCCGGAGCCGAGACCACCTTCGGCCCCGTCTCCACCATCGTCACCAGCGCGCTGATGCAGGCCGTGGTCGCCACCGCGGTGGAGCGGCTCGCCGACGCCGCACTCGCCGGCACCGGCCCCACCCCGCCGCTGTTCCGCTCCGGCAACGTGCCCGGCGGCACCGAGTGGAACGCCAAGCAGATGTCCGACAACGCGGAGCGGATCTTCTACACCTTCTGATCGCACCGGTCCGTTTGTCGTACGGCTGGTCGGCCGTCGGCGCCGGGTCGCCTACGCCGACCGGCCGACCGGCCGACCGCCCGCCATGGACAACCCCGCCCACGGCGGGCCCGTCCGCCCGCACCACAGGGCCCGTTCCACCACTGCGGCCCCACCCGGACCACCCCTCCCGAGGCGTACCGGGCCTCCCGCCGGGGCAGGTAATGCCGGGCGGAGGAGCGGCGAGTGGGGGACGGGATGACGTCGGGCGCGGGCGGAATGGACCGGGTGCGGGAGCAGGAGCTGATGCCGGAGCTCTTCTGGGCGGCCGACTCGGCCTCCCAGCAGGGGCAGCACCGGGCGGTCCGGCTGTCCGCCACCGAGCTGGTGCTGCTGGTCGTGGCCGCCACGGCCGGCTCCGCCGACGGCACGCCGTGGGCCTGGCTCGCCGCCGTCGCCTACCTCGGCGCGATCGGCCTCTCCGCCGTGACCAGCCGGCAGAACCCCCAGGGCCTCTGGTACGAGGGCCGGGCCGCCGCCGAGTCGGTGAAGACGCTCGCCTGGAAGTTCGCCGTCCGCGCCGATGCCGTCCAGCCGCCCCCGCGCCCGCTGCCGGACGCCGAGGGCCTGTACGGCCTCCAGCTCGGCCGGGTACTGCACGCCTTCCGGGGCAGCCGCGCGGTCGGCCCCGGGCTGGCCGGCCGGCCCGCCGAGAGTCAGATCACGGCCGCGATGCGCGGTCTGCGCGAGCAGCCGCTGGCCGTCCGCCGGGACGTCTACCTGCGCGAACGCATCCAGGTCCAGCACGACTGGTACCGGTCCAAGGCCCGCTACTGCGCCCGCGCCGGCTTCTGGACCGGGGTGGCGGGCGTGGGGCTGCCGCTGCTCGGCCTGGTGCTCGCGGTGATGCGGGCGATGGGCGAGTTCTCCTTCGACGCGCTCGGCGCGGTCTCCGCCGTGGCCGCGTCCGTCACCGCCTGGGCCCAGCTGCGCCAGTACCGTCCGCTGGCCGCCGCCTACGGGCTGGCCGCCGACGAGCTGGCCCAGATACGCGCGCAGCTCGCCCGGCTGGACGTCGGCTCCCCCGACGCCGAGGAAGTCTGGGCCCGGCTGTCCCGCGACGCCGAGGACGCCGTCTCCCGCGAGCACACCACCTGGCAGGCCCGTCGCGAGGTCAACAGCTCCGCCGAGCGCGAGTAGCCCCGGGGCCGGTCGCCTGGTCACCTGATCACCCGGTTCACCAGATTCACCCGTTCGGCCTACACGATTTGCGGGCCGAAGGGCGGGCGGCGTGGCCTGGAAGCAGTAGTCGTCCCACCGCGTAAGCAAGGATGTGACTGCTGTGACCACCAGCGAGACCCAGACCGCCCCGGCCGAGGCACGGCAACGGGAAGGGGAGTTCGACCGGCGCTACCAAGCGCTGCACGGGGTCGCCGCCGGCTATCTCCCCCGACGTCGCGGCGCCGTGGACGAGTGGCACGAGGAGCTCACCCGGACGATCGAGGACATCGGCCTGGATCCGAAGGACTGGCCGCCGTCCGTCAAAGCCCTCGACGACCTGCTCAAGACGGACGAGCCGCTGCGCAAACTCGTGAACGGAATGATCTCCGACGTACCGGAGGAGCATCAGCACGGCATCAAGGAGATCAAGGACCTGCTCGACCGGCTCGCCCACATCGTCACCAGCCCGGTCGCCTACAACTGGGACCCCGCCAAGCGGAACTTCTTCCCGCTGTCGACCCTGTTCGTGTACATGATGTTCACCGAGTGGGGCTGGGACGCCTTCCGGGACCAGGAGTTCAACAACGCGCTCAGGAAGATCCTCCAGGCCTGGTACGACTTCCTGAACTCGGAGAAGAGCGCCGAGTACCTCAACGACAAGCTGCCCGACGGCTGGCTGTCCCAGCCCGCCTACGAGCAGCTCAAGCTGTACGAGTTCGATATCACGCCGACCCCCTCCTCCTTCAACGCCTTCTTCCACCGGCAGATCAAGCGCGAGCAGTTCCGCCCGGTCAGTGGCCCCACCGACCCGCAGGTGATCGTCTCGTCCAACGACGGGACCGTCGTCCGCTGGGCGCAGGTGACGCAGGCGTCCGACGAGTACTACCTGAAGGGCCAGCCCTACTCGCTCACGGACATGCTCACCGACCCCGGCGACCCCGACTGGAAGCCGGGCGACTACGTGCAGCGCTTCGTCGGCGGGCACGTGTACCAGTCGTTCCTGTCCGGCGCCGACTACCACCGCTGGTGGACCCCGATCGCCGGCACCGTCGTCGAGGCGCCGCGGGTCATTCCCGGCCTGATGTTCAGCGAACTGCGGTCGGCGGGCATGGACCCGAGCGCGGGCACCCAGTCCCAGGGCTACCAGGCGTCGGTGAACACCCGCGGACTGCTCCTCGTCGAGAGCGACTTCCGCCTCGACGACGGCAAGAAGATGCTGGTCGGCTTCCTGCCCATCGGCATCACCGAGATCTCCTCGGTCGCCTTCCTCGACGCCGACGGCCAGCCGATCACCAAGGGCCAACGGCTCGCGAAGGGAGAGGAGATCGGGCGGTTCAGCTACGGCGGCTCCAGCGTGTGCCTGATCTTCAGCAAGGGCGTCATCAAGCAGTTCGACACCCCACCCAACAACAGCGGTGACATGGACGCCGGCCCGCCCATCTTCGCCGGCATGCGGATCGCCACCACCAACCACCTCACCGGGCCGTAGCCGTACGCACGCCTCCGGCGCAGGAAGTCGGCGGGTCCGACTTCCTGCGCCAGGGTCCATGCCTCAGCGGCCGACCGGCGTCACCGGCTCCTTGCCGTCGAGGACGGCGAGGACGTTGTCGACGGCGAGGTCGCCCATGGCCTGGCGGGTGCGGACGGTGGCGCTGCCGAGGTGCGGCGCGAGGACGGCGCGGTCCTGGGCGAGCAGGGCGGAGGGAACGGCCGGCTCGTGCTCGAAGTTGTCGACGGCGGCGGCGAACAGCGCACCGGACTCCAGGGCGGCGGCCAGCGCATCCTCGTCGACGACGCCGGCGGTCATCGAGACCACCACCGCACCGCGCGGCAGCAGGGCGAGCCGGCGGGCGTCCAGCAGGTGGCGGGTGGCGTCGCTGAGCGGGCAGGTGACGACGAGGACGGTGGAGGTGGAGAGCAACTGCTCCAGCGGCAGCCACCCGGCGCCCTCGGCCTGCTCGGGCGGCAGCGGGTTGCGGTTGTGGTAGCTGACCGGCATGTCGAAGCCGCGCGCACGGCGGGCCACCGCCCGGCCGATCCGGCCCATGCCGAGCACGCCCAGCCGGGTGCCGGTCAGTTCGAGGCCGAGCAGGAAGTTCGGCGCCCAGGCCCAGGCCTCGCCGGAGCGCAGCAGGCGCTCGCCCTCGCCGAGGCGGCGGGTGGCGGCCAGGAGCAGGGCCCAGGCCATGTCGGCGGTGGCGGCGGTCAGCACGCCGGGGGTGTTGGTGACCGGAATGCCGCGCTCGGCGCAGGCGGCGAGGTCGACGTTGTGGTACCCGACCGCGTGGTTGGCCACCACCCTGAGACCGGGCCCCGCCGCGTCGAGGAGTTCGGCGTCCACCCGGTCGTCCAGCGTGGTGATCAGCGCCCGCCGACCGCGGACAGCGGCGAGGAGGTCGGCGCGCGCCATCGGCAGGTCCGAGTCGTGCACGGTGGCCGGGAGGTTCGCGGTGAGCCGTTCGACGACACCGGGTGCGAGACGGCGGGTGACCAGGACCGGGGGCTGCTCGTTCATGAGGTTTGAGGGTACGCTCCGCCCCCTCGCCAGGGCAGGGCGAGGGGGCGGGTGCCATCTATGGCACCTGCTTTCGCCCGGCCTCGTCGACACGGTCCCGTAGTGACCTCGTCAGCACCTCGCCAACCGCTCCAAAGCATGCGGAGACGAGGACGAGGAGGCCGAAGAAGATCGTCACGTGGCCGAGTCCAGCTCGAACCAGACGAGCTTGCCCCTCTTTTGGGGGTCCGCGCCCCAGCGGTGGGTGAGCCCTTCGACGAGCTGAAGGCCCCGACCGCACTCGGCGAGTTCGAGGGGTCCCCGCTGGTCGGGGAGGTCGTGGCTCTCATCACCGACCGAGACTCGAAGGGTGTTGTCGACGATGACGACCAGGACGACGGGCGCAACCGTGAGGCCGTGCCGCCAGGCGTTGACGATCAGCTCGGCGAGCGCGAGCTCCGCGTCGAAGATGCGGTCGTCCTCCCACCCGGCGCGCGCCATCGCGTCGCGCAACGACTGCCGGGCGAGGGTGAGGGTGGGGGAGTTGAGGTTGGGGGTACACACGGGGAATCTCCCTGCGGTGTAGAGGGGGCACACCTTGGGGTCTGTCGCCGTGAACAAGCCCGTAGCGGGACTGGAGGCGCCGCATGCGAGTGCTCTTCGGTGCCCGGGCAGCCGGTACCAACTGCCGCAAGGATGAGCATTACTGACAAACCGTTCGGCGAGCGGTCGGTAGCAACTTTAGGGGAATGCCCCTCAATTGTGCAACACACTCTGTGCTTGACCCCATACTGTCAGTAGGATTCGACTCGTCCACACAGGGAGGCACGTACGTGGGGTTCAGGACCGACATCAGCGAACGGCAGCGTCGATTCGGCGATGAGCTGAGACGTCTGCGCAACTCCGCAGGCCTGTCCTCTGCCGAGATCGGCGACGTACTCGGAATGAAGAGCCCCGCTGTCAGCCACACCGAGGCTGGCCGACTCGGCCTCAATCTTGAGCGACTCGACCTCTGGCTCGACACCTGCGGCGCCCATGACCCCGAGTACCGGGCCGGCCTCATCGCCATGTGCAAGAGCAACGGCAAGGGCTGGTGGACCGAGTACCGGCCCCACGTTGTGCCTGAAGCTCTCGATCTGGCCGAGTTCGAGGCGACGTCCACGTCGTTCATCAACTACCAGACGCATCTGATCCCCGGCTTCCTGCAGACGAAGGCGTACATCGAGGTGATCCACGAGTACGCCGAGAAGAAGGTCGAGTTCAGGCTTCGTCGCCAGCAGATGATCACGGCCGAGAGGTCCTCGCCCTTCCATGCCGTGATCCACGAAGCCGCCCTGCACATGATGTACGGCGGTCCGGCCGTCATGCGGGAGCAGTTGAACCACCTCATCGAGATGGCTCGCCTGCCTCATGTGACGATCCAGATCCTCCCGTTCGACTCCACGGTCTACGCGTCGACCGACACAGCGTTCCTGCTGATGCACGGGGCACACCCTCGCTTGGACACTGTTCTGCTGGAGAACCCACATGGCCCGACGTTCGTCGGAGATCCTGAGGGAGTGGCCGCGTTCCGACGGAAGTTCGACCGCCTCAAGGGCATGGCGCTCCCGCCCCTGAATGCCAGTGTGGACGGGCCATCGCCTGCCTTTCGAGACTCGTGGGGCATGATCCAGCACGTCCGTTACAAACTCCTGGGGAGGTAGCCATGGAGCAGTTCAACTGGCAGAAGTCGACGTTCAGCGGGGACGCCGCCGAGTGTGTCGAGATCGCATCCGCCGGAAACGCCATCCACATCCGCGAGTCCGACGACCCCGCCGCCGTCCTCACCATCACCAAGGCCAACCTCGCCGCCTGGCTCCAGAGCGCCAAGGCCGGCGAGTTCGACCACCTCACCCACTGACCCCCAACTCCTCCGGGCTGCTCCCGCGACGCGCGGGAGCAGCCCGGAACACCAACGGCAGGTGGGGCCCGGTCAGACGGTCTCACCGCCGGTCGTCGAGGATGTCACGTCCGGCTCGGCGACCAGGGCTTCGGCGAATTGGGCCTGCTGGGTCCGGTCGATGATGACCTTGCCCAGGTTTCCGACGCCCCGGATGGTGCTCAGATCGTTTCCGCGCAGATCGAGGTCCTGGTACTTCCCTCGGCCGAACTCGGCCGACCGCAGGGCGCAGGCCTCTACAACGGCCCGGCCGAGGTCGCAGCCGGTGAACGTCGCCTTGCTACCGGAAATCCTGGACGATGCCCCGCGTCGAGTCGAGCGTGCTGACGTTGGACAGGTAGAGGCCGGGTTCGCGGTGCGGGACCGGCCGGCGCTACTTGGCCTTGTTCCTGGTCGACCAACCCGGGGGCTCAGGCCGTGATCCTGAGCCAGGCGTCCACCGAGTGCCTCGCCCCGGTGGCGAAGCGGTGGCCGAGGGGGGTCAGCGCGCCGCTGGTGGCGAGCAGGTCCACTGCCTCGTCGGTGAGGGCGCGCCAGTGGGTGAAGCGGGGCTGCGCGGACGGGTCCGTGCGGGCGCGGGTGCCCCAGAAGGCGGTGACCGCGAGATGGGCGTAGACCGCCTGGAAGAGGGAGCCGATCGGGCGCGGGGAGAGGTTGAAGGGCTCAAACAAGCGGGTGTCGGCGCGGTCGTACAGCTCCCAGCGGTCGAGCACCGCCCCCAGCTTCACGTGCTGGAACTCATGGGCCAGCAGCAGCGCCAGCGTCGGCGCCGTTCGCGGGCGGGCGATGCCGACCGCGCCGAAGGCCTGCCGGGCCGCCGAGCTGACGTCGTGCCTGTCCGGCCTCGGCCGCAGTGGAGTGACGGTGCTCAGGCCCGCCCAGAGGCCGGCCGCGTACTCGGGCAGGTCGCGGTCGAGCAGGTCGGCGGCATCGATCAAATCCCTCGTCCAGAAGGAGAATTCGGCGTCGTCCAATCGGTCCGCCAGCGGCCAGCGGTGGGCGGACCGCTGCGGGTCCACGTCCTCCAGCGCGAGCGTCCGGCCGCCGGTCAGTCCGATCCGGCGGACCGGCTGCCAGCGCGGATCATCCGGACCGGTGAGCGTGCCGTCGTCCGCGCGCGCCGTCCAGCCCGTCCGCCCGCCGGTGACCCGCACCTCTCGGACGCCCGCGCCGAGCACCAGGCGGCCGAGGGTCGGAAGGTGGAGGGAACCGTCCTGGACCGGCACCGCCACCGCGTCCCCGCGCCCCGCCAACACCGCTGCCGAGGCGGCCAGTTCGGCCAGCGGGCCGAGACCGGCACCCGGGTCGCCGGTCAGCCGTCGCGCGGCCCAGGCCCGGACGTACGGGTGGGCCAACACCGAGTCCACGGTGGCGGGTTCGGCGGCGTCGAGCTCGGCGAGCAGTTCCCAGGCCGCCGAGCGGGGCAGCCCGGAGGAGCCGTGCACGGCGGCCAGCATCGCCCGGGTGAGGGCGAGTTGGGACCGGGCCAGCGCGCGGACGGTCTCCGGTCCGCCCAATCCGGCGGCCAGTTCGTCGAGTTGCTCATCGGTGAGTGCCGGCCCGGCGACGTCCACCGGCGGAGCGGGGCGCCGCACGCCCCCGGCGCGGTCGGCCAGGCCGTCGATCAGCGCCCGCAGGTCCGCGCAGTACACCGAGGGGTGGTCGAAGGAGCCGTCCCGGTAGCGGTGCGCGTACAGCCCCCCGCCGCAGGAGCGCACCACCGGGCAGGCCCGGCAGGTGGCGTTCAGCCCGGCCAGGCCCGACTGCCGGGCGGCCGTCCCCGGATGCCGGGCGACGTCGTCGAGGCTGTGCCGGAAGACGTCCATCCCGGTGGCGGGCGCGCCGTCGTACGCCGTCCGCAGGCTGTCCGCCTGCTCGTACGTCCCGTCCGTCTCCACCACCACCAGGTCGACCGGCTCCAGCCCGAGCGCCTCGCTCAGGCCGGGCAGCCCCGACAGGGTGCGGTGCACCGAGTCGAAGGTCCGGACGGCGAACGGGCGGCCGTCCGCCTCCCAGCGCGCGTGGACGGCCAGCAGCCAGTCGGCGTACGGCGTCGCGCCCGCACCGGCGGGGCGCCGCGGCGGCCGCTCCCAGGTGGCGTGCGGAAGCAGGAAGTCCACGGCCGGGGGCTCCAGTTCGGCCAGCGCCCGGTGGACGGCCACCGGGTCGTTCGCCACGTCGACGGTGCAGAGCAGCCCCGCGTACAGGTGCCGGAACCGGGGCTCGCGCAGCAGCCCGACGGCCCGCAGCACCCGCGAGTGGCTGGAGCGGCCGTCGGCGAACCGGCGGTGACGGTCGTTGGCGGTCCGGTCGCCGTCCAGCGAGAGGCCGACCCGGATGCCGAGTTCGTCGAACAGCTCGCAGTGCTCCCGGTCCAGCCGCACCCCGTTGGTGTGCAGCCGCAGGTCCAGGTCGCAGACTTCGGGCAGCGCGGCCCGCAGCAGCTCCGCCGCCCGCCGGATCACCGCCGGGCCGGCGAGCAGCGGTTCACCCCCGTGCAGGACGACCCGTACGACGGTCAGCCCGTGCGCGGCGGCGTGCTCCCCGATCCGCTCGGCGGCCCCGGCCAGCACCGCGTCCCCGATCACCCGCGGCCGGGAGCGCCAGCCGGTGTCGGCGTGCTCGTAGACGTAGCAGTGGTCGCAGGCGAGGTCGCACCGGCTGTGGACCTTCAGGACGACCTGCGTGAGCGGCTGCGGAGGAGGCGTCATGTCGGCACGTTTCCAGGGCCGGACGCCCGCTAATCATCTTTTCAAATAGCCGAGTCGAAAGGAGAGACCGGTCGGACCCCCGCACCGGCCAGGGCCAGTTCGAGCCGGCCGGCCAGCTCACCCGCGTCGAGTCTGGCCAGGTCGGCGAGGGCGGGGCGGTCCCCGGTGCCGCACGGCCCCGTTTGCCCGGGCCCGGCCCATCCGGGCACAGCCTGCCCGGACACAGCCGGCCCGGGCACCGCACCCGGCTCCGCGGTCCGCTCCACGGACGACTCCCCTCTCCCGCCGGCCCGGCCCGCCGTCACGTCGGCGGCATCTCGATCAAGGTGTCCAGCCACTCCCCCACCCGGATGGCCTCGGTGAGCGGGTGCCCTTCGGGCAGGACCGCGCGGACCCGGGCCAGCGTCCGCGCCCCCAACTCCGCCGCCCGCCCCGGCTCGCCGACGGCGGTGAGCGCCAGCGCGAGGTTCGCCGAGGCCGCCAGCGTGTCCGGGTGGTCCGGGCCGAGACGGTCGTCCAGCAGGACGGCGGCCTCGTCGGCCAGCGCGAGCGCCTCGTCGTACGCACCCGTACGGGCCACGTCGTTCGCCCGGTTGAGCCGGGCGAAGGCGACCCACGGATGGTGCTCGCCGAGCACCCCGCGCAGGCCGGCGAGGACCTCGCCGGAGATCGGCCGGGCCTCCTCGACCCGGCCGGAGCGGCGGAAGGCCACCGCGAGGTTGCCCGCCGCGATGAGCTCCGCCGGGTGCCCCGCGGCGAGGTGGTCCCGGTAGTACCGGTGCGCGTCCTCGGCGAGCTCGACCGACTGCTCGCCGTCGCCGAGCACGCCGAGCACCGCCGACAGCGTCCCGGCGGCGGCCGCGCTCGCGGGGTGGTCCGCCCCGTAGCGCCCGCACAACCGCTGGTGGACGTCCTCGGCCTCGACCAGGGCCTCCGGGAGCCGGCCCAGCCGGCGCAGGGTGGCACTGCGGTACCGCCTGGCGCGCAGGGTGTCGTCGTGGTCCTCCCCCAACACGTCCCGGCTCCGGCGGACGGCCTTGTCCAGCCGGGGCAGTGCCTCGTTCAGACGCCCCACCTCGGACAGCGCGTGACCGTAGGTGACCGACCCGCCGAGGGTGTACGGGCTGTGCTTGCCGAACACCTCCAGCTTCCGCGGATACAGCCGCACGTGCATGGCCACCGCCTCGATGAAGTCCCCGGCCAGGGCGATCGAGATGGCCAGGTTGTTCTCCGCCATCAGCGTGCGCCGGTCGTCGTGGCCCAGCACCCGGCGGGCGCCCGCCAGCGTCTCCTCGTCCAGCTCCCGTGCCGCCGCGTAGCGGCCGAGGTGCCGGAGGTCCGCGCCGAGGCTGGTGGCGGCCGGGAACACGTCCCGGTGGTCCCGGCCCCGCAGCGAGGTCAGCCGCTCGAAGGCGTCCCGGTCGTTCTCGTACGCCTCCCGGGCCAGCCCCAGGGTCCGCTGGATGTTGCCGAGCTGGACGCGCAGCAGCTGCACCCTGACGTCGCGCTCGGTGTCCAGCGGGCCGACCTGGCGCCAGCGGGCGAGGACCCACTCGGCCAGCTCCCGGCCCGCCTCGTGGAGGCTGCGCTGCCACAGGTAGCGGACCGAGTTGACGATCCACTGCCGGACCGCCGGGTCGGTCGACTCCTCCGCGCCGGACGGGCGCAGGTGGGGCAGCAGTTCGGCGTACCGGGGCCAGTGGTGCGGTGCGTCCGGGTCGCCGGGGTCGGCGAGGGCGAGGGCCCGGTGCGCCACGCCGCGGACCCGGTCCCAGTCGGCCGCCGCGACCTGCTCGCGCAGCAGCGCCTGGACGATCCGGTGCACCACCAGCGTCCCGGCGGCCTGGTCGTAGCGGGCCAGGTTGAACTGGTTGACGGTGCGCAGGATGTCGCCGACGGCGAGCCGGTGGTCGCCGACGCCGGCCGGCAGGTCGATCGCCTCGATCACCGGCGGGCTGTACAGCAGCCCGATCGGGATCGCCTCCGGGCCGAGGAAGCCGCAGATCTCCAGCAGCCGGGCGGCCGGGGGGTTGATCAGCCGCAGGTCGGATCCCACGATCCGCCAGGTGGCTTCGGTGACCGTGGCGTTGGGGCCCTCCTCGGCGGCCCGCCCGCTGCCCGGGCCGCTGCCGGAACCGGCACCCGGGACGCCGGAACCGACACCCGAACCGGCGCCGGAACCACTGCCGGCCCCGGAACGGGCCGAGCGGTCGAGGATGTCGGTGAGCGTCTCGTCGAGCAGGTCGGCGTACGTGGCCGCCGGCATCGGCGTCTCCTGAAGCCAGGCGGCGGCCTGGCCGACGGCGAGCGGCAGGTCGCCCAGCAGCTCGGCGATCCGTTCGGCATCGGCCCGTTCGACGCCGGTGTTGGAGTTCCGGACGAGTTCGACGCTCTCCGCGCGGTCGAACACCTCCACCTCGGTGCGCCCGGGCCGGCGGGCCCAGCGCCGGTCGCGCGAGGTGACCAGGACGTGGCCGTCCGGCCCGGCGGCGGGCAGCCAGGGGTCCAGCAGCTCCGGGTCCTCGGCGTTGTCGAAGAGCAGCAGCCAGCGGCGGTACGGCCGGCCGCTGCCGAGCGCCTTGAGCACCGCGCGCGCGGTGCGGGTGACGTCGCCGTCGGTCTCCAGACCGAGGCCGGGGGCGAGTTCGGCGAGCCGCTGCGGGATCACCGCGGGCTGCTGGGCGGGCACCCACCAGAGCACGTCGTAGGCGGACGCGAAGCGGTGCGCGTACTCGATCGCGGCCTGCGACTTGCCGACCCCGCCGATGCCGTAGAGCACCTGGACCGGCGCCCCGTCGGCGCCGGCGGTGAAGCCGTCGCGGACGGCCTCCAGCAGCCGCGTCCGGCCGATGAAGGTGGACAGCCGCGGCGGCAGTTTCCGGATGGCGGGGCGGCTGTCGGGAAAGCGCGGCAGGCGGGCGACGCTGAACTCGCCGGAGTCCATCCAGCGCCCGGCACCGGGCGGCGGGCCGATCAGTTCGAACAGCTGCGACTCGGCCTGCTCGGCGGAGCCGGTCGCCAGCTCCAGGGCCCGGTGGCCGGCGAACTGGGGCGGCTCCGCCGGCTCCGGCACGCCGACCCGCACCGCCAGCAGGCCGCCGGCATCGCTCACCGGGTCCTGGGTGGTCAGCCGGCGCCAGATCTCCCGGGCCCGCGGCAGGGCGGCGTAGTCGCCGGTGAGCACGGCGAGCAGCCGGCCGTCGCCGTCCAGCGGCCCGGCGGCCTCGGGCAGCGCGGCGGCCTGCGGCGGACCGGGGTCGAGCGGCACGGCGGCGCTGTGCAGGGTGGCCAGGTAGCCGAAGCCGCGCAGGGTCCCGGCGATCCACTCGGCCCAGACCCGGTCCCTGGGGGCGTAGCTGACGTACACCTGGCGGGAGCGGGTGCGGCCCTTGCGCAGGTAGGCCGCGTACAGCCGGCGGCGGGCCGCGTCGGGGACGGGCCGCAGTTCGCGGACCCGGCCGTCGGTGAGCCAGGCGGCGAGCCGTTCGAAGGCGGCGAGCAGGGTGCGGCCCTGCTGCGGCCGGTCCACGATGGTGGCCGGCACCTCCTCGTAGGCGTAGAACGGCTTGTACGGCACCTCGACGTCGCTCCAGTACGCGGCGCGGTGCTCGGGGCCGAGCCAGCGGCCCAGGTACGGGGCGAAGGCGTCGTGGGCGAGGTCGCGGCCGGCCGCGAGCCCGGCGCGTTCGGCGTCCTCGACGCGCATCGGGACGGGCAGCACCCGGATCTCGCGCTCGTCGGCGTCGACGATGGCGCGGGCCGCGTCGACGCCGCCGCGGATGCTCTGGGCGCCGAGGGTGAAGCAGTCCACGACGGTGTCGGGCATCAGCACGGTACAGATGCCCGAGGTGTCGCTGACGCCGGTGCGGCTGTCGATCAGCACGTAGTCGTAGCTGCTGGTCCACTGCTCGCGCAGCGCGCAGAGGAACTCGGCGCCGCGGATGTCGGCGCGGGTGTAGAAGCTGCGCCAGTTGAAGCTGGTGACGGCGGCCGAGTAGGCGGCGTTCTGCCGGCCGGCCGGCATCAGGTCGAGCCGGCCGCCGTCCGGCAGGTCGAGCGCCAGACCGCACAGGTACTGCTCCAGCCGGCCGGGGGCGGCCAGCCAGTCCTGCGGGTCCGGGCCGGGGCCGGGGCGGTCGGGGCCGGGCAGCGCCTCGTCGACGTAGGCCCGGAGCATGTCGATCAGGCCGTCGGTGGCGTGGAGTTCGGGGTCGACCAGCAGCGGGTGGTAGTAGCGGTGCAGGCCCGGGGCCTCCAGGTCCCAGTCCACCACCAGGACGCGCAGGCCCTGGCTGGCCAGGATCCAGCCCAGGTTGGCGAGGGCCATGGTGCGGCCGGTGCCGCCCTTGAACGAGTAGAAGGTGACGACGGTGCCGGTCTCTGGGGGTGCCAGCGCGGCGGACCCGTGGTCCGCGAGGGCGGCGTGCTCGGGGCTCATCGGTCCGCTTCTCCTTCACTGGGCGCCCGGGTGGCCGGGGGCACGGTCTCCTCTCGCAGGACCGCCCGTGCCCCGGGGGCGGCCCCGTTCCCCGGAGTGTTCCCCGGGCGCGGCAGTCGCGGGCCCGCCTGGGCCGGGGGGTCCGGTGGCTCGGGCGGGCGCGGCGAGGCGGGCGGCGGCCAGGCCGGGATGGTGAGCCCGGGCATCGGCCGCGGGTCGGGGCCGAGCCCGAACTGGGCGCGGGCCGTCACCGGGTCGTCGTCGATCTGGTCCAGCAGTCGGTTCTGGGCCACGGTCACCGTCGACAGGAGCTCGCGCTCGAAGCGTTCCCGCCGGACGTGGATGCGAAAGAGCGGCTCGGGCCCGGACCGGTGCAACCAGGTGCGCGAGAACACGTCGCGCACCCCCTCCCAGAGCCGGGTGCGCGCCGGACCCGGCGGCGGGTCCTCGGAGCTGTCGGGCAGCAGGACGGCGGTGACGGGGTGGTTCTGCCGGTCGAAGTCGCGCAGCGCCTGCCGGTAGGGCTCCCGGCCGGCCGCCCACGGGTCCACCAGCAGCACGCTGACCTCGTTGTTCTCCCGGGCCCGGTCGAGCGCGTCGGCGAGGTCGGGGCCGATCGTCTCCAGGCTGGTGCTGTGCCCGGCCCGGGTGATCACCTGCTGGGCCTGGACCGCCAGCGAGGGCAGCCGGGGCGGGTGGTAGGGCGCCCAGTCCCGGGGGTGCGCCCCGTACCAGCCGCCGTGGTACCGCTCGTCGAAGCCGCCCGCGCCGTCCGTCCCCGCGGCCGGCCCGGCCTCGGAGCGCTGCGGCGGGACGCGGTCGCCGTTCGCCGCGGCGGTCCGGTCCCCGGCCCAGCGGGCGGCGACGAAGAGCCGGACCTGACTGCTGCGTCCGGCGGTCATGCCGACCTCCGGCAGCGGGAAGCAGCCCTCCACCCGCCCGAGGTCGAGGTCCCGGTGCTCGGTGACCCGCCAGGCGGCGGCCTCCCGCACCCGCTCCGCGATCACCCGCACCACCAGGCGGTACGCGGTGCCGTGCGGGTCGGTGCGCAGCAGGTGGCGCAGCCCGCCGGCGGCGTACTCCGCGCCGAAGTCGTCCTGCACGTACTGGATCCGCCGCACCTCGGCGGGCAGTTCCTCGGGCGGCGGCTCCCACAGCACGGGGATCAGGGCCGCGACGCTCTCGCCGGTCTGTTCCTGGTGGCGGCGCGTCCGGTGGTCGAAGGCGGTCCACTCCTTGCCGCAGTAGTCGCTGGCGAAGTAGGCGGGCGAGTAGAGCGCGACCATGGTGCGGCTGGCGCCGACCATCCGGGAGAGCTGCCGCTCCCAGTCGTCGCCGACCCTCAGCTGCTCGGTGTCGCGGTAGGCCAGCTCGGCCGGTCCGGCCTCGGGCTCGATCCGCGCCAGTTCGTCCCGGAGGTCGGTGAAGAACTGGTCGACGAAGGCGCCTCCGACCTGATGGTCCCGCCGCGCGTAGCTGAAGAAGAAGTACGGCCGCACCGACAACCCCCCACCGACCGGTGAACGTCCCCACCATACTGGTGGGGTGACGGCCGGTCAGCCGGTGGGCGGAGGAAGTTGTCGCGGTGTCGTCACAACTCCGGCCCGTGACCTCGACGCCCCTGGTCAGGGGCGTGCGGCCGGGGAGCGCCCGGCGTCCGCCGGGCGCCCTGACGGGCAGCGCCGCGCCCGGCTCGGGGGCAGCGGCGCACCCGCCTCAAGGGCAGCGCCGCGCCCGCCTCAGGGGCAGAGCCGCTCCACCCGCCAGCCCGTCGGGGCGGACGGCTCGGCGACGTACCGCAGCCGGTCGTGCAGCCGGTTCTCCCGCCCCTGCCAGAACTCCACGCTCGCCGGCACCACCCGGTACCCGCCCCAGAACGGCGGCACCGGCACCCCCTCGCCCTCCGGGTAGCGCCGCTCCAGCTCCGCGTAGCGCTGCTCCAGCACCTCCCGCGAGGCGACCGGGCTGGACTGCTCGCTGGCCCAGGCGCCGAGCTGGGAGCCGTGCGGGCGGGTGCGGAAGTAGGCCGCGGTCTCGTCCCGGCCGACCTTCTCCACTCGCCCCTGGACGATCACCTGACGGGCCAGCGCGACCCACGGGAAGAGCAGCGCCGCGTGCGGGTTGGCGGCCAGCTCGGTGCCCTTGCGGGAGCCGTAGTTGGTGAAGAAGACGAAGCCCCGGGCGTCGAACGCCTTGAGCAGCACGGTGCGCGCGCTGGGCCGCCCGGCGGCGTCGGCGGTGGAGAGCACCATCGCGTTGGGCTCCACCACCCCCGCGTCGTCCGCGTCGTGGAACCACCGGCCGAACTGGCCGATCGGCTCGGCGGCGAGCTGCTCCTCGACCAGGCCCTCGTGCGCGTAGTGCTTGCGCATCACGGTGAGGTCCGGTCCGGGGCGGGCCTCGTCGGCCAGGATCCGGGTGGCGGGGGTCAGGGGCGTCGACTGGGCGCGGTCCGGGGTCTGCACGTCAACATCATCCCGTACGACAAGCAACCGGCACCGCTACCTCCGGACAAACCCCGGCTGGAGATAAGGTGACTCGCCACCGATCGACTGCCCGTCGTACGGTGATTTGTCCGCAACCGCGCCCTTGCTTCCGCGGATCCGCCGGGTACGACCGGCCGTCGGGCGAAAAGTCAAGCGGGCCCGGGGGAAACATCACCACCGTGGTGTATGGCGCAATGCACCCCGTGCCTGTCACCCTGGCACCGAGTGCCAACCACCATTCGGTCAGAGGCGCGCCTCCCCACCACGGCGGCCGCCGATCGCAGAACTGAAGGAGCCGTGCATGTCCGACTTCGTACCCGGGCTCGAAGGTGTCGTCGCGTTCGAGAGCGAGATCGCCGAACCCGACCGTGAAGGCGGCGCTCTGCGGTACCGGGGCGTCGACATCGACGACCTGGTCGGCAATGTCTCCTTCGGCCACGTCTGGGGCCTGCTGGTGGACGGCAAGTTCAACCCCGGCCTGCCGGCCGCCGAGCCGTTCCCGATCCCGGTCCACTCCGGCGACATCCGGGTCGACGTGCAGTCCGCGCTCGCCATGCTCGCCCCGGTCTGGGGCCTCAAGCCGCTGCTGGACATCGACGCCGATCAGGCCCGCGACGACCTCGCCCGGGCCGCCGTCATGGCGCTCTCGTACGTCGCCCAGTCGGCCCGCGGCCAGGGCCTGCCGATGGTCCCGCAGAGCGAGATCGACAAGGCCGAGACCGTCGTCGAGCGGTTCATGATCCGCTGGCGCGGCGAGCCCGACCCCAAGCACGTCAAGGCCATCGACGCCTACTGGACCTCCGCCGCCGAGCACGGCATGAACGCCTCGACGTTCACCGCCCGGGTCATCGCCTCCACCGGCGCCGACGTCGCGGCCGCCCTCTCCGGCGCGGTCGGCGCGATGTCCGGCCCGCTGCACGGCGGCGCGCCGTCCCGGGTGCTCGGCATGATCGAGGAGATCGAGCGCACCGGCGACGCCACCACCTGGGTGAAGAACGCGCTGGACAAGGGCGAGCGCCTGATGGGCTTCGGCCACCGCGTCTACCGCGCCGAGGACCCCCGCGCCCGCGTGCTGCGCCGCACCGCCAAGGAACTCGGCGCCCCGCGCTTCGAGGTCGCCGAGGCGCTGGAGAAGGCCGCGCTGGAGGAGCTGCACAACCGCCGCCCCGACCGCGTGCTCGCCACCAACGTCGAGTTCTGGGCCGCCATCATGCTGGACTTCGCCGAGGTCCCGGCGCACATGTTCACCTCGATGTTCACCTGTGCCCGGACGGCCGGCTGGTCGGCGCACATCCTGGAGCAGAAGCGCACGGGCCGGCTCGTGCGCCCCGCCGCGCGCTACATCGGCCCCGGCCCGCGCAGCCCGCGCGACATCGAGGGCTACGAGGCCATCGCCCGCTGACCCGCAGGTCGGCCGCGAATTCACCCCGCAGCGGGTCCGGCATTCGAACCGGACCCGCTGTTTCCGCAGCTCGCAGGCCGGTCGAGGCCATCTCAGCGGGCGGACCGCCGTCGATTCCGGCCATCCCGGCGGGTAGGCTGCGCCCCGTGGCTCAGATCCAGATCCCCGCTGACATCAAGCCCGCCGACGGCCGTTTCGGCTGCGGCCCGTCCAAGGTGCGCCCCGAGGCCCTGAGTGCCCTCGCCGCGACCGAGACCTCCCTGCTCGGCACCTCGCACCGCCAGGCCCCGGTGAAGAACCTGGTCAAGCGCGTGCGCGAGGGCGTGAGCAGCCTGTTCTCCCTCCCCGAGGGGTACCAGGTGGTACTCGGCAACGGCGGGTCCACCGCCTTCTGGGACATCGCGGCCTTCGGCCTGGTACGGGAGAAGTCCCAGCACCTCGACTTCGGCGAGTTCTCCTCCAAGTTCGCCTCCTCCGTCAAGGCCGCGCCCTGGCTGGCCGAGCCGAGCGTGATCAAGACCGCCCCCGGCACCCACCCGCTGCCGGTCGCCGAGGCCGGTGTGGACGTCTACGCGCTCACCCACAACGAGACCTCCACCGGCGTCGCGATGCCGATCGCCCGCCCGGCCGGCGGCGACGAGGGCTCGCTGGTCCTGGTGGACGCCACCTCGGGCGCCGGCGGCCTGCCGGTGGACATCGCCGAGACCGACGTCTACTACTTCGCCCCGCAGAAGTCCTTCGCCTCCGAGGGCGGCCTGTGGCTGGCGTCGTTCTCCCCCGCCGCGCTGGAGCGCGCCGCCGAGATCGCCGGCTCCGGCCGGTACATCCCGCCGTTCTTCGACCTGCCGACGGCCATCGACAACTCGTCGAAGGACCAGACGTACAACACCCCGTCGATCGCCACCCTGTTCCTGCTGGCCGACCAGCTGGAGTGGCTGAACGGCAACGGCGGGCTCGACTGGGCCGTCGCCCGTACGGCTGATTCCTCGTCGCGGCTGTACGGCTGGGCCGAGAAGTCCTCGTTCGCCAACCCGTTCGTGGCGAAGCCGGCCGAGCGCTCGCAGGTCGTCGGCACGATCGACTTCGACGACTCGGTGGACGCCGCCGCCGTCGCCAAGGCGCTGCGCGCCAACGGCATCGTCGACACCGAGCCGTACCGCAAGCTGGGCCGCAACCAGCTGCGCGTCGCGATGTTCCCGGCGATCGACCCGGCGGACGTCGAGGCGCTCACGGTCTGCATCGACTACGTGGTCGAGCGGCTCTGACCGCTCCGCACGGACAGACGGGAGAAGGGGCCCCCCCCCGCGGCGGGGGGCCCTCTCCCCGCTGCGGCCGTACCCGGTGTCCCGCGAGCGGGCCCGCACCAAGACCACCCGCCGGACCACCGCCGCGGGGACCAA